>NZ_DALZOJ010000004.1:74294-231410 GCF_032004885.1 Moraxella sp. CTOTU47579
GGTGCACATCAGTAGGCTGCTTTGAATCTTGAAGCGGTTTTGGGGTCATTGTTATGTCCTTATGGTGATGATTGTTGCCATGACTATGCGCATTAGGGTGCACATCAGTAGGCTGCTTTGAATCTTGAAGCGGTTTTGGGGTCATTGTTATTTACTTACCCTAATCAATGGCAAAAATTAGCTAAATTGTAGCCCAATCAGCGAGTTGAAAAAAGCCCATTTAAACATCAGTGTGAAATAAGCGCTTTAGCAAAATCAATGGTTTTGCAAGTCAGGTTAAGACCAACTCATCGGATCAATGTCAATCGATAGTCTGGCATACTTTGCCGATGGCAACGCAATCGTCTGTCGCCACCAGTCCGACAATAGCTGCTGGCGAACGTGGCGTGTTTTGGTCAAAATTAATAAATGCGAGTGATAGCGACTGTTTTTCTTTGCCATCGGCGCATCCACCGGGCCATTAATGGCAATGCCCAAGGCTGTCATGTGCTGGCGTGATGGCAACAGCGCCATCGCTTGATGCAAAATTTGCTGATTGTTTTCTAACGATTTGCTTTCCACCCGTACCAAACAAGCGTAAGTAAATGGCGGCAATCCCAACATGCGCCGCTCAGCCAATAATTGCTGGGCAAAACTTAGATATCCTTCACGTACCAAAGTCAGTAACGCCGGATTTTCAGGTTGCAGGGTTTGTATCAGTACCAGACCCGCTTTATCGGCACGACCCGCACGACCTGCCACTTGGATAATCAGCTGGGCGGTATGCTCAGGCGAGCGAAAATCTGAGGATAAAAAACCGCGGTCAGCATTGGGGATTGCTACCAAGGTCACATTGGGGAAATGATGCCCTTTTGCCACCATTTGCGTGCCCACCAAAATGGCTTTGGGATTATCAGCAATACGCTGATACACTTGCTCCCAACTGTTTTTTTTACGCGTGGTATCGCGGTCAATCTGAATCACAGGCACATCGGGGAAAAGCTCAGTTAACCCTTCAACCATCCGCGCAGTACCCATGCCCACAGGGTCAAGATTGCTACTACCACAGCTGGGGCAATGATTTGGGATGGCTTGCTGCCAATCGCAGTGGTGGCATTTTAGCATTGCCACTGGCTGAAAATGCACTGTCAAATGCGCATCACAGCGCGGGCAGTCTGCTTGCCAACCGCAAGCATCACATAATAAGATGGGCGCGTAGCCACGACGGTTTAAAAATACCAATACTTGCTCATCTTTGTCCAGCGTTTGCCGAATGGCTTGGATTAAGCTTTGCGCCAAACCGTTTTGCCATGCCTGTTGGCGCGCATCAATCAGCTGCATAATGGCAGGTTTGGCATCGCCTGCACGCTGGGTCAAAGTAAGCTCGGTGAGTTTACCTTGTTGTACCAAATACAGGCTTTCAAGCGATGGCGTCGCGGTACCCAAAATCACCGGACAATTAAGCTGAAACCCACGATAGAGCGCCACGTCACTGGCGTGATAGCGCAGTGAGTCTTGCTGTTTATAAGATTGGTCATGCGACTCATCGACAATAATCAGCCCTAAATTGGCAAATGGGTATAACACTGACGAACGGGTACCGATAATAATTTGCGCATAGCCCAGTCGGCATTGTTGCCAGCCATCAAGCCGCACGGTGTCATTAAGTCCCGAATGTAACATCAATACTTGGGCGTCAAATCGTTCGGCAAATCGCTGTCTGGTCTGTGGGGTCAGCCCAATTTCTGGCACTAAGATCAGCACTTGTTTGCCTTGCGCCAGTACCGTTTGCATCACTTGCAAATACACTTCGGTCTTGCCACTTCCCGTAATCCCATTGAGCAAAAAACCTTCGTAGTGTGGCTGCTGGCAGGCGCGGGTGATTTTTTGCACCGCTTGTTGTTGCTGCAAATTTAAGGTGAGCGGTGTGGTGGCAAGCTTAGCAAGCTTGGGTAAAGATGGCATTTGATAAACAGGCGCAATCAGACCTTTTTGCTCAAATTTTTTTAAATAAGCGGGCTCGACACCGTTGTCTACCAGCGCAAACTCAGTTACAAGTTTTGTGGCATTGCCATGCGAATTGCGATGTAAATTGCCATGCGAGTTGATGACCAGTTCACATAAAGCAAATTGTTGGCGTTGCTTTTTTGCGCTGGCAGAAAAATCCTCGTCAGTGGCATCACGTAATTGTTGCCAACATAATTGTCGGTAGTCAAGCGTCATCCCTTGACGAATCAAAGTCGGCAGCATGACAGCGAACACATCGCCAAGCGGATAGCAGTAATAAGCAGACAGCCAATAAGCGAGTTTTAGCAACGCCTCATCGACAATCGGCCGCTCATCAAGTATATCCAATACAGGTTTAATGGCATTTTGCGTAAGCTGACTGTGCTCAATATGCGCCACCACAATGCCGACCAATTTGCGCGCACCAAACGGTACTCGGACGCGGCAGCCAATCGCGGGCAACGCATCGCCCACAACGCGATAATCGAACACCGAATCAATGGGCACAGGTAAGGCAACTTGGATTAGCAAAACACACCTTTAAAAATTGTTGTAGGGTTGAATTATAGCCCAATTCTATACGTTAAACTGTGGTCAGATGGACAAAAATTTGACATAAAAAAAGGCAAGTCTGGTAACTCACCTTCCATTTGAGCGGGTTAACATTATAAAACCAAAATCAATCTAAAACCAAAATCGCTTCAATTTCGACCACCGCACCTTTTGGCAAGGCTGCCACTTGCACCGCGGCACGAGCAGGGTAAGGGGCAGACAAACGCGCCGCAAAAATCTCATTTAAGGCAGAAAAATCTGCCAAATCGGTGAGCGAAACATTAAACTTCACCACATTGGCAAGCGAACCACCTGCGGCTTGGCAGATAGCATCGATGTTTGACATGACTTGGTTGGTCTGATTAACAAAGCCATCGGCTAGGGTCATGCTGTTTGGGTCAAGTCCGATTTGACCTGAAATATAGACAGTCTTATCAACTTTCACGGCTTGTGAATAAGTGCCTACCGCAGCAGGCGCATTGTCAGTATGAATGATGTCACGGCTCATATTATTTCCTATTACAGTATGATGGGTTTATAAAATATCTTTATTTTTTGCTGCAGATGTGTTTTGGCTCTGAGAAAGTAGCACTTCGTCATTCCATTGATACAGCCTTACAATATTGGGGTAGCCCAAGAAGGTACGTAGGCGCTGAATTAAGCTTGCAATCTGGTCACGGCTTTGCACCACCACGAACAGCAAGGTGTAGCCATTACGCTGTTCGATATATTCAAAACCCGCCTGAGTATCACGTACAATAAAGATTAAATCACTGATTTGCTCATCGGTCAGGTTTTGATTAATTTTTAGCGCGGCATCAAAATAAATACGCTTGGATATCTCATCCTCACTGTTAGACACTCGCCAATGTAGCGGAATCACTTGGTATTCATTGACACGGCGAATTTCATCAATCGAAAAACATTTATGTCGATGCACCACCAAGCCATTTTTTGAAATATGCCCGACAATCGGGTCGCCATACACAGGATGACAACAGCTGGAAAAATTCATCTCCATATTGGCGGCATCCGCAATCAAGCTTTGCGGTTGGTTAGCGGCATGGGCGCTGGCTTGGTTTTTGGCAAGCTGCTCTTGGGTCAATAAGCGCGAAACGGCAATCTGCGGTAGCAATTTACCTGTGGTAAACTCCGTAAAGAACGCACTTTTATCCTGTAAGCCACGCCAATCAAGTAGCAATTGCCATTGTTCATCACTCACATCAGCGAGTGAAAGATTTTGCGTTTTAAGCGCGCGCTCAAAGGCGGTTTTACCTTCGTGCTCTTTTTGCTCTGGATTTAAGCCTTTTAACCATTCAAACAAGGCACGCCGCGCTTTATTGGTTGCCACAAAACCCAGCCACTCCGCTTTTGGAATCGCATTGGGGTCGGTATGAATTTTGACCCTATTGCCGGTTTTCAAAATCGTACCCAGTTTGGCTTCTACGCCATTGATTTCAGCGCCGGTTGCACGGTTACCGATATGGGTACTGATAGTATAGGCGAAGTCAAGCGCTGTGGAGCCGCGCGGCAACTCATAAGCATCACCGTTTGGGGTATAGCAAATAATTTTACGTTCGTGAAGATAATCAATCAGTTTATCAACCACCGTCACCGCATCAGATGGCTGCTCTTCGATATCGCTTTCATTGTCGGCAATCAAGTTTTGCAGATTGCGTAGAGAGGCCTGAATCACTGACTGGCTAAGCGGCGATGCGGCTTCACCCATCAAAATCCCTAAACGGGTGGTTTTGAGCATGGTTTTAGTCAGAATGACCACTTTGATGGTATCATGGCCGTTTTTATAGGTAATGGTCAGTGATTGGTTGCCCCCCGCACGCGGATGGCGGATATTGTCTTCGATACACTCAGGCGCAATTTGGTATTTATTGATAAAATACTTGGCGATTTGGTCGCAGTCTTCCACTTTATCCATGACCAGCATAAATTCATAATGCCACAGCAAATCGGTGATTTCGCCGCGGTTTTTAAAGAACTGGCGAAACAAAGTCACGCGATTATCGACATCTTTGACATAACCTTTAACATCCAGTCGGCTCAAAACGATATTTAAATAGTTATGAATAGCTTCTTGTTGAAAGGTGCGCCCCAAACCATGCTGCATAAGCTTATCTGATAACTTGTTATACATAGGCGCATTTAGGCTGCGATAACATAAAATCTCGATATAGTCGGCTAAATCATTAAGCCCCAGGGTACGAGCAAACGGCACATAAAAATCCAACGTTTCTTGTGCGGTTGCCTGTTGTTTTTTCTCAGGCACCGCTTCGATGGTGGTCATATTGTGCAGGCGGTCTGCCAATTTGACAATCAACACCCGCGGGTCTTCTAGCGTTGCAGTAATAATGCGATAAAAAGTCGCGGCTTTATTGATGTGTTTTTCATTGGAGGATTTTAATTTGGTAACACCATTGACGATTTGGGCAACTGCCTTGCCAAACTCTCGGGTCAAATCTTCTTCAGTGGTAGGGGTATCTTCAACGGTATCATGCAAAATTGCCGCCACAATGGTATCGACATCCATACGAAAACTACCCAAAATCTCCGCTACCGCCATAGGGTGGGTGATATAAGGCTCGCCAGATTTGCGTTTATCTTTGATATGGGCTTGGTCGCCAAAGGCACAGGCTTTGAGAACAATTTGCTGTTCGGCATCATCCAAATAATCCAATACACGCATTAGGTCAAACTGTGCAATATCCACATCAGGATGGCTTAATTTTGGTAAAGTTGATATATTCAAAAATGTGCCCTCAACGTACGATCGATAGGTTTAACCTGCTAAAAAATTCATATTGTCCTGGTCAGCAGTTAACTCTATCATAAAAAACGGTTGGATAAAAATAGCTGGCATCAAACCAGCTAAAGTTAGTAAAAACGTATTATAAAGATATCTTAATTATTCGCAAAATTACTGCGAATTGTCAAGCTAAGTTACATATAATTCCACGTTTCATTCCACGTTTCATTCAACTAAAAAGTCACCTAAAAAAGGTGACTTTTTATAAAATAATAGTCGCTAACTAGTAACAGTGGCTTAAGCTACCATTAGAATCCATGACCACTTGAAATGCTCAAATCAACATGGTGAAATTTGTTAGGCAATTCGCGCTCAGGTTGATTTAAAATCTCTTTAGTCACAAGGCCCTCAGCGATTTCGCGCAGGGCAAGTACGGTTGGTTTATCATTTTCACGCTCAACCATAGGTTCTGATACACCGCGTGCGATTTGGCGCGCACGTTTACTGGCAATAAGAATCAAATCAAAACGGTTGTGGATATTTTCTAGACAATCTTCTACAGTGACACGTGCCATGACTATGGTTATCCTATTCAAAACTAAAAAAGTAATTGATTATTTTAACAAAATTAAACCCATATTGCCAGTGACAATGCACTAATCCAAGATTTTTAACCCTGCTTTGTTCTCACGTTTTGGACGTTGTGCGTCGGTGGACTCTGCTGGTTGACTGGCATTGATTTCAGATTGCGGGGCATTATCGTATTCCGTTGGGTCAAAGAACATGCCTTGTGAATTTTCTCTGGCATAAATCCCCATCACCGCTTGCATCGGTACCCATAATTCTTGCGAAACACCGCCAAATCGCGCATGAAAATTAATAAAATCATTATTAATGACCAAATTACCTGTGGCACGGCTGGCGATATTAAGTACGATACGACCATCTTGCACATATTCGACAGGCACGGTGACATTGGGCTGCGTCGTATCGACCATAATATGTGGAGTTAGGTTATTGTCTTCAAGCCATTCAAAAATAGCGCGTACCATATAAGGGCGAGTCGGGGTGAGTTGAAAGTCGTTTTCCATGATGATTCTCTTATTTTAATGATTACTATTTTAAACTAGTTTTAAAGGTTGGGCGATTAAACATCCGATCCATATATTGATACAACGGACGGCACAGATGCAGCGGCAATTCAATACCCATGGGTTTTAAGCGATATAAAATCGATGACAAAATGCAATCACATACACCCATAGTATCTGAAAGAAAAAAAGCTTTATGGGCAAACAGCGGCGCTATGGTAACAAGAGATTCAGTCAGTTGCTTTCTTGCAATCTTTGCTTGGTTGACATCTAAGGTATCCTTATGGGTCAATAGCGTATCTGCCAGTTTAATCCAGTCTTTCTCAATGCGCCACCATAATTGACGGTATTGTGCCTTTTCAATCGGATTTTCAGGTAGCAGTTTGTTCTGATGATAGCGCTCTTCAAGGTATTCAAAAATAATGCGATTGTTATATAAAATCAATTCACGATGAATAAATACCGGTAGCGTGTTGTAAGGATTGATATCAGGTAAATCTTCGGCAAAATCCTCATCATCACGAATGTTCGTCTCACTAAATTCTATTTTTTTCTCAAGTAAAACCAGTCTTAATTGGTGACTCAGGTAGCCATCATCGGCATAAATCAACGGGGTGTTCGAAGTAGGGGTCAACATAGTTAAAAATAATAAGCTGTATCAGCGTAAAGGATAAGCCTAGCTTAAAATGACTGAATTAGCAATAACTGTGAAAGTTATCGTACCAATCAAGCAATAGATGCGCATAAAAAAAGGCAGCCTAAGCTACCTTTTCTTATATGAACCCTTATTTAACGTCTTTCCAAAATTCTTTATTGAGTAAGTATACTGGAATTAATAACGCAAGTAAGAATAAGATGACCCAAAAACCATATACTTTACGTTGGTGCGCTTGCGGCTCTGCCATCCACGCCATAAAGTTGACGATATCACCAATATTACGACGATATTCTTCTTTTGAGGTGTTCATTTGCATATCATGAAGGACGAACGGCATGGCAACATTCGGCAGTACGATATTGTTGGCACCCCAAGGACGACTTGGATCTTCATAGAAGGCTAACAAGTACGTATAAACCCAATCATTACCACGTAGACGGGTTTCAAGTGACAAGTCAGGTGGCTGTGCACCAAACCAAGCCTTTTGAAGCTCTGGGTCTACGCCTGCATTGATATGGTCACCGACTTGGTCAGTGGTCAGCATCAAGTATTTTTCCACCAACTCTTTTGGAATGTCCAAGTCTTTATACATTTTTGAGTAGCGAACATATTGCGCTGAGTGACAGCCTGCACAGTAACTCATAAATAATGAGGCACCACGTTGAATAGATGCTTTATTGGTCAAATCTACAGGGGCGGTTTCACAAGCCAAATGCGCTTCTTTACCATCAACTGTTTTGTAAGTGCCACAGCCGCCTTCGCTAGCTTGTGCGGCTGTCGCGCCCAAACCTAGTGCAACTGTCAAACCCAATCCAGCAACTAATTTTTTAACCGCTTTCATTAGTGACCTCCAGTTACACGTTCAGGTGGCTGTTTGCAAGTTTCAATCGATGTATAGATTGGCATTAGCAAGAAAAACAAGAAATACAAAATAGTACAAATACGTGCCACAATCGTTGCGGTATCACTTGATGGAATTACCCCTAAGTAACCTAAGATCAAGAAACTAACAACAAAGATAGCAAGCGCAATTTTTGACAAAATACCTTTATAACGCATTGAACGCACAGGCGATTTGTCTAACCAAGGCAATACAAATAAAATAGCAATTGATGCTGCCATCACAATAACACCCGGCAGGGCTGAACCAAACATAGATGGGGTTGCACGTAACATCGCATAAAAAGGCGTATAGTACCAAACAGGGGCAATGTGAGCAGGTGTCTTAAGTGGGTTTGCTGCTTCAAAGTTTGGTGGCTCAAGGAAGAAACCGCCGCCTTCTGGGAAGAAGAATACCACAGTAAAGAAAATGATAAAGAATACCACGATACCAATCATATCATGTACGGTGTAATATGGGTGGAAAGCCACACCATCAAGGGGTACACCATTTTTATCTTTAAGTTTTTTGATATCGATACCATCTGGGTTATTAGAACCAACATGGTGCAATGCTACCAAGTGAACAAATACCAGACCCACTAAAATCAAAGGAATCGCAACAACGTGCAAGGCGAAGAAACGGTTTAAGGTAATACCAGAGATGATATAGTCACCTTTTACCCATTCTCCCAATGCATCACCAATAAATGGAATCGCTGCTGGTAGGTTTAAAATAACCTGGGCACCCCAGAAAGACATATTACCCCAAGGTAATAAGTAACCGAAGAAACCTTCTGCCATTAAGCACAGATAGATACCCATACCGATGAGCCAAACCAGTTCACGGGGTTTTTGGTATGAACCATACAACAAGCCACGGAACATATGCAGATACACGACCACGAAAAATGCCGAAGCACCAGTTGAGTGCATATAACGGATTAACCAACCACCTTGTACATCACGCATAATGTATTCTACAGAAGCAAATGCGCCTTCTGCACTTGGGTTGAACATCATGGTTAGCCAAATACCCGTCACTAACTGATTGACCAATACCACCATAGATAACACGCCAAAGAAGTACCAAAAGTTGAAATTCTTTGGTGCGTAATACTTTGACATATGGTATTCATAAGTTTCTGTCGCTGGAAAGCGCGCATCCACCCAATGCATAAATTTCTTTGCACTCATATTATGCCCCCACCGTTAAGATAGTACCGCTGATGCTATACTCAGGAACTGGCAAATTACGAGGCGCAGGTTGACCCTTAAAAACACGTCCAGCTAAGTCATACTTTGAACCGTGACAGGGGCATAAAAATCCGCCAACCCAACTGCTGCCACCCAAATCTGCTGCGCCGACATCAGGACGATAACCTGGTGCACAACCTAAGTGAGTACAAACCCCTTCACACACTAGAACTTCACTATTGTCTTTTGAGCGGCTATTATTTTTGCAGTAGTCAGGTTGTAATGAACCTTCTGATTTTGGATCGGCAAGTGATGATTCTACTTTTGATAAATTATCCATCATCTCTTTGGTACGTTTGACAAGATAAATTGGTTTACCACGATATTTGATAACAATCATTTGTCCTGCTTCGAGTTTGCTTAGGTCTTGGCTAACAGGTGCGCCCGCAGCTTCTGCTTTTGCACTTGGATACCATGAACGCACAAACGGCGTAGCAATAGCAGCGACACCGACTGCGCCCATAGCGGCAGTGGATGCGATTAAAACTCTTCGACGCTTAACGTCGACGCCTTCGGCATGGCTCATTAAGAACTCCTCCAGATTAATGAAGTGGGTAACCATATTCCCACACTGGGTTTGTGGCTATTGTAAATCAGTTGTTACAGAATTGCCACCTTAGCTGTGCCTAAATTACGCTAATTTTGCTATTTTATGCTATTTTTGCAATAAAATAAATTACCTAAGGTAAATAAAAAAGACCCTTGCAGTAAACAAGAGTCTTTTTTGTAAACGCCAAAAAACGCGGTCGATACGAGAATTTCGACCACGAAAAATATTAACGTTTTGAGAATTGGGGACGTTTACGTGCTTTACGTAAGCCCAATTTTTTACGTTCAACTTCACGCGCGTCACGAGTCACAAAGCCCGCTTCTTTAAGCGCTGGTTTTAAAGTTTCATCTGACTCGATCAATGCACGGGTAATACCGTGGCGAATCGCGCCTGCTTGACCATTGATACCGCCACCTTTTACAGTCACATAGATATCATATTTGCTAGCAGCATCTAGTAATTCTAAAGGTTGACGTACAACCATTACTGATGTTTCGCGACCAAAGTATTGATCAAGTGGTTTACCGTTGACGACGATGTTACCTGTACCCGCAGATAAGAACACACGAGCTGTTGAAGTTTTACGACGACCTGTACCGTAATTGCGTTCCATGTGTTACTCCTTAGATATCTAATACTTGAGGTTGTTGAGCAGTATGAGGATGCTCAGTACCTGAGTAAACTTTTAACTTTTTAATCATCGCATAGCCCAATGGACCTTTTGGCAACATACCTTTAACGGCTTTGTTAAGTACGTCAGCAGGTTTGTGTGCGATAAGTTTAGTAAAGTTAGTCTCTCTGATACCACCTGGGTAACCGGTGTGACGGTAGTATTTTTTGTCTTGCGCTTTTTTACCAGTCACGGCAACTTTCTCAGCATTAATCACAACGATATAATCGCCTGTGTCAACGTGAGGGGTGTAAGAAGGCTTATGCTTGCCACGTAAGCGTGATGCGATTTCGCTCGCCAAGCGACCTAATGTTTTACCTTCAGCGTCGACGATGTACCAATCGTGTGTCACTTCATGTGGTTTAGCACTGATAGTTTTCATGTTTAAAAACCTTTTTGAGTTAATAGTTGAGAGTGAGTGTCTGGGAAACGAGGGCTCTCAAAATTACGAACGCATATTATAGGGATTAAGATAGTGACTTGCAATACAAGTCAAGCATTTTTAAAAAATAAACTTGCAAAAAATAGGCAACTAAAATTGCCTATTTATATCAATCGGCGTATGCGTGCACAATCAGACATTAAATCTAAAGTGCATGACATCGCCATCTTGCACGATGTAGGTTTTACCTTCAAGGCGAGATTTACCGGCCGCTGCCGCGCCTTTTTCACCGTTATATTCAATAAAATCATCAAACGCAATCACTTCGGCACGGATAAAACCACGCTCAAAGTCAGTATGAATCACGCCTGCTGCTTCTGGTGCGGTGGCACCCACTTTGACCGTCCAAGCGCGCACTTCTTTGACCCCTGCGGTAAAATACGTTTGCATATTAAGCAGCTCGTAGCCTGCGCGAATCACCCGATCAAGCCCTGCTTCAGTCATACCCATACTTTCTAAAAACTCTTGTTTTTCATCGTCATCCAGCTGGGCGATTTCAGATTCGATTTGGTTGCATAGCGCGACCACCAACGCATCATCTTTTGCCGCAAACTCACGTACTTGGTCAAGATAAGGATTGTTGTCAAAGCCATCCTCGCTCACGTTAGCAATATACATGGTGGGTTTTAGGGTGATTAAACCATAGCTGCGGATGATTTTTTTCTCATCCTCATCCAGATTTGCCATGCGCGCAGGCTTACCATCGGCTAAAAATGGCTCAATTTTGTTAAACACATCCAGCATGGCTTTGGCGTCTTTATCACCGCCTTTGGCTTTTTTACCGACATTGATAATCGCACGGCTGACGGCTTCAAGGTCAGCTAGGGCAAGTTCGGTGTTGATGGTTTCGATATCGGATAATGGGTTGACGCGTCCATCAACGTGAATCACGTTGTCATCATCAAAGCAGCGCACCACATGGGCAATCGCATCGGTTTCACGGATATTGGCTAAGAACTGATTACCCATACCTTCGCCTTTGGATGCGCCTGCCACCAGACCGGCAATATCCACAAATTCCATTGAGGTGGGCACAACGCGCTCAGGTTTGACGATATCGGCAAGTTGTTTGAGACGTGGGTCGGGTACAGGCACAATCCCAGTATTGGGATCTTTGGTACAAAACGGGAAGTTTTCTGCCGCAATCCCAGCTTTGGTCAATGCGTTAAACAGGGTTGATTTACCAACATTTGGCAGTCCGACGATACCACAATTAAAGCCCATACAATGCTCACTAAATAAAGGGTTAGTTAAATTTGTTGCATTATAACAACTTAGTCATCAGAATTCGACAGGCGATTGACCTATCAAAAAATAGACCCATCAAAAATTTGTAGCATGACATGAACTACAAAAATTCAAATTGAGCGATTGGGCAGATTGTTGTCATGCTGTTGCAAAGCTATTGCTATCCTATTGCCATAGTCTAGAGTTGTCATGAAATTGTCATAATGGAGCGTCAAGCTATGCTATAATGAGCAGTTTAATAGTGATTTGTGTCTGATGACGGTGAGGGTTATCGTATACTGCACAACATTGATAATTATTTCATTTTTATAGGAATGTTTTGAGTGACGGTCTCTGCTTTTTTATCCCATCAGCCTAGAAAACGTTTTGGGCAAAATTTTTTACACGATCAAGTGATTATTGGGAGAATTATTGACAGTATTCATGCAGGTCGCGATGATTTGATGGTTGAAATTGGTCCAGGCATGGGCGCGATTACTGAGCCGCTACTCAAGGAAGTCAATCGCTTGACCGTTGTCGAGCTTGATACCGATTTGGCAGACAGCTTGCGCATTCGTATTGGCGCCAATAGCCATGATGGCTTAACCATTGTCAAAGCCAATGCCATGGAAGTGGATTACCGTGCGCTGTTCCAACAAGTCATTGGCGATAACCCTAATGCTACCACCGACAAGAAAATGCGCATTGTCGGTAACTTGCCATACAATATTTCTACGCCGTTATTGTTTCATTTACTAAGTTTTGCCGATGTCATTGAAGACATGCATTTTATGCTACAAAAGGAAGTGGTGGATCGCATCACCGCAGCGGTGGATAGCCGAGAATATGGTCGCTTATCCATCATGATGCAGTATTATTGTGAAACTGATTATTTACTGACGGTGCCAAATGGGGCATTTAACCCCCCACCCAAAGTGACGAGTGCGGTATTTCGACTCAGACCTTATCAACAAAAACCGATTGTGGCTGACGATGAAAAGCTGTTTGCCCTTGTGGTGCGTGAGGCATTTAATCATCGCCGTAAAACACTGCGCGCGATTTTTAAAAAATCGCCGATTTTGCCTGCGGTCACAGAACCCCAGCTTGTGGCATGGGGGCTTAATCCACTGGCGCGTCCTGAAACGTTATCAGTACAAGATTTTGTGACCTTGTCTAATGGCATCGCGGCTAATGGTATAGCGGCAAACAGCATCGCGGCAAATGGTTAATTTTTTTGTAGCTGTTTAAAATTTTACTTTGAAGATATATGAGGTGTTATGGGTTTTCGACATCAATTTGTCATTGGCGATATTCAAGGCTGTTATGCCGATTTGCAGGCACTGCTCAAGCAAATTGGGTTTGATGAACAGCAAGATAAATTATGGTTTGTTGGCGATATCGTGGCACGCGGTGAAGACTCGCTGAGCGCGCTGCGTCTGGTAAAACGTCTTTGCCAAGCTGGTGCTGCCGAAATGGTGTTGGGCAATCATGATATTAACTTGATCGCGGTATGGCGTGGTGTCATAAAGATCAAAAAAAAGGATAGAACACAAGCGATTTTTGACGCCCCAGATTGTGATGAATTACTCAACTGGCTTCGTCGCCAGCCGCTGCTTGTCTATCCCAATGATAAAACCGTGATGGTGCATGCAGGCATCCCGCCAAACTGGAGTATCACCCAAGCAGCCATGCATGCGTCAGAATTGCAAACTCAGCTACGAAGTAGCTTATGGCAACTCGATAGACTGCTGCCAAACCTGTATAGCGATACCGCTGTTCCTTGGTCAAATATGCTGACAGGCTACGCGCGTATGCGGGCGATTTGCAATTATTTTACCCGTATGCGCCTTTGTCAAATGGACGGCACGCTAGAGTTTAGCTTTAAATCCAGTTTGGATGATAAAATGCCAGAGGGGTTTCGTCCATGGTTTGAATGGCAAGTGCCGCGCGAACGTAAAATCTTATTTGGTCACTGGGCGGCGCTAAAAGCCAAAGTCGATTTGGCAAATGCCAGAGCCACGGATGCAGGGTGTGTGTGGGGCGGCAGTATGATGGCATACCGCCTAGAAGATGAGCAAGTTACCTGTCAAACTTGTAAAGCAAAATAACCTTTGTAAGACAGGACAATCATACATTTACTGAGCGAGCTGCAGCAGCTGCACAAACGCTTTGGGCAAACGGGTAGGGCGAACTTGGGTTTGCCCTTTTTCATCTTTACTAGTAGCCACGCATACAATACTTATCTCGGCTTGGCTTAAAAGCTGTTGGTGGCTATCATAAATCCGTTGCTCAAGCTGTAATGATGCAGATTTGCAGTCTGCCGTCTCAATCACAACGGTGACTTCGCTATCAAGCAGAATCGGACGCAAATAGCGGATGTTGGCTTGGCTCACTACAAATTGGATATCAGGTTTGCCACTATCGCTATGGTGAGTAACGTCTTGACTCACAGCGTCGGCTGAATGCGCTTGATAAAAATAACTGGTCATACCCAATTCCCGTAACCAATCACGACGACAACGCTCAAACAGCTTTAAATGATTGGCGTGATATACAATCCCGCCTGCATCGGTATCTTCTAAATAAATACGGTATTGGGTGGCATAAACAGGCTGAGTGCTTGATTGAGTGAGGGGCTGATTCTGAAGCTGGGTCACGTGCTATCCTTAGATTAATAATATTAACAATAAATTCAGTAATTTTTAAAAACGACAAAGTGATAGCATAAAAAAAAGAATGGCGTTAAACCATTCTTTTTTGAAAATGTTTAGTTTTTATACGCAAAACCATCAAGTCAATTGACGATTATTGACTTTATCTAATTTTAACGCCTCCAAATAACTGCGGATATGGGTGACGTAATCTAAGCACTGCACATAACGGCTATTGCTTTGACTATTAACTTTTAAATACTGATACACGGCTGCCCAATTGTTGCCATCAATACCGCGCTTTTCCAAAATCTGCTGGATATCTTTAATCGCTTGTGGACCCATATTGTATGCCGCTAGGGTAAACCATACTCGATCCGATGCTGGCACTTGGGCAAATTCATGTTGCAGCTGACTTAGATACTTAGCGCCCCCTTGGATACTCTGGGTCGGGTCAGTCCGATTATCAACGCCCATCGCATTTGCAGTGGCATTGGTCAACATCATGATACCGCGCACACCCGTTGGCGAAGTGGCTTCTGCATCCAGATGCGATTCTTGGTACCCCATTGCCACAAGCAGTTGCCAATCAAGACGGTATTTGTTTGCTGTCTGCTTAAAAGATGGTTCATAAATGGGCAACACGCGTGTCATGGTATCGGCAAAATGTTGTTGATTAAACGGCTCTGCCAATGGTGTTTGACTATAAAACGCGGCTAAATGTTGATTACGGGTGAGCGATTGACCGCCACAAAGGAAGTTTTTTACATCGTCGTTGAGTTTGACATCATTGGGGTTTAGCTGTATGGCAACATGTTCGTTGAGACCCTGCTTTGATAAATAATCTTTGTCACAGCTTAGACTCAGCGATGATAACGCAGTGGCGGTGGCGTTTTGGTGATCCGACACATTGGTTAAGGCGACATCGGCTTTGCCTGTTTTGACAGCCGCCATCGCGTCCGCATCAGTGGCAAATACTTGTGTGCTTAGGGTGACATCCAATCGCTTGGCATAATGGCGCATGACATCATAGCCAAAGCCGTGCTCAAAACCATCTTGAGCAAAATAAGTAGTATTACCATTGACGGTGGCAATACGCAGCTGCTTTTGAGATAGGATACTATCAAAGGTCGCCATTTTTGGTGCTGCAACCACGCTAGTAGGTGAGGCAAAGGTATTAGGATTGCCATTGTCGACTTTGTCAGTAACGCCCATCTGGGTGGCAACATAAGCTAAGGGCAAACCAATCCCCATCACAACTACCAGCTTTTTACTGGCGCCCAACCATTTTAACGGCTTGATAAAGCGCCCAATGAGACTAGTGGACGGATTAGCCAGTTGCGCCAAATCTTGCACATGGCTAGGCACCGCTGGCACACGCGACTGGGTAGTTTTTGGCGACATCACCCCACCCAAACAAGGCTTGAATTGAATCGGGAAGAATTGCAAGCGTTTAAATTGGGTCGCGTATTTACTAAAGCGTAATAAAGGGTGTTGAAACGGGTATAAAGTTAAAGGGCTTAAAAATGCTTTGACCGACATCGAAATCGAGGCAGGATAGGTCAAAGCCAAATCATCACAATACTCAAATGATGAGTTTAGCGGCATGTGTCACTCCACGGTGCACATACGTTAGATACGTTAAATTAATAAAAAACAACTATGCCAAATGAAAACATTTTATGAAACTAAGAACCGAATCGATAGTTAAACCTAGTACCCATCAAACTAAGCACCAGTTAAACCTAGTACTAGTCAAAATAAGCACCAGTCAGACAAGCCAAATAAGTACATGGCTTCCAACTATCTAACTCTATCCTAAATCTTAACAAAAAAGCTTCCATCCAAAATAGGTCGTTATTAACTTAACGCTAAAAAAAGAGCCAAACAGGTTGGCTCCCCTTATACCTAGGACGGTGATAATTCCCTATCCATCGTAGAGAACTATCGAAATAAATAATAATCAATTAAAAACCGTAAGACGGTTAAAATTTTTGTAAGTACTGGCAAATTAAAAATTGTTTAATAAGCCCAAGCGCTTACCTAAAGAATTTAACGTAGGTTAACGTATGGCACGCATAAAATAAATAAACAATAACAATATTTACTGCATGGCAATACAGTTAGTTATATAAAACAATGGGGGTATTGTATTGAAATTAAAGTTACGCGTCATGTTTTTGAACGTAACGAAAGGCAAATTTATGATAAAAAGCGTAAAAAACCCGCTAAAATGCAATTAACGGGTAATAATTAGTCAATAAACTGCCCAATTTTACACGGGATTATCGATATCGAAAAAATCAACGGCTAAGGCAAGATTTTCTTTGACATAATTCCCCAATGCCAGCACACCACCTCGCTCAGTGGCATGATGTCCACAAGCAAAATAATCAATACCTAGCTCACGGGCTATGTGAGTGGTTCGCTCTGACACTTCACCGGAGATATAGGCTTGACAACCCATTTGTGCCGCTTGCTCAATCATATCCTGTGCGCCACCCGTACACAGACCGATGCGCGAAATTGCTTGATTACCCCCGGATAAATGTAGGGGCGGACGGCTTAAGGTAGACGATAGTTTGTTGGTGAGAGCTGCAATCGACAACGGCGCTGCTAAATCCACGATATTACCTATCGGGTGTTTTTCGTCAGGGTATAGTGGCGACAAATCAGTCCAGCCCAGCGCTCGCGCTAATTGGGCGTTATTGCCCAATTGGGGATGGGCGTCTAACGGTAAGTGATAAGCCAGTAAGGAAATACCATGTTGCATCAACAAACGAATACGCTTGCCTTTCATGCCAATTAACGGCGCAGGTTCCCCTTTCCAAAAATAGCCATGATGCACCAAAATCGCTTGGGCGTTGTGCGCAATCGCTTGTTCAATCAATGCCTCAGAGGCTGTGACACCGGTGAGGATGTGCTGTATCGGCTGTCCACCATCTACTTGCAGACCATTGGGGCAATAATCTTGGAATTCATTAATTTTTAATAGCTCATTTAACCGATGAGCCAATTGAATCGGACTTATTGAGGTCGCAGGTTGGTTCATTGTAGTTTCCAAAAAAGTCATCATATTTCTATCGTGTTCAGTGTTTCATCGGTTATTTAGGTAGCTTACTTGCCGTGTCATTTGGGGTGATATTATCGACCGCCTTTTGCACCACTTTTTCTTTAATTGCCTGTTTTTTCTCTGCAATTTCTTCATCGGTCAGTTTTTCCGTATGACTGATATTGTCGATATGGGGCGTAGTAGCATGCGGATGTTCTTCTGGCTGTGATGTCAGGGCAGTTTTATGTCCCTTGTTATTTTTACCATCGTTTGCAATCGGTTTATCATCATAGATAATATTACCATCGCTATCGATGAGCGCATAGTTCATCGGATGTTTACGCGGGATAAAAAAGTCAGAGGGTTGGGTCATCAAATGCGAAGCGACCAATTCAAATAAGAATTTCCACTCAAAGACTTTCACATTACGAGCGCGTAGGGCGGTCATTAAGGCGAGTGAAAAACTCACCAACAAGTTAATCATACCGATGACCATCACTCCAAATAGGCTAACCAAAATAATACCGATTTCTGGAAACTCGCCCGTGTTGGCATAAATGTTAAAAATCCCGTGAATAAAGTTGGCAGACGCAAAGGCAATGTGGCGAATATCGAGCGGTAAGCCAAAAATATAACCGATGGTCGCCGTACTACCCAAAAAGCAACCGAATAAAAAGTTACTCATAATCGCACCCAGATTGCGCTCGATAAAATCGCTAAAACGCAATAACGTCACAGGTCTCATTATCCGTTTGAGAGTAGGATGGTTGCGGATACGCTCACCAATTTTGTTGTGTACCGCAAGATTATCGTAATAGCCTGCAATCAATCCCGAAATATACAAATACACCCCAGCAATCGCGGCATGAAAGATAGCAAGCGAGGTAAACGGGTTGAGATCATGCAGCAAGTGCTCTGCGCTAGCTTCCGATGTTAACGGACGACCCAGCCCATACAGCCACATGGATGAAATCAGTAGCGCAATCGGCATTGCAATTGAAATATTACCCATAATGGCAATAAATTGGGTGCGCATGATATCAACGACCAATTCGGTCAGCTTGGTAAATTGCGCCGCTTTGCGCCCTTTTACCTCTGAGATGGTTGAAGCAATGGCGGCAGCTGTCATGGCAGGCTGTTTGGTCGCCACTGTGCCGCCAATGATATGAATTGCCACAAAGCCAAGACCATAAATCATACTGTTTAAAAAAGCCACGCCAAACGGTGCCAAGGGTAGGGTTTTCCCTAGGATTTTAAGGGTCGCCATACAGCCGATGAGTAAACCACCCAATGCCGCTTTTTTATACATACGGCGATAACCCGCTTTATCGGTACTGATATAATGCTCGCCGACCTTACTGGCAGTCTCAGTCACACGGCGAGACAACAGCGCGGTATTGATGCCAAATAAATATCTAAAACTACTGCGGTGGTATGAATCTTCATACAATGTATTAATAAGCTCTATGATGGTTTTTTTCTTGATATGATCGTTGTCAGATAGTAGTGACACCAACAATTCAAGACGCTGCAGGCTTTGCTCAAGGCGCACCAACATATTGGTGGTACGCACAGTAATACCCGTTCGATGAATACGGCGACGGATGTTTTGCATAATAGTGCGGGCTTGGTCGGTCAACACTAAAATTTGACTGCTATCCACCTCAGGCTGGGGCATCGCTTGTTCATCCCCTGGCTGCATGCTGAGCTGGTATTGACTGACAAATTCAGCGACTTCGCGATTCAGCGCAATGAAAGTATCTTGGTTGTCAATCGGATTGGGAAATGCCTTTATTAAATCGGCATTGAGCCCGATGCCGTTGATACGCGCCGTTAAAATAGTAATGGCTTTGAGCACATTGGCTTCAAGCGCTTGCACTAACGCTTCTTTACCTGCAGGTACTTTAAGGATGAGTATCAGTTCAATCCACCAACGCTCATGGATTAAGCGCACCCAGTAGCGGGTTTTTGGTGTGGCAAAAAACGCATTAAATAGCGCAATCAAATCGCGGTCATCAGGTACGGAGGGTAATAGCTTTTCACCGACCAAGTCAAAAAATTGTGAAGTAAAGCCAGCATCTGACAAGATACCCAAATCCGTGTATAGCGACACCTGACGATAACGATTAATCAAGGTAAGCATAAACACACAAAACCCTTCTGCCCACACACGATTGCCGCGTAGTAGCCGAACAAATAGCGCCATCTGCTCATTGGCGGTTGTAGCATCATCTGCACGGTTGCGCAGGGTATCTAGCAGTTGTTTAAATAGGGTAACTTGCGGAAAATCACGCAGCGCATTGATTTCGTTTAAAATAGTAGTTAAACGCGCTTCTAAGGTTGGCATCACCTTTAATTGGTCTGCCATATCCGCCGCATCATAATGATGTTGGTCATTGAGTAACGTATCTTGATTATTAGGTTGCGATAAATTCGTCAAACTAACCTCGAAGTAAACAGAAAATTGAATCGTTTTTTTAAATAGGGTGAATCACAACTATAAGAAAAAGTACGAAAATAGATATCTTAAGATGAAAATTTAATCGACTCATCAAAAAAAATCCATCATTTATTTGCAACAAAAATCTTATGGGCCAAGGTTTAAAGACAGTAAGGGATAAAATAACCCGACGTGTTACCGCATTCATGTCTTCAAGAAAACAACCTGACCGATTATCCTAATTGATTATCTAGCTGCAGCGATTATACTATGGTTACTCTGTTGACTGATTTTTTTCTATGGCATCGACTATCACCTCTCAATCAAAAAGCCCCAAACAACCCAATGTCGAATCAACACCCAATGAAGTAACCCAATACTACTATCCAGATCCCGTGAGCCAACAGGTGATACAGCAGTGGCTGTTTATGGATTTATTGCCGTGGCAACAGCCAACTTGGCAGTATTTGACCACCCACCTACATGCCTTGCCGCACGCAATGTTGTTTGCAGGCAATGCAGGGACGGGGAAACGCGCCTTTGTTTATCGGTTTGTCGCATGGGCTTTGTGTGAGAATCAACGGGACAATGAACAAGGTGTCACAACTGCCTGTGGGCAATGCCAAAGTTGCCAATGGCTGATCGCCAATACCCACCCCGATCTTTATCAAATTCCCACACCCACCGTGGCGCGTGACGCGTCGCCTAAACCTAAAGCAAACAACGCCCTCGTGGCGCAAGCCCCAACCCATCAGTCAGGTTATAGCATCAAGATTGACGAAATTCGGGAATTACAGCCTTTTGTCACGCAATCGAGTGGCGGATTAAGAATTGTGGTTATTCACCAAGCGGATGCGATGACCCTAGCAGCCAGTAACGCGCTTCTTAAGACCTTAGAAGAGCCTGCCGAAAATGTGTTGATGCTGTTAATTAGCGATAGCCCTTCGCAGCTCCTCCCAACGATTCGCTCGCGGCTACAGGCATTTTCGGTGAGTCATGTGACCCCCGATCAGTCAATGCAAGCGATGCAGCAGTTATTGCCAAATACCGATACTGCGACGCTACAACAAGTGAGTGAATTGTCTGGTTATGCGCCTTTTTTAGCACTACAAATGTTAAACAGCGAATGGTATCAACACCGCCAAACTTGGATAAACAGCTTTCAAGCGGTTCGTAGTGGGCAACGTATGCCTGTACAAGCCAGCAACTATTGGCAAAAAACGCTGACATTGACGGACTTTTTATACTTGTCGCAAGCCTTATTAGTACCATTGGGGCAATTTGCCGTCGGTATCTCAGCGTCATCCAATGACTTGGATTTTGGCAAGCTGCAGCCACCACCTACATTAAAGCAAATTAGCCAGTTACAACAGGTCATCGATCAAATCTGGCAAGATAGACAACAACATATTCAAGATAAGTTATGCTATGATAAAATTTTTAGCACCATGCTTGATTGCTAATTTATTTAATTATCTATATTACCCAATTATCTATATTATTTATCATTCACCATGCGTTGGTAACCCCATGCGTTAGTAAAAGGAACAGTGATTATGGCAATGCCATCTCGTGGCGGTATCACCACCATTAACTATGATACGATCGAAAAATTGTATGCTAGCTATCTGCCTTTTATTGAAAACGGTGCGTTATTTATTCCTACAAACCAACAGCAACAACTAGGCAGTCAAACCTTTGTGGCAATTACTTTGCCAAATTCGAGTGAGAGAATGCCGCTACATGGTAAAGTGGTGTGGGTCAACCACCGCGCACAAGCACAGCGCCCCGCAGGCTATGCGTTACAGCTTGGCAAAGATGAAGCAGGTTTACGCATCAAAAATGAAGTCGACCGCCTGTTAGCGGGTCATATCAACTCAGATAAACCCACCTTTACGCTATAAATTTTGGAAATTCTGAAAGCTCTGGCAGTTTTAGTCGGTGATCGTTAAAAGCCAGCGATTGTTAAAGGTGAGCTTATGCTTAATCCTTTAAGTCGATAGCTTTTTTTCTTCTATCGCACAATGGTTAATCATTACTCTGCGTATCGGTGCATTTCTCATTTTTTGCGCCTTTTTTATGCATTTTTCTATTGGTAAAAAATGAGACGCAATTTAGTCAATCCTTGTGTCAAATTACTTGTATAAAATAGCTTTCAGGCGTAAAATATACGACTATTTTTGCTTTGTTTATAAAAATGGCATGTCACAAACTTTAACGCAACCGTCTTTTGATCTAACCGCAAGCCTGCCCGTCATCACCATTGATGGCTCAAGTGGTGCAGGTAAAGGCACATTGACGGCAAGACTGGCAAAGCTGCTGGATTATCAAATTTTGGATTCAGGGGCGGTGTATCGGATTGTGGGTCTTGCAGCCCACCAAGCGGGTTTGTTAACGGACAACATTGATGAAACTGCGTTAGCTGATTTAACCCAATCGTTGAAAATTGAGTTTGCAGCCGCAAAAGCGGATTCTGAGCATGTGACAGTGCTCGTGAATGCCAACGATGTGAGCGAAGTGATTCGCACCGAAGAAGTGGGGAACTTTGCGTCAAAAGTCGCGGTATTCCCGAAGGTGCGTCAAGCGCTATTAGAGTTACAAAAAAATATGGCAACGTCGCAAGGCAACCCAAAAAAGGGCTTGATTGCAGACGGGCGTGATATGGGAACAGTGGTTTTCCCCGATGCGCCGCTGAAAGTTTATTTGATCGCATCCTCTGAGGCACGAGCCGCGCGCCGTGTCAGTCAGTTGACCAACGCTGGCAAACAGGCAGATTTTGACGAAATTTTGGCACAAATTATTGCGCGTGATGAGCGTGATAGTACACGCAGTGCCTCACCGGCTAAGGCTGCCGATGATGCGATAGTGATTGATAGCTCAGCCATCGATGCTGAGCAAGTGTTTAACCAAGTTTGGCAACTATGTGTTGAGCGCGGTTTGACAATTAACTAACTATTTTTTAACTAACAGTTTTTAAAAGTTTTATCGATTTTTTATAGGCACTAAAACCAGCCTTATGTTTATAAAAAATCTTAATTTGAACCGTACTGTGCTGGACAGGCTACGGCTATACAAAGGTAAATTTTATGATGGAATCATTTGCTGAACTGTTTGAAGCAAGCCAAGTACTTGACGTAGAACGCGGTGCAGTTATCGCAGGTACCGTAGTTGCGATTGATAGCGACTGGATTACCGTAGATACGGGTCTAAAATCAGAAGGTATCGTTGCGCGTTCAGAATTTTTGAATGAACAAGGCGAGCTTGAAGTAGCAGTTGGCGACCAAGTTCAAGTCGTTGTAGATGCGGTTGACAATGGTATGGGTCAAACCCTATTGTCACGTGAAAAAGCAAAACGTGCTGAAACTTGGAACGTACTTGAAAAACTTTATGAGAACAATGAGATCGTAACCGGTCTTATCTCTGGTAAAGTTAAAGGTGGTTTCACGGTTGATATCGGTTCAGTACGTGCGTTCTTACCAGGTTCATTGGTGGACACTCGCCCAGTACGCGATACTGCGCACTTAGAAGGCAAAGAGCTAGAATTTAAAGTCATCAAACTGGATCAAAAACGCAACAACGTCGTTGTTAGCCGCCGCGCTGTGATGGAATCTGAAAACTCAGCAGAGCGCGAAGCACTACTATCTAACCTTGAAGAAGGTCAAGAAGTGGTCGGCGTGGTGAAAAACTTGACTGATTACGGTGCATTCGTAGACCTAGGTGGTATCGATGGTCTATTACACATCACAGATATGGCATGGCGCCGTATCAAGCACCCATCAGAAGTGGTTGAAGTGGGTCAAGAATTAAAAGTTAAAGTATTAAAATTTGACCGCGAACGTAACCGTGTCAGCTTAGGTCTAAAACAATTAGGCACTGACCCATGGCAAGACGTTCTTAACAACTATCCAAAAGGTACTAACGTTAAAGCACGTGTAACTAACCTGACTGATTATGGTTGTTTTGCTGAAATCGCTGATGGTATCGAAGGCTTGGTACACGTTTCTGAAATGGATCATACCAACAAAAACATTCATCCTTCAAAAGTGGTACAAATCGGTGACGAGATCATGGTTCAAATCCTTGATATCGATGAAGATCGTCGTCGTATCAGCCTAGGTATCAAACAAACCATGCCAAACCCATGGGAAGAGTTTGATAAGAACCATCAAAAAGGTGACAAAGTATCTGGTACTATCAAATCAATCACTGACTTCGGTATCTTTATCGGTCTAGAAGGTGGTATTGATGGTCTAGTTCACTTATCAGACCTTTCTTGGACTGAAAGTGGTGAAGAAGCGATTCGTAACTACAATAAAGGTGATACCGTTGAAGCGGTCATCTTGTCTGTAGACGCAGAAGCTAACCGTATCAGCTTAGGTATCAAACAACTTAACAGTGACCCATTCAACGAATACCTAGTATCAAATGATCGTGGTGCGGTAGTGAAAGGGGTAGTGACTGACGTTGATGCCAAAGGCGCTAAAGTAAAACTAGCTGACGATGTAGAAGGCTACTTACGTGCGTCAGAAATCCAACAGGACAAAGTAGATGATGCGACCACTGTACTGAATGTCGGTGATGAAGTTGAAGCGAAAATTGTCAGCGTTGACCGCAAAACTCGCGGTATCAACCTATCCGTTCGTGCAAAAGACGAAGCAGAGCAACGTGATGCTATTAAAGCATTAAGTTCAAATGCTGCGGCAGATGCACAACCAAAAACGATTGGTGACTTAATCAAAGAGCAACAACAAAACCAATAATCGGTTTTGTGAGCAATAAAAAAAGCGACTAACTTAGTCGCTTTTTTTATTCTTGCCTTTTAGGTAACAAAATGAAAGATTTAGTCTAAAAAAAGACGACGAATTTAGTGCGGTTTTGTTATAATATGCGAAGAAAAGTAATGAAATGTAATTTTTCATTATTAGAATTGTTATTAGATTGTTGGATGAAATTGGACTGTAACGAAGTTTTTAAAACAATCATTCTGTAATTTAGATTACGACAGTTACGTTTAGCGTGTTAGGGGTAGTATGGAAAAAGTGTTAAACAAATCTGATTTGATCACTAGATTATCAAGTGAATGTGAGAATATACCAGAAAAAACCATTGAGGAAGCCACCAAGCAAATCATTGATTTGATGGTCGATACCTTATCTCAAAACGGACGTGTCGAAGTACGCGGTTTTGGTAGTTTTAGTTTGCATCATCGTGAGCCACGTGTGGCGCGCAACCCTAAAACAGGCGAGAAAGTTACCGTGAAAGCAACGGCGATACCCCATTTTAAACCTGGCAAAGCATTGCGAGAGGCAGTCAATCATCATCGTTAGTTGCGGTTTTTGAGTCATTTAACGTTATTGAACTAGCGATATGGTTTAACATATGATTGATCAAAAAAGAGTGGACAAAAAATCCACTCTTTTTTTTGAATTATCTGTAATAATAGTGGCATTCAAAAATGTAGATTAATTAAAATAACCAAGGAGGAAACTATGCGTTACCTGTTAGCGATTTTGTTGTTCGTGGTCGTTGGTTATTCATTGATGCTGGTATTGGTGAATAACAACCAAGTCGAAGTAAATTTACTGTTTAGCCAAGTGCCACAAATGAGTTTAGGGTTACTGCTGATTATTAGCATTGTTTTAGGGGTCATCGCGGGACTATTGATGGGGTTGATTTTATTTCGTGTGTTACAGATGAAACTGGAAAATCAGCGCTTATCTAAAGAGTTAAAGCAAACCCAAGAAAAATTGATGCAAACGCAGCATAATTATGAACAGCATTTAGCGCAAACCAGCAATGCAACGATTGCACCTACAGTAGCCAACCCTAATTTACCACCCGTACGATAATCAATGCATACTATCGAGTTAAAAAAAGAGTCAGTTTGTTATGAATCAAGTGGCAGCACCGCAAGCAACATCACTCATCAAGTCACCCATTATCGTGGCATTGGATAACATGGATGACCGTCAGGCATTAAGCTTGGCAGATAAGTTAGACCCTACCTTGTGCCGGGTGAAAGTTGGTAAAGAGCTGTTTACCAAATATGGTAATAGCTTAGTGGCATCCTTACATCGGCGTGATTTTGAAGTGTTTTTGGATTTAAAATTTCATGATATCCCCAATACCACCGCGCAGGCGGTATTAGCGGCGGCTGATTTGGGGGTGTGGATGGTGAATGTCCATGCCAGTGCGGGGCGTACCGCCATGCAAACGGTGAAAGCGCGTTTATCAGCGCAAAACTACCAAACCTTAGTGATTGCGGTGACGGTGCTGACCTCTATGTCACAGCAAGATTTGGCTGAGGTGGGCATCACCGACTCAGTAGAAAATCATGTCAAGCGATTAGCATTATTGACGCAGCAGTCAGGGCTTGATGGGGTAGTTTGCTCTGCGCAAGAAGCCAATATGCTTAAACAGCTTTGCGGCAAGGATTTTCTGTTAGTCACGCCAGGTATCAGGCTGCCAGAAGATGCCAGTAATGACCAAACCCGCATTTGCACGCCCAAAGATGCCATAGCAAATGGGTCTGATTATTTGGTCATTGGGCGGTCAATTACGGCAGCAGCGGATCCCACCGCCAAACTGCAATATATCTTGGATACGTTAAAATAACCCATTTCGAGTCATGTATGCCAGTACGTTTTCAAGTGTTAAGTGATTTACATATTGATAGCTATGCAAGAAGGGATTTGCCCATTGGTGAAATCCCTTACACAAACGCCGATGCTATTTTAGTAGCGGGCGACACATCCAATGGGCTTTTGGGCATCGAATGGCTCATCGGCGAATCAAAGCGACTTGAGAAACCAATTTTTGTGATTGTGGGCAATCATGAGTATTTTGGTCATAATATTCTTACTCTCGATGAGCAGATAAAAGCATTGACGCAAAATACGCAAGTGCATTTTTTACAATGCGCGAGCTTTGAATTTATGGGTGTCAGAATTATTGGTACAACGCTTTGGACGGATTATCAATATCAACCACAAGATAATACGTTGGAGATTGCTCAGCAGTTTATGCGCGATTATCGCGAGATTTATTATGATAACCGACTGTTAACGCCCCAAGATACTGTATCTATTCATCAGCGGCAGCGGGCATGGTTGCAAAACGCCTTAAAACAAAGCGAAAAAGATGGTATGCCTACCGTGGTTATGACACATCATAGTATTAGCCCATTATCTATCGCGCCAAAATATGCCAATTTTCCCAGTAATGCGGGATTTGTCGTTGATTTGGGCGAATGGCTACAGAGCGATTTTGCGCCTGATATTTGGCTGCATGGACATACCCATGAAGCGTTTGATTATCAGCAAGGTCATACACGTGTTATTGTCAATCCCAGAGCCTACCCCAATGAAATCAGTAGTACGGGTGTAGTTTTTGACTGGCATAAAGTTGTTGAAGTCATGGTATGATTGGCACGTTTGCCCCAGTAATATCCCATTTAATCGCTTAAATGTTTTGACCTCATCAATTTATAGTATCAATTTATGGTGCAAAGATAAAAAGATATAAGGAATGCGTAGTTAAATGTCTAATTCAATCAACACCATGCCTGCTCATTTACCGCCCAGTATGATTGACTCGGTTAAGCTACTGCCAAAAAATGAGCGATTAATCTTATTTACCCGTCATTCATTGCGCGAAATGTCAGATAAAAATGGCTTTGCCAGTTATGCATTACCACTGACACCAAAAGGCAGAGTGTTGGCGGAGTCTTGGGGGCGTTGGTTGGCTGCCAACTTAGATTACTCGATGGATGTAGATAGCATCAGTAGCCCGATACAACGTTGTATTGATACCGCAGTTTTAATGCAAGCAGGTGCTGGCATCTCTAGAAATGTGTCGCACCAATCGCTGTTGGTAGAGCCGGGTAGTTTGGTCGTGGACCATGAAGAAGTGAGTAAGGTATTCAAACAAATTGGTGCGCTAAACTTTATCAATCGTTTTTTGGCGGGCGACATGGCAGGGATTAAAGCGCCACATAAAGGCGGTTTGGATTTATTAGCGCTTTTATTTCAGCATCAGCCAAAGCACGGGCATTTATTACTGGCGGTTAGTCATGATACGCTATTGTCAGCGTTTTTAGCGGTGATGATGGGCGTGGGTGAAATTAGCTGGGATGATTGGCCAAAAATGATGGAAGGGGTGTTTTTGTGGTTTGATGATAAACCCTTTAGTGATGCAAAAGTACATTTTATTTGGCGTGGACAGTGCTATGAACGCCGATTGATTGAATTGTTAGACCCATTTTCACCCTCTTATCCGTTACAAGACTAATCGGTACCCAACAAAACCATAAAAATAATAAAGGTAGGACTTTATCCTACCTTTTTTGACACAGTCAACCTTTAAACATTTTCATGTTTTAATCAAACATGTTTGCCTTTTAAATGATTAACCAAATTTTCAATTTGTTGAGCATGATTGCGAAGTTTATCCTCGATGCCACTAAACTGGTCTTTTAGCTTATCATCAACTTCATGAATACGCTGGGCGAACTCATTTTTTTTCATCTCAATGGCTTGCGTTTTTAACGCTTGCCATTCTGCAATCGTTTGTTTAAAGGCTTGTTGTTCACTGTTTAAACGATCTTTTATCACTTGAAAGTCGCTGGTTAAATTCCCTGAAAAAGTCGCAACTTTTTTCTCAGCACGTTTGAATGCCATTTCTGTTTGTGCATGCTGAATGGTAACGTCAGGGACACGTTTTAAATCCCAAGTCAAACCGATTTTTGACAAGCCATAAATAATCCATTTGCTAGGATCATATTGCCACCATTTTACCCCATTGCGATAGTCATATTGGAAAAAGTGGTGGTAGTTATGGTAGCCTTCGCCCCAAGTGAAAATCGCCAGAATCGGATTATCACGCGCGGTATTGGTATCGGTATAAGGACGGGTACCAAACATATGGCAAAGCGAGTTGATAAAGAAAGTAAAATGATGGCTTAACACCAAACGCAGTAGTCCTGCGAGTACTAAGGTACCTGCAACATCACCCACCATCCAACCAAACAGCGCTGGCAAGCCAATATTGGCTAATAAAATCCACAGGGCATAATATTTATCTTGCGCCACTAACACAGGATCAGCTTTTAAATCCGGGATATTTTTGTAGTCATAATGGCCGCTTGGGTAGTTTTTGAGCATCCACCCGATATGTGAAAACCAAAAGCCACGCTTGGCAGAGTAGGGGTCTTGATAGATATCATCGACGTGGCGGTGGTGCAAACGGTGTCCTGCACACCAGTCAAATACTGAGCCCTGAACAGCTAAGGTGCCGCCAATCAGAAAGAACCATTTGACAATCGGATGCGCTTGGTAAGTACGATGTGACCATAAACGGTGATAACCGACGGTAATACTTAACCCATTCCAAGCCATAAAGAATGCGAAAATTGCCCAAACTTGCCAACTGACGCTATGTGTCCACAAGTAATAAGGTACAATCAATAAAGCCGCCAAAGGCGTGCTAATTAAGACAAACGCAGGGATCCAATTGATGGGCGCGTTTTCAAAAGATTGAGGTTGTGCCATAGAGATAAATGTCCTGAGGATGATCAAAATACGACATGTATTTTTTTAATCATTGACGCTATATTGTACTGAAAAAATGGAAAAAAGTGAACACATATACACTCAAGTTGCCAACAATTTTTGCTAAAGTGATATCGATAAACTTACTGTAATATGAATGCTTTAGCCAAAAAATTCAATTAAAAATTTTAGCTACAAAGATATTTTAGACGGATGGTAAAGTTTTGGTTTGACAAATCATCCGAAAGCAAGTTTGCCCCTCACTTCGTACATATTCTAGATTGGCATAATTTGCCTGGCAGAAGGCCTGCGACAAATAAAGCCCCAGACCCGTGCCCTGACTATCGGTGGTAAAAAACGGATTAAATAAATACTGAATATTTTCTTTGGCAACGCCGTGACCCGTGTCTATCACATCGATATGGATAGATTTGCCAAATTCATATACTTCAAGGGTGACAAAGCCGTGGGGCTCGGTTTTGCTACTAAAACGCAGCCCGTTATTGATGAGGTTGACCAAAATCTGTGCTAGCTGATAGTTATCAAACATAAAGCCTTCATCCGTACGGCAGTGCAGAAAAATATCATGGCCGCTAAAGTTTTCTTGTATAAAATCGTTTAGCCAAGTTTTGGGTTCAATATAAACAAAATTAGGGCGCTGCTGACGAGATAATTTCAGCACATCTTCGATGATTTTATTGACCCGAATGGTTTGGTGATAAATCATCTCATATAGCAAGATATTATCATCGGATAAGCCGCTGTCAGCCTCATTAACTTCCTCCATTAATAATTGACTGGCTTGGCTAATAGTTGCCAGTGGGTTACGAATCTCATGGGCAATACTGGCGGATAATTGCCCTAGTGACGCAAGTTTTAGCTGCTGTGCACGGCTAAACTCATGGCGTAAATCTTCAATAAAAATAATGGCATATTGCTGTCTTAATTGGGTGATACGAAGTCGCAAGTCATTAAAACTTTGGTTATTAGGCTCAATGCCAACGGCTAAAGGTGTACTAGCGGTCGGTACATCGAGCCGCACTATTAAAGTTGCTTCAGGCTCCTCGATGATGGGTGCAAGTCTTGCAGCTAATAGGGGGGAAATATCTGGCAAATTAAAATTATCAAGTGTCTTTGGCAGATGTAGTTGGTCGATTGCGGTATCATTGGCGATAAAAATTTCTAAATCGTGGGATAATACCACCACGCCTTGGTCAATGATTTGCACGATTTTATTATTGATGGCATTTAGCGCATTGACTTCATTGACTTGGCGCTCAGAGAGCCGCTCAATTTGTTTAAGCCGTTTGGATAACGTATAACTTAAATAAGCCACCCCGATAAAGCTAATCGCCATTGAAGCCACGTTATTGACTAGCGCGTAGTTCACATCGCTTTTTAGGGTTTGATAAAACTGCTGATAAATAACCAGCGTGATGGCAAAAATAGTGAGCAAAATAGCTTGGTTGGAGCGCACCAACATAAAGGCCGCCGCGACTTGCACCAAAAACAACAAAATGACTTGTAAGTCATTACCACCGCTAAAATACAACAAAGTAGTGAGTACTAGCGCATCAACAGTTAGTCCGACCATCAACAGCGGATTTTTAGGATAAAAGTAATACAAAGTAAATAAAGCAATACTAAAGAAAAAATAGAAAAAGGTAGGAAAAAGATTAATCAATACCCAATAGTCATGCTGGGCATTTTTTAGTGCCAACATAAAACTAAAGGAAAAAAAGATAGCAATAATAATACGGTAACCATTGTAGACGTTACCGATTTTTTTGGTTTTATCGTGGGTACTTGGCTTGTCAAATAGCGATGAAAACGCAGGATTGGTAATCATGGTTTAGGGTTGAATCAAACCGTGACGCATAGCCAAATGGGTAAGTTTGACATCACTGTCGATATTAAGCTTTTCAAAAATACGATAACGGTAGGTATTGACTGTTTTGACACTCACAAACAACTGATCGGCGATTTGCTGTGGACTTTTGCAATTGACCACCATCATCGCCACCTGCATTTCTCGCTCACTTAGCGCATCAAATGGCGACTCTGAATTGTCAGTGAATAAAATATCAGCAAGCTGCTCGGCAACATCGGCGCTAAAATAACGCCCGCCTTGGTGGACTTTTTTGATGCCTTTAATCATCTCATCAAGCGGTGTCCCTTTGGTGATATAGCCACTCACCCCTGCTTTGATGAGCATGGATGGGTAGGGCTGCTGAACCAAAGAGCTGACCGCCAAAATTTTGGTATTTTTATCGGTTTGCAGCAAGCGCTTGGTGACTTCTAATCCGTCAATGGTAGGCATATTGACATCAAGTAACACCACATCGGGTTTTAATTGTTTGGTTTTAATAATCGCGGTTTCACCATCAGCAGCTTCACCAATTACATCAATATCCGGGCTATCTGACAGCATCCGTACGATACCCATTCGGACTAAATCATGATCGTCAACGACCAATACTCTAATCATCATTTTTTATCTCCACCGTGCTTATCTTTATGCCAACAAAATTTTGTATCAATAACACTTTATATTAACAAGACTTTATATCAACAAAAATTTATATAAAAAAGAGTCAGCTAAAAAAACTCATTTTTCAACAATAACTGTCTATCCCCAAGTTTTTATATTAGCACAGTTAGCGATTTAAGACGTGAGTTACTGTCTTAAATATGACGAGATTTTTTGTTCATGTTACGGGTAAATTTAGGTAGGCAAATTTGGGCACATGACGAAAATTCGCTTAACTTGCCCAATAGCTTTATAATAGTCAGCATTCAAACCCTTATTACTGCTAAAAAAATGCGAATCCCATTATGAGAATTAGAAAGCTGTTTAAATTTGAAAATGCCCATATCGTGCGCAATTGTAGCTCCGATCGCTGTAAGTACTCGATTCATGGGCATAGTTACCAAATCGAGCTGATTTTAGAAGCGCACCGCCTCGATCACGGGCAAATGGTGTATGATTTTGGGCTGTTAAAATCATCGATCAAAGACATCATTGATAGTTTCGATCATGCTATTTGTTTTTGGGATAAAGATGACCCCGACTATATTAACGCCTGTAAAAAATTTAGCGCGCGCTGGATTAGTTTGCCTGTTTCGCCCTCGGCAGAGCAGTTTAGCCGCGTGGTGTTTTTTTGGGCAAGAGAAATCTTAAAACAAACCCAAATGCAAAACGGCGAAACCGATGTCAAAGTGTATTCCGTCATCGCCCACGAAACAGCGACAGGCTATGCCCAATGCTTTGAAGACGATGTCGATAATGCCCAAATGGGCGCGTTGACGCTGGGTGATTTTGAATTTAGCGAGCAAGTAAAAGCCGAATGGCATGACCCAAACATGTATGACAAATTAAAAAAAGGCGAGAAATTTGTCAATCCGACAGTGGTTTTACAAGTTGACTAAGCTGTTGGTATCTGACGGGGTTGTTGTAACGATTTTTGATTCAGGACAAACATGGGGCAAGCTGGAAAAATCGACATGAATAAAACTATCCTCCTAAAATCCGAAACCGCCACCCAAGCCTTCGCCAAAGAGCTTGCCGAGATGAATTTAACCGGTAGCGTGTGGCTGTCGGGTGATTTGGGTGCGGGCAAGACCACGCTTACCCGCTATTGGCTACAGGCAATGGGGCATACAGGCGCGGTAAAAAGTCCGACTTTTACCCTGGTTGAACCTTATCGTATTACGCAGGACGATGGTACAATTAAGCCGGTTTACCATGCCGATTTATACCGTCTCAATGATCCTGAAGAATTGGAATTTATCGGTTTTTATGAATATCAAGATGAGCAAAATAGTTTGGTGATTATTGAGTGGGCGAGTCGTGCAGCAGGCTATTTGACGCCGCCCAATGCCACCATTGATATCAAACGCCTAGATGACGAACAACGAGAAGTGACGATAAGTTTTGCCTGAAAACCGTATTCATAAATTATCCCCACTGCTTATTAACCAAATCGCCGCTGGCGAGGTAGTGACGCGCCCTGCTTCTGTGGTCAAAGAACTGATTGAAAATGCGATCGATGCCAACGCTACTCATATTCGAATCGATATTGAGCAAGGCGGGCTTGGGTTGATTCAAATTAGTGACAACGGCATGGGAATTCATCCTGATGACATGACGCTTGCAGTCACTCGCCATGCCACCAGTAAACTTGCTAATGTCAATGAGTTGGTTGGTATTCATAGTTTAGGCTTTCGCGGTGAGGCACTAGCGAGCATTGCGGCGATATCGCATCTGACATTAACCAGTAGTCACAATGACAGCGGTATAGGGCAACAGCTGAGCGTGAGCGGTAGTGAGGTAAGCCAAGCTACTATTCGTCCTATCGTAAAACATCGCGGCACGTGTGTCAGCGTTCGCGATTTGTACTTCAATGTGCCAGGCAGACGCTCGCACCTAAAAAGTATCGCCACAGAATTTGCCCATATTGAACAAGTCGTGCAGCGATTAGCGATTAGTTTTGCCGATGTGCAGATTGAATTATATCATCAAGACAAATTGCGTTTTAGCTTAACGCAGTCAGCCCAAGCCCCTCACCAAAATTTAGAGGGTGCTGCATTGCCTTTTTTGCCCGCGTTTAGTTTGGCGCGGCTTGAACAAGCGTTAAATTTGCCATTGGCTGACATTGCACAGCCATTTTATTTATCGCTGCAAGGTTTACAAGCACAGGCAGAGGATTTAAGTGCCAAAGTCACCGGCTGGTTTTTTATCGCCCATAAAAATAATCTGCCAAAACTGATTTATATCAATCATCGTTTGGTCAGTGATTTGGCGATTAGTCAGGCCATACAAAAAGTGGGTCGCAAGCTAGGGATTGGCATCGATAATTCGCTACAAATGGGCTATGCGTTGTCTTTTGAGCTGCCTGCCGAGTGGATAAATGTTAATATTCACCCGAGTAAACAACAAGTCAAAATCCAACCATTGACCAATATATTAGCTTGGTTGTCTCAGCATATGCTAGAGCAATTGCCGCCTAAAATGATGGAGCTAAACACCCTGCAACGAAAAGCTTGCATGACAAATACTGATGACAGTAACGTCGATAAATTTCAAAACTTGCCTGCGGGTAAAGCTACGTCCATTCAGTATATAAAGCCTAATGACAAACCCACCAATCACATAACTCACGTTGCCGAAAATCAGTCGCTTTATCAGCTGGGAATCCAGATGGGAAATCAGCTAGCAATAAAGGGTGCTGTCGATAGGGTAACGGATAGCGACTCGATACAGCTAGTAACCTTATTTGAAAACAAGCATGAATTTGAAAACAAGCATGAATTTGAAAGACAGCATCAATGTGAAAACCAGCATCAAACTTTTGCTTTAATTTTTTGGCAAGGATATTTTTATCTGATTGATTTACAATATCATCATATAGACAGTGATGATAAAGCCTATGTTCAATCTTATTTGAATCAAGCTGATTTTACCCACATTGCTGATAATGCCATTCGAGTCAGTGAAACTGACATGCTACAATGGCTGCTGTCGCATTCGCATTTACCTAATCGCTAGCAACCTTAACAATCCCCAGAATAAGCTATGATAACAGCCGATAAACAAGACGTGATTTGCCTTATAGCACCTACTGCCAGTGGTAAAACAGCGTTGGCGTATGAACTTTACGAAACAGGCAAATATCGTCTTATTTCGGTAGATTCTGCCTTGATTTATCGGGATATGAATATCGGTACCGCCAAACCGACACGTGAAGAATTGGTACACTATCCACATGCCCTCGTTGACATCATCAGTCCTGAGCAAAGCTACAGCGTTGCCCAGTTTGTCAACGATGTGGACTATCATATCAATCTTGCTCATCAGCAAAATAAAACAGCTGTGCTGGTGGGTGGAACCATGATGTACTATATGGCACTGATTCAAGGTATTAATGATATCCCAGCAACCTTGCCTGAGATTCGCCAACAAGTCACCCAATTGATTGCCGAGCAGGGGATTGAACAGCTACACGCTTATTTAACCCAGGTAGATCCTATCCTTGCTAAGCAACTTAAAACCACAGACACCCAAAGAATTGGCAGAGCGGTCGAAATCTATCTGCAAACAGGTAAGCCATTAAGCGCTTGGCAAAACCAGCCAGCTAGGGCATTGGCCGACAATCCACATCAGCATTGGCAGATTTTAGCCGTGATGCCAGATCGTGATTGGTTACACAAGCGCATCGCACTTCGGTTAGATATCATGTGGCAACAAGGCTTTTTGCAGGAAGTGATTGCCCTGCGACAACAATATCACCTCACGGCTGATCTGCCATCCATGCGCTGCGTTGGCTACCGGCAAGCTTGGGATTTTTTAGAAAAAATACAAAATACAACAGTGTTTACATATGATAATAATGAAGAAAATTTTCATGATGATGTGGCGCGTTTTTTACTAAACACGCACAGCTCCCCAATTCAAGATTATAGACAAACTATGCAAAATGAGGCATTATATGCTACAAGACAGTTAGCAAAACGCCAATATACATGGATGCGTAAGCTGGTTAGCACACAACAATTGGTTGAGCGTTTTGATATCAGACCCTTGGCAACTATTGATCAAGCAAGAAATTTGCTAATAAAAACAAGTTAACAGCAGTGACATGCTTGGGTGATACTATTTGAGTGCTTATCTAATATGGTGATTCGACAATCCATATTAAGCTAATAAGGTATAATTAAAAATTCGTTTAAAAATATAATAATTTAACCAACTTTCTGTTTATTTCTGGGAGAAACCTATGTCAAAAGGTCAAACACTACAAGACCCTTTCTTAAACTCTTTACGTAAAGACCGTATTCCAGTGTCTATTTTTTTAGTCAATGGCATCAAACTTCAAGGTCAAATCGAATCTTTCGATCAATATGTGGTATTACTCAAAAACACCGTCAGTCAAATGGTCTACAAACACGCCATTTCAACGGTGGTACCTGCCCGTAATCCCCGTTCAGCTACGCCAATGCCAGGGGCAAGTGGATACGGCCAATCTAGCCAACTGGGCTTTGGTCAAACAGGCGGTTTTGAGCCACAAGGCTATGGCGCAAATCGCACAGGGTTTGCTAATCGTGGTGGTTTTGGTGACCGCGGTTTTGATGGCGGCGGTTATGACAATGACCCACGTGGCTACCCGCAGGAGCGTACAGGATTTGCGCAAGCACCGTATGATCGCAGTGGTTTTGCTGATCGTGGTTTTGATAGCGGCTACGACAATATGAATTTTGAGCCTACCAAAGACGATGCCAATTTTGACGATGATGCAAACGGCAATGGTGAAGACAAGTATTAATTTTTAAATTCCAAACATGATATTACGTGGCGAACCCTATCAGTGTTCGCCATTTTTTATAGCTTTTATAGCTTATCATTTATAGTGTATTTGGAACTGATTTAGCAATGCGTAGATTGTTAATATAAATTCGATGAAATGTTGTCAAAATATGTATTTTCGGACTTATCCCGTGAATATTGGCTGAAATTACGCTATGATAATCAGACTTTAAAAAATTTTAAATTTTTAGCTTTAAAGATTGTTTATGCTAACTATTAAACGCCCGAATAAGCGGATAGCGATAACCGCGTAAAGATAAGTGCCCAAAAAAAGCGCACCAACAGCCATTTTGAAAAATTAGTGAGGAATTATCTTGGATGCATCGGTTGATTATGTAAAGCATGCCAAAGACGCTATCAAAACAGAACAACATGCTTTAGATTTGCTGATTGAACAGCTAGATGAACGATTTGTGACCGCTTGCCATTTGATCGAAAACTGTCAGGGGCGTGTGGTGGTGACAGGCATGGGTAAGTCAGGGCTTATTGGTCGCAAAATTGCAGCGACTTTTGCCTCAACGGGAACGCCGTCTTTTTTTATGCATCCTGGTGAAGCAGGTCATGGCGACTTAGGCATGTTGGTCAAAGGCGATGTGTTAATTGGCATCTCAAACTCAGGTGAGTCAGATGAAATCCGCACGTTACTGCCTGTGGTAAAAAAACTGGGCATTCCGCTCATTAGTATCAGCCGTGACAAACGCGGTATTTTGCCAAGATCTGCCGATGTAGCTTTGACTTTAGGGGCATCTGAAGAAGCATGTCCCCTTGGTTTGGCACCGACATCAAGTACCACAGCTACTTTGGCGCTAGGAGATGCGTTAGCGGTGGCATTGGTGCATAGTAAGCATTTTACCTCAGAAGATTTTGCTCTATCGCACCCTGCGGGGGCATTGGGTCGCAAATTATTGACCCAAGTGAAGGACTTAATGCATGTAAATAACCTGCCAACTATTGATGAGCATTCGACGCTTAACGAAGCCTTATTTAGCATGACGGGTGGTAGACTGGGGATGACGGTGATTACCAATGCGAACAATCAAGTCGTGGGCGTATTTACCGATGGTGACTTGCGCCGTAGCTTAGCGCGCCAATTGGGGCTTGATACGCAGATTAGTGAGGTGATGTCAACCAATCCAAAGTCCGTCAATCCTGATGTTCGTGCGTCTGATGCGCTCACATTAATGAACGAACAAAAGATAAATCAGCTATTAATCATTAATGATGATAAGACTTTGGCGGGTATTTTGACCTTGCACGAGTTACTGCATGCGGGTGTGAATTAATAGGCTTAAAATAACTACTTTTAAAGTAACTAGGCTTACAATAATAAGGATAAAGTCATGCAAAGTCTGCTCACTAAAGCAAAAAACGTTAAACTATTGGTTATGGATGTGGATGGTGTATTGTCCGATGGAAAAATTATCTATGATGCCAACACGGTTGAAACCAAAAGCTTTAATGTTCAAGATGGCTTTGGTATTCAGCGTATTCACCAAGCAGGGATTCAAACTGCCATTATAACCGGTCGTACTAGCGACATTGTCACTCATCGTGCCAAAGAATTAAAAATCACCCATCTCGTGCAAGGGCGGGAAGACAAATTGACGGCGCTCAATGAATTGTTAGCTAATATTGGTATCTCGCTAGTAGAATGTGCTTATATCGGTGATGATTGGCCAGATATCAAAGCCTTACAATCCGTCGGGTTTGCTGTAGCCGTGGCAAATGCCAATGGCGAAGTCATCAAACGGGTCGATATGGTTACCACACGCTCAGGCGGACAAGGGGCAGTTCGTGAGTTATGTGATTTGATATTAAAAGCAACGGGTCATTACGATGATATTTTGGCCAGTTATGTGATTTAGGTTATATAACTTGGTTTAAGGGACTTATGCTAAGGGATTTGTTCTAAGTGATTTTTTTGAAAGTGATTTATTTTAAGTGATTTAGTTTAAGCAATTTGTTTTAAGTGATTTGCGTATGCGGTTTAGTGTGGTAACGTCCGTTTTTATCAAATTTTTTGGCAATGTTAGGTGGCAATCGTGTCAACAAAAACGCTATTTATTTTAGGCTTACTATTTATTATCGTATCGGCCTATTTTTATGCGCAAAACGATGCTCGCTTGACCCAAGTGTCACTCAAACCGACCGATATTGATTACCAAGCAGAGCAAATTAAAGCATTACAAACGACCGAAACAGGTAGTGTTGGCTATCAGTTAACAGCGGCGCAGGTAACCCATTACCAAAATGCCAATACCGCCGTGATGTCCAAGCCGCAGATTGTTATCCGTCCAAAAAATGAGCGTGAAGTAACTTTAGTGGCTGACCAAGCGCAATTGGATGAAAATAAGCAGATTGCCAAACTGATAGGTAACGTGACCTTAACTAGCGTTCCGTTGCTCACCCAAAATACCAGTATGTTGAATTTGCCTGTTAAAATGATAGGTAAAAACTTTGTCGGTGATTTGGTCAATAATACAGTGATGACTAATGAACCGCTGACCTTTATCCATGGGAATAATCGGTTTGATGCCAAACAATTTAGTGGTGACTTGGCAACGGGTGATTACGGTTTTGGACAAGTGAGTGTGATGATTCAACCTGCACAGTAGCTAACCCTATCTCTATGGAGTAGAGTGGCTACTGTTAAGACAGCAACTCAGTTGCGATGTTGACGGGACTTAAGTGAGTATCAAAAATCTTTAACTTCGGTGCTAATTTAATCTATATTGTTGATTTTAAAATTTTTATATAAAAGGTTTAACATGATTGTGGTGAAGACTCGACAATTAATAATGGCTGGCGGTGTGTTAGTTGCTGGCATGCTTGCGGCATCGAACGTGGCAAACGCCCTGCCATCAGACGCCAATGAGCCGATTCGGTTGTTGGCAGATAAAGCGACGTACAGTGAGCGCTCTGGGGTGACAAGCTATACAGGCAACGTTACCATTACCCAAGGCACGCTCAAAATGGCTGCGGATAATTTAACCGTCAATTTGACGCCAACCCGTGCTATTGAAAGTGCAGTCGCAACCGGGCGTCCTGCCACTATCCAACAAATTGTGACACAAGAGAAGGGTTTGGCGAAAGGTCAGGCAAATCGAATTGACTACAATGTCAAAACAGGGCTCGTCACCCTCACGGGTAATGCGCGCTTGACCCAAAATGGCGGTAGTTTTTCTGGCAATGTTATCCATTACAGTCTAAAAGTGGGTGATATTGAGGCAAAAGCAGGGAATAACCAACGTGTTGAGCTGGTATTTCCGCCACAAGCGAGCAACCGTGTTGGCGTTCGCAATCGCTAGTATTGTTTAACTTGCTTTCGCTTTGTTCATTGCCATTGTTTAGTTCTAGGATTTATTATGTCGCAACCGCAATCCAACCAGTCTCTGATCATGCAGCACCTTGCCAAACGCTATGGCAAGCGTTGGGTGGTTAAAGACGTGTCTTTTTCGGTAGAACAAGGGCAAGTGGTTGGGTTACTCGGTCCAAATGGGGCGGGTAAGACTACCAGCTTTTATATGGTCGTCGGTCTAGTCAATATGGACAAAGGGCAAATACAGCTCGGCAATCAAGATTTGTCGGCATTGTCCATGCACGAGCGCGCCGCATCAGGCATTGGCTACTTACCACAAGAAGCGTCAATTTTTCGCAAATTAACCGTTGAAGAAAATATTTTATCGATTTTGCAGACTCGCACAGATTTGGATAAAGCGGGGCAGCAGCAGCAACTTGAGCAGCTGATTGGGGAATTTAATTTGGGTCATGTGCGCCACTCATTAGGAATGAGCGTGTCTGGTGGTGAGCGCAGACGCTGTGAGATTGCCCGCAGCCTTGCCTCAAATCCCAAGTTTATTTTGCTTGACGAGCCTTTTGCAGGGGTTGACCCGATTTCGGTAGGCGATATCAAAGAGGTGATTATTAAGCTCAAACAGCGCGGCATCGGCGTGCTCATCACCGATCACAACGTGCGTGAGACTTTGGCTATCTGTGAACATGCTTATATTGTCAGTGAAGGACAAATTATTGCGGCAGGCACGCCAGAGCATATTTTAGACAATGAGTTGGTACGTAAGGTCTACTTGGGTGAAAACTTCATGGTCTAGCAAGCAGGGTTTAGTAAGATGGTTACAAGCAAAACGTGATGACCACCAAAGCACGCATCTGGCAAGCGATTTTATTTGAGACAATCGCCATACTGCTATCATTAGGCTGGGTAAAATTACTCAGCTTTTTTGGCTTTACGGATAGTGAATCACAGCCTAACTCAAGTATATTGGCGCTGCTGATTGGCATTTCATTTATCGCCATGATTTGGACATTTATTTATAACTTATTGTTTGATAAATTTTTTACCGGTGAAAAACTGGCTCGACCGCTATGGCTAAGGGTACTGCATATAGTGGGGTTTGAAAGTGGCTTGTTGGGCTTTACCTTACCACTGGTAATGTGGGTGATGAATATTGGACTGTGGCAGGCGTTTATGCTCGATATTTCGTTGACCTTACTTATTTTGGTATATGGGTTTATTTTTTACTGGATTTATGACCTAGTCGCCCATAAATATAGTCGCAAATAACAGCAATCTTGCGGGTCAAAATTTGTGTGTCAAACATAGCTCGCTATCCCTAATTTCATTGCATTAATGTCATCGTATTAATTTCATTGCATAGTTTATACCTCTCACCACCACCAATACGCTTTAAGTTTTTTTATTTTAAATTTTTCTTTATTTTTAAATTTTTCATTGCAAATTGGACTCTATGGCAAAATCAAAATCATCCTACGTGTGCCAACAGTGTGGCGCAAATTTCGGCAAATGGTCGGGACAGTGTGCCGAATGTGGCGCATGGAATAGCCTTGTCGAAGCGCCGACGGTCAGCATGCCACATCATAAACCTGTCACCAAAAAAGCCAGCAACTACGCGGGCGAACAATCGAGCGTCATGCCACTTAATGCCGTGCCTATGTCGCTCGATACTAGGCTACCAACGGGTGTTGGTGAGTTTGATCGGGTGTTAGGCGGTGGCTTGGTGGCAGGTTCTGTGGTGCTGATTGGGGGTGATCCGGGTATTGGCAAATCAACTATCTTGCTACAGACGGCGATTCACATGGCAGAAAATCAAAGTCTCGCCGGAAGTGCACTGTATATTACGGGTGAAGAATCGTTGTCACAGGTGGCGATGCGGGCTAGTCGTTTGGGGCTACCCAATAACAACTTAAAAGTATTGGCAGAAACCAATGTTGAAATGATTTGCCAGGCCTTGACCCAAGAGCAACCAGCCGTCGCCATCATTGACTCAATTCAGACTTTGTTTACCGAAGCTATCCAATCCGCACCAGGCGGGGTCAGTCAAATTCGTGAATCAGCGGCGATTCTGACGCGCTATGCCAAGCAAACGGGTACAGCGTTATTTTTGGTCGGGCATGTGACCAAAGAAGGGGCGCTGGCAGGCCCTCGCGTGCTAGAACATATGGTGGATGCGGTACTGTATTTTGAAGGGCAATCGGACAGCCGTTTTCGAATGATTCGTGCGGTAAAAAATCGTTTTGGTGCCGTCAACGAGTTGGGCATTTTTGCCATGACGGACGCAGGACTCAAAGAAGTGGCAAATCCATCGGCGATATTTTTAAGTCGTTATGATAAACCGATTGCAGGCTCAGTGGTCATGGTTAGCCGTGAAGGTACCAGACCGCTACTGGTTGAAGTACAAGCGCTAGTGGATGAATCGCAAGGACAACCTAGGCGCATGGCACTAGGTTTAGATTATCAGCGCTTAGCTATGTTGCTGGCAGTCATGCACCGTCATGGCGGTATCCAAACCAATGGGCAAGATGTGTATGTCAATGTGGTAGGCGGGGTTAAGGTGCTTGAAACAGGTTCAGATTTGGCGGTTTTATTGGCCTGTGCGTCTAGCATCAAGGAAAAGCCTTTACCTTATACCCTAGCGGTATTTGGTGAGGTAGGCCTATCGGGTGAAATCAGACCTGTGCCCAATGGTCAAGAGCGTCTAAAAGAAGCGGTAAAACATGGCTTTACCCATGCGATTGTACCCAAAGCCAATGCCCCCAAAACGCAATTAGAGCAATATCAAGGTCTCAAAATCATCGCGGTTGAGCGATTAGATGATGCGATTGATAGCGCCTTTAATTCTCTATAAATAAAGGAATCATCTATAAATAAAAGACATAAAAAAAGCTGAAAAGTAATGTTTCAGCTTTTTTATAATTGACTTTTTTATTCTGCATCAGCCGCAAAATTAAAGTATTTGGATTGACTGCCAATGATTTTTTCAACCGCTTCAATCACTTCATCCACCACATCATCATATACCCCATAGTGAAGTTCATTGCGAAACGAGGTAAACGGACTTTTACGTAGACCTGAACGCACTTCGGTAATACCACTTTTATGGTAAATAAAATCAACTTTACCATTGGTGTTTAGTACACAGCTTAACCGTCCATCTTTTACCATCATATCGACGCGCTCTGGCATAAAGATGTATTCATTGACATTTAACGTTTTGTCTTCGACAGCTTTCGTAACAAGTGATTTTAAATCAAACATAGTGACCTCAAAGGATATTGTTTTTTATAATTAAAATTGAGAAAAATAGCAGTATTGGCACTGCTTGCTTATCCAGTGTTATTATGAAGAATTAATTTATCACTGTGTGTAAAAAAATGGATAACTTATGTTATCCATCTTCATCATGTTAAGTGCTAGGGTTTATTTAACTTATTCTATTTAACCCATCTTATTTAACCCATCTTATTTGATTGGGCCCAGTTAAGTTAGCTCAAAATTAAGCTGTCATCTTCTACCACTTCGCCGCGGGTGCGTTCAAACATATTGAGTAAATCATGGACAGTCATGCCTTTGCGTTCATCGCCTGATACGTCTAGTACCACTTGCCCTTGGTGTAGCATGACGGTGCGCGTGCCATGATTGAGCGCTTGCTGCATGGAGTGAGTGACCATCATGGTAGTGAGATTGTTTTCTTGCACGATTTTATCGGTTAGTTCCAAGACGAAAGCGGCGGTTTTTGGGTCAAGGGCAGCCGTGTGTTCATCAAGTAGTAAAATTTTTGATGGCTGCAGGGATGCCATTAATAGGCTAACCGCTTGGCGTTGCCCGCCTGATAACAAACCCATACGGTCAGTGAGTCGATTTTCTAACCCTAATTTTAAAATTGCCAGTTTTTCACGGAAAATTTCACGGTTTTTGTGATTCAATGCGCCTTTTAAAAAACGCGATTCGCCACGCTTGTAAGCAAGTGCCATGTTTTCTTCAATGGTTAAGGCTTCACAAGTACCTGCCATTGGGTCTTGAAAAACGCGTGCTACCCAGTGTGCCCGTTGGTGGGCGGATTTTTTGGTCACGTCAATATTGTTTAAGGTAATTTTGCCGCTATCGACCCGAATCGTGCCAGCGACGGCATTTAAAAACGTCGACTTACCTGCGCCGTTGGTACCAATGACCGTGACAAATTCACCCGCCTCAATACGCAGGCTGATACCACGTAAGGCAGGGTTTTCAATGGGCGTACCAGGATTGAAGGTCAATCGTAGGTTGTCTGCGTTCATCATAAGGCATTGTCCTTTTGCTTTATAAGTTGTTAAGTGCCAAAGTTAAAATCAACTATTTGATACCAAGTTAAGCGGCATGCTTATGGCGATTGCTTAAAATTTTTGATTTGATTTTTGGTAGGATTAAAGCAATCACCACCAGCAGTGCGGTGACCAAGTTAACATCTTGAGGACCAAAACCAATCGCACGTAAGGTATCATTTGACAACGCAATTTGGATAAAGAATTTATAAAGAATCGCCCCGACAATAGCAGATAGGGTAATCCACAGCATCTTTTTGGCAGGGATGATGGTTTCACCAATGATAACGGCAGCGAGACCAATCACAATGGTACCAACACCAATGGAAATATCGGCACCGCCTTGGGTTTGCACAAAAATCGCACCAGCAAGCGCAATCAGCCCGTTAGAAATCGCCATACCTAACAAAATGCTACGAGAGGTAGCAATCCCTTGAGCTTGTGACATTCTAAGGTTAGAGCCAGTTGCTCGCATCGCCAAGCCCATCTCAGTGCTAAAGAACCAATCCAAGAAAAACTTGGCAGCAATCACCACACCACCAATCACCACACAGCGCATCCAATAGCCGTTACTATCAGTCACCAGTTCGCCAAATATCGTTGGCTCACCGAGCAACGCCAAGTTTGGCGCTTGCATAATACGTAAATTGACGGCATACAGCGCGACCATCACTAAAATACTGGAGAGCAGCTGTAAAATACCAAGTTTGACATGTAGCCAAGCCGTTACTAAACCTGCAACACCCCCAGCAAGCATACCAAAGATACAAGCCAGCCAAGGGTTGACATCCGCGATGATTGCCACGCCTGCGACAGCACCGCCTAAGGGAAAACTACCATCCGCGGTCAAATCTGGAAAATCTAACACCCGAAATGAAATGTATACGCCCAAAGCCACTAACGCATAGATTAGACCACTTTCTAGGGCACCAAATAAAGCAAGTAACGACATAACTGTTCACACAAAAAAGTAAAGACCGCTTGTTAATTCAACAAGCAGTCAGGTGTTAAGGTAAACCAAGTGGCGTTAAGCGTAATGCGACTAAAGTAAAAATACGCGCTTTGAAACTTTAGTTGCCACTGGGAAATCAAATTTGCAATCACATTAAAACAGCTAAAACTAACGAATGATTTATTGTTTAGCTTTTGGCGCAGGTTCTACTTGGGCTGCCTGACTAATTAACTCTTGTGGCAGCGTAATACCGACTTCTTGCGCGTGTTTTGGACTAAGGTATAAGTCAAGCTTATTCATAGTGATAGGCTTGATGGTACCTGGTTTCTCGCCTTTTAGGACGCGTCCAACGATTTTACCTGTTTCGATGCCTAAGTCTTTGTAGTTTATACCCATTGCTGCGACTGCACCACGTGCAACGGAGTCAGTATCGGACGCCACTAGGGGTACTTTGATTTCTTTAGCCGCTTGGTAAAGCGACTCATAAGCGGATACCACGTTGTTGTCAAGTGAGGTATAGATGAGCTGAACTTTACCTTGTAGACCGCGAGTGGCTTGGGGAATATCGGTAGTGCGCTGTGCAGGTGCCGCAACGATGTTGATACCCATCGGTTTAAATTTTGTTTCAAGCTCTTTGAGTACTACCGTTGAGTTGACTTCCCCTGGGCTGTATACATAGCCGACTGATTTGAGATTTGGTACGACTTTTTTCATCAGCTCAATCTGTGGCTCAAGTGGCAACATGTCTGATGCGCCTGTCACGTTGGTGCCAGATGCTTCCCAAGATTTTATCAGTTTCGCTTCGACAGGGTCGGTAACCGCAGAGAAAATAACAGGAATTGAGTTGGTCGCTGCAATGACGGATTGCGCCGATGGGGTAGCAATAGCAACGATGGCATCGGGTTTATCCGCAGCAAATTGTTTGGCAATTTGACCGGCAGTCGCCGTATTGCCTTGGGCTGATTGGAAATTTACTTTTAGGTTTTGACCTTCTTTAAAGCCTTCGTTGCCCAGCTCTTCAATCACACCTTGACGGACGGCATCTAATGCTGGGTGCTCAACGATTGCCGTGATAGCGACAGACTTGGTATCGCCTGACGCAGCTGTCGTTGCGCTTGCTGTGCTTGCGCTACTGGCATCAGCTGTTTTATTGTTAGATTGGCTACAGCCCATCAGGCTTGCCATACAAATTCCACCTAGCATCATTGCTTTGGTCAAACGAGAAACACCAAATGTAGCGTTCAACATATATCACTCCAAAAATCCATCCATAGGGTAACAATTAAAAAGGTAAATCTTAAAAAAGGAAAATCTTACACTTCAATAACAATATCATACAGCATTGTTAAACATTATTTACATTTTATCAGCTAATTTTGCAGTCGCATAGCGTTATATATAGTAGCCCTAATCAAAGTTTTGGGTAACTGATTAAAAAGGCATTATCTGATAAATTCCTATAACATAACAATCTGCCTCATTTCGCTAATGTATCATTTTTCAATAATAATTCGCTAAGTCATCAGCTAACTAATAAGTCATAGCGCATTGTTTTTAAGTAGAAAGAAAATTACCACAGCATTGTCATATTAAGTTACATTTTAATTTCATAATAATATAGCTTCATACAAAATTACTTATACAAGGTACAGATAAAGGTGTATGACAATGAAAAAATCGACATTATTAACTAGCTTACTTTTAGCGGGCTCGTTCGTGGCTTCACCCGTTGTTTTGGCAGACCCCGGTCATGGTAAAGCTCAATATAAACAAGAAAAAAACTGGAAACAGCAACAAAAACACTATAAAGATGACCGCAAAGAAAACCAACGCTACAACACGAACCATGATAGAGACCGCGACAGAAGCGACAATCGATACTACGATAGTCGTACGGGTCGCTACCTAACCCACGAGCAGTATCGCCAATTGCCCCCAGGTCTGCAAAAAAATGTTGCACATGGTAAAGCGGTACCACCAGGCTGGGCAAAAAAACTAGACAGTCGTTATTACAGCGTCAAGCGATATAATGACCGTAATGTCTATGTGTTAAATAACAATGCTTATCGCCAGGCAAAGATTATCAGTCGCCCGCGCCCAGGTGAAGTTCGCCTACGTGTTGACAACCGCGTACTTGATGTCATTGAAGCGACACGTGTTATTTTAAATGTGCTTTAAATAACGCATCATTTCACTGCCCAGTTTGAAGAACCCGTCTATTTAGTTAGGCGGGTTTTTTCTTATTTACCCATAGCAATTATTTGTCAATTTTTTGCTCGGGTGTGGTATCAACGTTAATCGCACCTTTTAATAGTTCAGGATTTAGTGTTACGCCTTGTGCTTGGGCGTGTTTTGGGCTCACGTATAAAGTTAATTGGTTCATCACTTCGGGTTTAACTTGAGTGACAGGTGTACCATCCAAAATTTTGCCTACCATTTTGCCTGTGGTACGTCCAAAGTCATAATCATTGACACCGAGTGCTGCCGTAGCACCGCGGCGGACGCTAAACTCATCGGAGGCGATGATGGGAAGTTTTAACGCATTGGCTGATTGCACCATCGATTCAAATGCCGACGCCACATTATTGTCCATTGAGGTATAAATCAACTGGGCTTTGCCGCCAAGGCTATTAGTTGCCATGGCAATGTCAGTCGGACGGTTGGCTGGGATATCCACTAAGTTCATGCCACGCTTTGGTAGCGCAATGTTGAGTTTATCTCGCAGCGCTACCGAATTCATCTCACCTGCACTAAACACATAGCCAATGGATTTGGCTGACGGCATGATTTTTTGTATAAAGTCAAGCTGCGGTGCTAACGGTAATTGGCTGGATAAACCTGTGATGTTGGGCTGAGTCGGGGTGTTTTGTTGAGTAATGAGCTTGGCAGCCACAGGATCTGACACTGCTGTATAAACAATCGGTATCTCTTTGCTAGCGGCAGCCAACGACTGGGCAGTAGGGGTGGAGATTGCCACAATGGCATCAGGTTTGTCAGCAACAAATTGTTTGGATATTTGTCCTGCCGTTGCTGTATTGCCTTGTGCTGACTGAAAATTTACGGTTAGATTTTGCCCTTTGATATACCCTTCAGCAGCCAATTCATCAAGGATACCTTGGCGAATGGCATCAAGCGATGGGTGTGCCACAATCGCAGAAATGGCGATAGTTTTATTGGGTTTTTGGTTGGCAGTGGCTGAGGGTTTGCTAGCCGTGTCTGCAGCTTGCGCGGATGGTTTCTGAGGTGAGCAGGCGGCTAAAGATAATCCAACAATGGCGCAAAGAGCGGATAATTTACCGTGTGTGGTTGACAACATAGTATTCCCCAATCATCAAACTTGTTTTGTGAATCGAGTATAGTATTTCAATGTACTAGTTTGCTATAACATAAATGAAAGTTTGCTATCCTCTATACATATTATACATAAGTTTTTTTATTGTTTAGCGGTTTTTATGAACATTAGTCTTTTAAAAAAATGTTGTAAATATTGCTGTCTGAGTAGGTTTAATTACATAAAGCGCTTAATGGAAACAAAAAGACCTTAATTGAAACATAAAGAATCAAAATAATTGGATATTTCATGAAATTGTCATAATAAAATGGTATGAAAATCTTTTGATATCTTTTAGAATACAACTTCTACTCGCAGCATTATTTATCTTTTTTAAACGATTCGTTGCAGCGTTGATTAAGTTAAACATGTCTGTGCTTAGTAAAGGTAAATGATTCACAGATGGAATCATCGTACACTAACTCAACAAGGAGGCTATATGAACTCATCAAACTTGATGGCAGGCGTATTAGTAGTTGGTGCTATTCTACCTTCGGCTGAAGCACCCCATTATTGCCAATATAATAAGGCAGCTAATCCAGTTAGAGCCAATCGAAAATCTATCCCCGTTCGCATCAGCGTAAGCAAAGGCGAACGTTAATCGTACGACAATATAGATTATTTGATATTTAGGATAGCTTAATAAAAAACCGCTGAAGATTATTAGCGGTTTTTTGTTGTGACCAAAAAAATGATTAAGAATGTTTCAAAATGTTTCAATTCATAGCAGTCAATCCCAGTTAAGCGCATTAAGCAAGGGTCGCACCCGCAGGGATATGGTCATCTAGCGTAACCACGGTCAATTGACCCGCTTTTTCAGCCGATAAAATCATACCTTCAGAAATACCAAACTTCATTTTTCGTGGCGCAAGGTTGGTGACGCAGACCACGGTTTTGCCCACCAATTGTTCAGGGTTATAAAATTTAGCGATACCGCTAAACACATTGCGCGTTTTCACATTGCCCTGCGCATCTGTCTCACCCACATCTAGGGTAAATTGCAGCAATTTATCTGCACCTTCCACGTTGTTGCAAGCTAGTACTTTTGCTACGGTCATGGTGACTTTGGCGAAGTCATCGATACCAATCAATGCTGTATCGCCAGTGGGTTGTTCGCTAGCGGCGGCTTTGGCTTTGCTCGTGCCCGCTTGCCCATTTGCTGGTTGATTGGCGATAGCAGGCTGTTTGTTTAAATCTTCTTTTGAGGCGTCCACCATCGCAGCCACTTTATCTTTGTCAACACGCTGCATCAATGGGGTAAAGGCGTTGATGGTATGCCCGACCAATAACGCATGACGGCTATCAAAGTCTAAGCTGTCAACATTGAGAAAAATTCGTGCTTTTTCACACATCAATGGCAATACCGGGGCAAGATAAACCACTAATTGACGGAAGATATTAAGCGCGACGGTACACACCGCTTGTACTTCGGCTTGTTGACCTTCAACTTTGTTGAGTGCCCACGGTTTTTTGTCATCAATGTACTCATTGGCTTTGTCTGCGCACGCCATAATCAGACGCATGGCTTTGCTAAATTCCCGCGATTCATAAGCGGCAGCGATGTCTTCGCCCGCATCAATGATTTGTTGCACCAAAGCAGGCTCGCTGATTGTCAGTGCCAGTTTACTACCATGATTTTTATGGATAAATCCTGCACAGCGGCTGGCGATATTGACGACTTTACCCACCAAGTCTGAATTGACTTTTTGCATGAAGTCTTCAAGATCCAGATTGATATCTTCGACACTGGCTGATAATTTGCTAGCAAAGTAATAACGCAAGTATTCAGGATCAAGGTTTTGTAAGTAGGTATCGGCTTTGATAAAGGTGCCGCGAGATTTACTCATTTTCTCGCCATTGACGGTCAAAAAGCCATGCGCGTTGATAGCAGTGGGTGTTCTAAATCCTGCGCCTTCAAGCATGGCCGGCCAAAACAGGGCATGGAAATACACAATATCTTTACCGATAAAGTGATAAACTTCGGTGTTGTTATGATTTTCTTTTGACCAATAGTCATCAAAATTTAAGCCTAACTGCGCACCTTGTTGATCACACAAGTTTTTGAAACTTGCCATATAACCCACAGGCGCATCGAGCCACACATAAAAATACTTGTCTGGTTCACTGGCTGGGGTGTTTGGGATTTTAAAGCCAAAATACGGCGCATCGCGGCTGATATCCCAGCTGGCAAGCCCTGCATCAAACCATTCTTGTAATTTGTTGGCGATAGAGGTTTGCAGGCGACCTTCTTTACGCGTCCAGTTTTGCAAAAATTCGCTAAAGTTTGGCAGGTTAAAGAAATAATGGATGGATGATTTTAAAACAGGCGTTGCACCTGAAAGCGTTGAGTAAGGGTTCTTGAGTTCGGTGGCATTGTAGGTCGTGCCGCAGACTTCGCAGTTATCGCCGTATTGGTCTTTTGCGCCACATTTTGGGCATTCGCCTTTGACAAAACGGTCTGCCAAAAACAAGCCTTTTTCTGGGTCATACAGCTGTTCAACTGCTTTGTGCGAGATATGACCGTTTTCATACAAGCGATTATAAATCAGCTGAGAGTAATGCTCATTTTCTGGGCTATGGGTTGAGTAGTAGTTGTCAAAATCAACCAAAAATCCCGCAAAATCTTTTTCATGGGAGGCTTTGACATCGGCAATTTGCTCTTCAGGGGTGACACCGTTGGCTTCTGCTTTGAGCATAATCGCTGTGCCATGGGCATCATCGGCACACACATAGGTCGCTTGATGACCCAGTGATTTCATGGCGCGTACCCAAATATCGGTCTGGATGTACTCAACCAAATGCCCCAAATGAATCGGACCATTGGCATAGGGTAGGGCGCTAGTAACTAAAATTTTTCTCACAATACACCTGTTATTGATTTGTTTAAAAAAATGTCATTATTGCTGTATGATAGCTTAAATCGCATCATTTCCCAACCAATGGGCATCAATCAAACAAGAAAAATTACTTTTCACACAGATATGTTCAATCTGTCTCTGTGAAAATTGGCAATAAACCCCACTTAACAGGGGTTAAAATCGTTAAAATTACAACATTGGGGTAAGCAACTATCATGTTTAACTTTATCAAACCAAAAACCGTGGCGACAGTGGATGAATCCACGCTTAATCAGTTATTTGATGACTATCGCGTCAATAACCAGCCAATTCGCCAGTATGTCAAAGGGGTTAAACAGCAAGGTAATAGTCTGACATTGGATTTGCGCTTGCCCGATGACTGCAATCCTGAACAAATCCATCATGATTTGAGCCAAAAGCTACATATTCATGGGGTCAGTGAAGTGAATATGAATATTACCTTGTTTGACAGCACTACTGCGCCAAAACCTACGACCAAAGGTAGTGGCTCAACCCTACCCAAAACCACCAATGCCATGCCACCCGTCACTCAGGCCGCGCCACAAAGTGACAAATTAGTCACAGAAACCCCTGAACCTGCGATTGCCAAAAAAGCCACCACCCAAGCTGAATTAACACCGCATCCACGTATCGAGCATATTATTGTGGTGGCTTCGGGCAAAGGCGGCGTTGGTAAATCGACGACGACAGTGAATATCGCCTTGGCGCTGCAAAAATTGGGCAAACGCGTGGGCGTGCTGGATGCCGATATCTACGGCCCCAGTATTCCAAGTATGCTTGGCGTGGCAGGTCAGCAGCCGCAGCTCGAGCATGAGCAATTCGTACCGATTGCCGCGCAAGGCATACCGATGCTATCTATCGGTAGCTTGTTGAGTGATGACACCACCCCGATTGCTTGGCGCGGTGCCAAAGCCACAGGCGCACTGATGCAACTTTACAACCAAACCAACTGGCCAAATCTTGATTATTTGGTGATTGATATGCCACCTGGGACGGGGGATATTCAGTTGACGCTCGCCCAGCGTATTCCTGTGACCGGTGCGGTGATTGTGACCACCCCGCAGCATATTGCCTTGCTAGATGCGCAAAAAGGCATTGAGATGTTCCGCAAAACCCATATCCCTGTGCTGGGCGTGGTAGAAAATATGGCACTGCATACTTGTAGCAGCTGTGGGCATACCGAAGCGATTTTTGGCGAAGGCGGCGGAGATAAAATGGCAGCACAGTATCAAGTGCCGCTGCTGGGTCAATTACCACTGGCAAAAGGCATCCGCGAGCAAGCCGATAAGGGCGAGCCATCCGTCATTGCCAATCAAGGCGCAGGCGATGAATTTGCCGACTATTATCTCAATATCGCTAAAAATATCGAAGCCAATATCGCCAAATTTGCCAAAACGCATGACAATAACCGGATTTTCTAAATTGAAATCTGATAGTCAATGCGAGCGTATTTGAAAAATTACAAGCCTGTTTGCATGTTAAAATTCAAACAGGTTTTAAAATAATATAAGCCCCAATTAACCATGTCTTCAATTAGATGAGTTATGCAAAAAACGCTATTTAAAATTGCTAAAATGGATTGCCCATCTGAAGAGCAAATGATTCGGATGGCATTAGCGCCCAATACCCGAATTCACTCGCTAGCCTTTGATATTGCCAATCGTCAGATGACAGTAATTCACGAAGGCGATGCTGCCGTGATATTGCAGCAACTACAGCCGCTAAATATTGACAGTTCTATCATTGGCTCGGAACTCACCCAAGTGACTGATGCAGCCAATAGCAAAACTAGCAACGATCACCAACAAAGCAAATTGTTATGGCAAGTGCTTGCTATTAACTTGCTGTTCTTTATCATAGAATCCGTGAGTGGTTGGCTAAGCGGCTCGATGGGATTGGTCGCTGATAGTCTAGATATGCTTGCCGATAGCTTCGTGTATGGGTTAGCGTTGTTTGCCGTAGGTCATTCGCTGCAAACCAAACAGCTGACTGCTAAGGTCGCAGGTGTGTTGCAGTTACTGCTTGCTGTAGCGGGATTGATGGAAGTGGTGCGTCGATTTTTAGGTGCAGAGACGATACCAAATTTTGCGATGATGATAGGTATCTCGATGTTGGCGTTACTCGGTAATGCTTTATGTCTATATCTACTTCAGAAAAGTAGAAGTAAAGACGTACATATGCAAGCCAGTATGATATTCACGTCCAATGATGTGATTGTCAACTTAGGTGTCATCTTGACTGGGGTGTTAACGTGGTTTACCCAGTCGCGCTATCCCGATCTGTTGATTGGGCTCTTGGTCTTTGCCTTGGTCGCCAGTGGCGCGGTTAAAATTTTACGTTTGTCTAACAATTAATCTTGCAAGTAAAAAGGCAAGCAATCTGCCGAAAATACGTTAGACGAATAATTTAGTTAAGTCCAAATTGCCAAAGTTTGCATCGGTTTTAAGATGATAAAACTGGTTGAATGTCGCTTGATAGCCACTACCGACATTGTCAAGTGTGACAGGCACACCGAGCGGAAAATTAATGCGTCTTGCCACATGCCCAAAGGGGAAATCGGTGTAGATGGGTCGCCCTGTGGTTTGTTGGATGGTACGGATGACGGTATCAAAAGTGTAATCACCATTGTAAGCATCACTGATGCCGCTAAAATTAAATTTGCCCAACACAATTGCCTGCTGTTTTGCCACAATACCTGATAACACCAAGGTTTGTAGCATACGCTCGATACGGTAAGGCTGCTCACCGGTATCTTCCAAAAATAAAATCCCATTGTCAACAGTTGGCATATACGGCGTGCCCACCATTGCAGATAACACGCTAAGATTACCGCCCCATAAGGTGCCTTTTATCGGCTTAGCCAAAGGACGCGCAGTGTCACGATAAAGCTGAGCTTCTGGCACTTGGATACGTAGCTGGTTTTGGGTACAAAGATTGATAAAACTTTGGATGGTATCGGTATTCACCTCTGTTTTGCCAAAGTCACTACTGAGCATTGCCCCTGCCACATAGGGGAGATGACCTTTGGCGTACATGGCAAGCTGCAAGGCAGTAAAATCACTAAAACCCATCAGTAGTGTGCCACGCTCTTTGAGTTTTTGCGTCAGCATTCGCCACTGCTGATCACTTAGTTTGTTGAGCAAACGCATCGCGCCATAGCCGCCACGCACGCCGAGTAATATCTTAGGCAGCTCATGTACAGGTCGATTAAGTAAGGCGGTAATATCGTCCAAGCGCTCACTGTCTGAACCTGCAAAGCGCAAATAACGTCGGCTAATCACTTCTGGATTGTCGATATAAAATCCCGCTTGGGTGAGTCGGTGAATCGCCAGTAAGTTACGCTGTTCATCACTACCAAATCCCGATGGCGCTACCAAATGGAGGTGGACACCGCGACCTTTGAGGGCTTCACAATTGGCTTTGATGGTCGCAAAGTCCCATTGGGGCCATTGGGGATTGATGGGCAATGTTTCCATGGGCGTATTGCCATTGGGCATAGCGCTTGGCTCGCCAAAAGCCATGTTATTAGGGTCATTGTTTGACCCATACCGCTGTGAAGGTTGGCTAATCACTTGCCCGCTAATGGTCAAATCCGCTTTTGCACCCGTTACCGTCGCTGCCGATAGCGCTATCCCTGTTTTTAGCAGTCGGCGCCGCGTCAAGCCAGCCAAGTGGGTGGTAGTCATGGGGGCGTGAGTATTCGCCGTTTTTTGAGACATTTTATTATCCAAACAAATTCATCGACTTACAAAAAATCATGGTTCAACTAATCGGGTATGTTTAATCCGGTAGATTCATCTTATTGTTGGTATCTGCCGAAATACCATAGTAAAAGACCCCTGTCGCCACCAAACTCGATACCAACACAAACATCATATCAAGCGCAGCTTTGTGCATAACATATAAATTCAATAGCGCAAAGACCACGAGCGCGACCACAAAAAAAATCGCCGTGTATTGCCATTTTTTATCAGTTGGGATGGCGGCGTCTTTGTAGTGAAAATGACGGATACTAAAGCCACTAGTGTATGCCACTAAGCCTAGCACTAACCATGCAAAAAAATTCATCGCTTATTCTCTATTAATCGTTTGGGTTAAAATTTGGATGAGATATATTAATTCAAGCATAAAATCAAGCATCAAATCAAGCTCATCAAATCAAGCAGCGACTCAGGTGATTAAAGTTTGGTGGTTTGCTCGCATGCCACTTTATAGACCGTATTACTACCTTTGTAGATATAACCCAGATACGGGCTGTCAAATTGCGGGTTTAGGCTTGCAAAACTATCGGTGATTTTGGCGAGCACAAACACGCGGTCGGGACGGGCGATGACTTTTTCTAAGTATTGATGTTCATCGGCTTTGATGTCAAAGTATTTTTGTATATCTGGGCTGTCTGTTGCGATGACTTGCATGGCTTCAGGCTTGTCCCAATTTTTGCTGGGGTCGTTAAACTCGCGCATTTGCATGGCATAGTTGTCACCATTTTTAATGATTTTGATTTGGGCAGGTTCTGTATGGCTGACTGTGTAACAACCCACAAACACATCATCGCTAGCGGCAGGTTGTGATAACGCTGGCGACGGTTTTGCGTCATCGCTGCTAGTCGTTGCAGGGGATTGGGGCTTGTTACAAGCTGCCAAATTTAGGCTTATCGCACAGACCATAGCCATACCCACCTTGGTCAACACAGCTGACACGAGCGCACGAGATTTTTTTTGCATAGACGTCCTTTACAACCAGCAGATAGCAACTATAAGCGGTTATTATAGACGTTTTGGCATGGCTTTTTATGCTTTTTTTTCTTATACTGAGGGCTATTTTTTTTGATTGTTTTGCTGTTTTATATGGGTTGTTATCTATGTCAAATCATGCCTTAACGCCCCTTGTGGGTCGAACCCTTGCTTACACTGATGGCGCCTGCCGTGGCAATCCTGGTAAAGGGGGCTTTGGCGCTGTGGTGATTTTACCGACGGGTGAGCAAATTGATATTTGCGGGGGTGAGGCACATACCACCAACAACCGCATGGAGCTGATGGGGGCGATTGCCGCACTGGAAAATAGCCCAAAAGCGTTACCGATTCAAATCTGGTCAGATTCTAGCTATGTCATCAAAGGTATCAGCGAATGGCTGGCAGGGTGGAAAAAGAAACATTGGAAAAATGTCAAAAATGTGGAATTATGGCAGCGACTTGATGGGCTGTGCCAGCAGCGACAAATTGACTGGCAATGGGTCAAAGGACATGCCGGTCATGATGGCAATGAATATGCCGATAAGCTTGCAAACCAAGGCATAGACCAACTGCCCAAAAGCTTTAACAAAGTGATTAAAAATCCACCCAATCCTACCACTGATTTAGATGTTAAATCGGATTTTAGTGATAAAAACCCTGATTTTGATAGTAAAAAAAAAGACCCGCCCATGAACCCAATGTCAACCGATAACAACCCAGTCCTCACTCACTCAGCGTTAACCCGCGATTTTAGCGATACGTCTTTTGATGACGCGCAAGACATGGCGTTTGCCGACAATGAGATGATGGGTGATATCTTTTTGCAGGCACTTGACGGTGAACCCGCCGCAAGCACTATTCAAACAAGCACTACCCAAACCAGCCATGCTCAAGCTATCCATACTCAAACTAGCATCGATGTATCAACTCAGTCATCGTTAGGGGGAGAGCTGACCCACTCGCCAATAAGTGCTAACCCACATTTTGCGGTGTTCACCAACCCACAAGGGCAATTTGTCGCACAAGATGACAGCTTGATTGCTCAGCGTCCAGCGTTTAATGGTATTACCAGTCAGCCCAACCCGACCTTTATACCTTTATTACCCATCGCCAAACACAAAGGTACTGCCAATCGTCAGCTGATTCTCGATACTGAGACCACAGGGTTTGAAGCACAAAATGGTGACCGTATCATTGAGGTCGGTATCGTTGAGATGATTAATCGACGTTTTACCGGTGAAAAACTGCATGTCTATATCAACCCAAAAATTGAGATGGGTGAGGAAGTCATTCGCGTTCATGGCATTCACAATGTGTTTTTAAATGATATGCCCGTGTTTGAGCAAGTTGGTGAAGCGATTTATGACTTTTTGCAAGGCGCAGAACTCATCGCGCATAATGCAGGGTTTGACATGAGCTTTTTGCAAGCTGAGTTTGCGCGACTTGGCTTGCCAGATATTAACCAAGCCGTCACCGTGACAGACAGCCTTGCCATCGCCAAACGCATGTTCGCAGGGCAGCGCAATACCTTGGATGCGCTAGTTAAACGTCTCAATGTCGGTAAACAAGACCGTACCTTCCACGGGGCGTTACTTGATGCCGAGATTTTAGCGGAAGTGTATCTGGCGATGACAGGTGGACAGGTAGCATTAGCCATCGATGATGATGTCGGCGGCGGTGTCGGCGGCGCAACTGAGCATCAGCGTTTTAGCACGACTATCAAGCGCTTTTTAGCAAGTAGTGACGCTGAGCAGGCGCATCTTGAATGGCTTAACGCCTTAAAAGATAACAACCCACAGCTGGCTGAAAACTGGGCGAGTATTTAACAATAAACAATGCCTCATTAAATTTTGTAAAAGCATTTTTTTGATGGGCAAAATTTCATGATAAAGTGTAATTATTGTGCTGGTATTAACACTTTGACATAGACACTGGCATAGGGACGTCTTACAATAATCAGCAATAAGCGTAGCTGTCATTTTACCTTTATCAACTTAAAGTCATTTTGGATAAAAAAACATGAGTCTGCCAAGTCCTAACTCACAAAAACTAACGGCCACCAATTTTGATTTGCCTTCATTGCATTTATTAAGACCTGAGATTGCCGTGACGCTACACGATGCCGAGATGCATTTAAGTGAGTTTAATGACGACAGTAGTCAAGCGCCTTTGCTACTTGATTCCGTGGATACCTTGGCGCAATTGGCAAAAGTACTGCGGTTGATTCAATTAGAGGAAGGGTATGAACTTGCCAATAGTCTATCGGCAGGACTGCAAAAACTCTATGACGAGCGTGACCAAGCCAACCGTGACAAAGCCAGCAATGATATGATAATGGATGTGTCAGAAGGCATCATGACATTGGCGCGTTATATCGAGTTTGTATTACTTAAAGAGACCATTGAACCTTCGTTGTTGTTGCCGATTATCAATCAACTTCACAGCGATTTGAATCAGCCAGCGCTGCAGCTATCAGCGTTAACTGGCCACAAAAACAGCAGCATCGCGATTGCCAACCCGGAACAAAATTACCAACCGTTAAAATCACTCGGCATTGACCCAAAAAAATTAGTGGAAGCTTATCGCGCAGGTCTGAGCGTGGCGCTCACCGCACAAAGCAATCAATTATCGCCAAAAGAGCGAGGAAAACTCAAAGCCATGCAAGCTGCGTGTGAAATGGTTTCAAAACGTACCGATAGTTTGTTTTGGCATGCCGCTGATGCGGCGGTATCAGATTTGGCAGAGGTATTACCGCTTAGTAACTTGCAAAAGCGCGCGCTGATTTTTGTTGAACAACAATTTAATGACTATCTGCCTGTCAATGATTCTCGTTTTGCTGATTTGGTGCAGTTTGCCAGCTCAAGAGATAGCCAGCTTGCCCTGCAAGTTCAGCGCAAATTCTCGGCCAATACCTTAAACGAAACCCAGTTAACAGCCATGCGTCGCTTCTTATTTGGACCTGACTGTGAAGCGACCAGTACGCTTAACCAGCTCATCCAGCAAGAAATCGATTTGATTAAATCTGCCAGTGACAGTTATGCCCGCCAAGTTAATCTCAATTCAAGTACAGATGAGATTGATAGCATGGCCCAGCGTTTGCATGATTTAAGTAATGTGTTTAAAACCTTAAATTTAAATGAGGTTAGTGCGGCACTGAATCAACAAACTGGCAAAGTAAAAACTTGGACGCAGCCAACGCCTAATGATTTTGATGGCTTGCTTGGCACTTTAATGATGGCGGAAAATGCGGCGATTAACCTGGCAAAATCACATACCCCAGGTGCGGTGACATTGCCCGTGTACAACCAGACTATTTCGCTACATCAAATCGAAACGGCTCACAACACGCTAGTCCAAGAAAGCCGTACCGCGATTGCCACCATTGAAACTGCGCTCAATGATTATCTAAATGACGCCGACAAAGATATTCTACATATCACGCCTGTGCCTGATATGATGCGCGCTATCTCGGGTGCTTGCTTATTTTTAAACTTACCTCGACAAAGCCAACTGCTCAAACACGCTGCTACAGTGCTACAAAACTTAATCGAGCAACACGGTCGCGAGTTGTCAGAGCATGAGCTTGCTAAAATTGCCGATATTGTGATGTCAGCAGATTATTATCTAGAAAGTCTTGAAACGAACAAACCCGCAGGCAACCATGCAATGTATGTCGGCTATCGCAGCTTACAACACATGCTTGTGGCTTAAAGTAATTTGGTAACCAATATGACCGCATTACACCATGATTTACTTATATGTGATAACGATATGTTCGCCTGTATAGGCGGACTTCCTTTTTTTTATCGTTGTGAGGACGTGCCCGCTCAGGCCGTTAAAGTGGACACAGATGAGGCAGGCAACAGTATTTATGCCGTTGCCCATCAAGATATCGACTTGTCACAATTGCCAGAAGAAATTACAGGACAGATTGAGTTTTTGCGCTTTCGACATCTGATTGGCAGCCTTGATGCGCTACAAACCAACCAATTAGCCAAAGCCATGCAGTTGTTACGCTTTCGTCAAGATCATCAGTTTTGTAGCCGCTGTGGTACGCCCACGGAGTTACACCTCATTGAAAATGCCACCGTTTGCCCTAGCTGCCATTATCACCAATATCCCAGAGTGCAGCCTTGTATCATCACCGCCATCATCAAAACTACCGCAAACAAACCGCAGATTTTGTTAGCGCATCATCTACGGGCGACCGATAGCAAAATGTATACCGTGCTGGCAGGTTTTGTGGAAGTGGGTGAGAGCTTAGAGCAATGCGTGCATCGTGAAGTGATGGAAGAGGTAGGATTATCTGTCAGCAATTTGCGCTATTTTGGCAGCCAACCGTGGCCTTTTCCTAGCAATTTAATGGTAGGCTTTATTGCAGAATACCAAAGTGGCGATATCACCATAGATAACAATGAGCTGATGGATGCCCAATTTTTTGATGTAGATAGTTTAGATGAAAACGGCCCTGTCATTCCGCCAAAAGGCACGATTGCTTACCAACTGATCGAATGGGTCAAACAGCATTACCAATCTAAAACAGATTGATTAAGTGATTTGTCTTGATGATTTGTCTTGATGATTTGTATTGATAGGTTATAGGCGAAATAGGCATGAGCTATGGTAAAATACACATTAATGATTATAGTGAATAAAAATTGAGCCATGTCTGATTGCCAACCTGTTTTCAAGGTACCCAATCTATTTAATAATTTAAACCTAAATAGCCTAAGTATCGAGCATCAACGATTAATACAACAAATCGACCAAGTCCTGCCGCAAACCCAATGCGGGCTATGCGGTCATCCTGAAGGCTGTCTGCCGTATGCCACCGCCATTGTCACACTGGGCGAATCGCATAACCAATGCGTGCCCGGTGGACAATCAGTTACTGACCAAATCGGCAAGTTGCTTGGGCGTATCCCACTGACAGCTGAAGCCTCAAAGTGGCAAACCGATCCCGCTACCAATCGTCCGATGGAAATGCGAGCCATCATTCGAGAAGAAGATTGCATTGGCTGTACCAAATGTATTCCTGCGTGTCCTGTCGATGCCATTATTGGCTCGGGCAAACGTATGCACACCATTTTTACCGACCTATGCACAGGCTGTGAGCTGTGTTTGCCACCCTGTCCAGTGGACTGCATCGAGCTGGTGCCCTTCACACGGTTGATGGATGACGCGACAAGGCAAACCGAACAAGACGGATTACGCGCGCGCTATTACGCGCACCTTGACCGTATCGAACGCCAAGTCAATGACAATACCAATGCCAAACCTGTGGTCAGTATGGTACAAGCCAAACTCAATGATATCAAAGTCGATATCGATGCAGCAGCGGCTAAAAACGCCATTGAAGCGGCAAAACTACGCACCCAAATCAAAAAATTAGAAAAACAACTTGCCGTACGCGCAGATGACAATAAACAAGCCTTGGTGCAAGCCTTGCAGCAGCAACTTGCGACACTGCAATAACTTAAAGAGTGCATAATGGTTGCCAACATCAAACCAAAAATCCAAGTGCCCAAAACCGCAGAGACGCCGCCCTCACGGCGTATGCCCAATAAAAACGTGTTGCCGTTTTTCCAAAAACTAGCCGCAGCCATTGAAAAACCAGAGACGGAACTGGAATATCAGAGCAACTTTGAATTGTTGATCGCGGTCATACTGTCGGCACAAGCCACCGATGTCAGTGTCAATCTGGCTACCCGTAAACTATATGCCGTTGCCAATACCCCGCAAGCAATTTTGGATTTGGGTGAAGCCGGGCTAAAAAGCTATATCAAAACCATTGGGCTATATAATAGCAAAGCCAAAAATGTGATGAAATGCTGCCAAGATTTGGTGGATAAATTTGCTAGCGAAGTACCGCAAACCCGCCACGAGCTTGAAAGCCTAGCGGGGGTAGGGCGAAAAACTGCCAATGTGGTGCTCAACACCGCCTTTGGGCAGCCCACCATGGCAGTGGATACCCATATTTTTCGTGTCGGCAATCGAACAGGCTTGGCAACGGGTAAAAATGTGCGAGAAGTGGAAGATAAACTCATCGCACGCATACCACAGGATTATATATTGGACGCGCACCATTATTTGATTTTGCATGGGCGTTATACTTGTAAAGCTAGAAGTCCCGAATGTGGCAAATGCCCGGTGTTTGACGAATGTATGTTTAAAGACAAAGCCAAGTTTATTGAAAAGTAAGTGGATTTTAATTAACACAGGATGTTAAACGACCAATTTTTTTAATTCCAAACTTGCCTATGGATATTCATAATTTCCTAGAAGTTGCGGCGGGAAAAAATAGAGAAAGCCAACAGACTTTGCTATAATCAACCCACTTTTAGGCTACTTTTTTACAAGCAGTTTTATAAACAACTTTATTAACAAAAAGGAAAAACTCATGGCAGATTTTAACCAAATTCTTGATGCGGGCGATGTTGATGGCGGCGTGATTAACGTAGTTATCGAAATTCCAGCGGGTTCAAACAACAAAATCGAATGGAACCGTAAACTTGGCGTGATGCAACTTGACCGCGTAGAGCCACAATTATTTGCCAAACCAACCAACTATGGTTTTATCCCACAAACCCTTGATGAAGATGGCGACGAATTAGACGCACTGATTATCACTGACACCCCGCTACCAACAGGTATTTTTATCGAAGCCAAAGTCATTGGCGTGATGAAATTCGTGGATGATGGTGAAGTGGATGACAAAGTGGTTGTGGTACCTGCCGACGACCGCAACAACGGTAACGCGATCAATACCCTAGCAGATTTACCACAGCAATTGATTAAACAAATCGAGTTCCATTTCAATCACTATAAAGATTTGAAAAAAGCGGGCACAACCAAAGTTGAAAGTTGGGGTGACATCGAGGAAGCCAAAGCGGTGATTAAAGAATCACAAAAACGCTGGACAGAACAAGCCTAATTGTTCGCCTTGAATTTCGCGAACCTCTAAGTTCAAAAACCCTACTTACAAAGTAGGGTTTTTATTGCTATTTAAGCCCTCGTTTTTTACAATAACGGCATTTTTTTATTAAGTTGTTTCAAGAGTCGTTATGCAAGCCACACCGTTATACTATCGTCTCGCCATGTCGCTGTTAAAGCCACTATACCAACTAAAACTTGCGAGCAAAACCACCTTGCCTAATGAAAAGCAGCAACGCTTTGGTCAAGTGTTTCCAAAGATTCATACCCGCCAGCCGATAATTTGGTGTCATGCGGTGTCCCTCGGTGAAACCAATACCGCCGAACCGATTTTAAGAGATTTGCTCGCGCAAGGCTATGCGTTGTGGGTGACCAATACCACCCATACAGGCTTTAACCGCGTCGAGCAGCTGTTTGCGCCTGAGATAGCAGCAGGTAAGGCGTACCATAGTTTTGTACCGGTCGATAGCAAAGCAGTGATTGATAAATTTTTGACCCATGTCCAACCCGTCGCCGCGTTATTTATCGAGACTGAATTGTGGGGCACCACGCTTGCTGAATTGAACAATCGTCAAATTGCCACGATTTTGGTCAATGGTCGCTTGTCTGAAAAATCTTTTAAGGGATATCAAAAAGCTGCCAAGCTTAGCCAAAGTATGATGGAGAATTTAAGCCTTATCATCGCCCAAGACAGCGATTCTGCCAAACGCTTTCGCCAATTGGGCGCTACCAGTGACAAAATCCGCATTGCCAGCTCGCTTAAATGGTCTAGTAAAACCAACCCGTTGATGCTAAGCCGTGCCGAAAAGTTACGAGAAAGTTGGAACTTGCCAGATCGCGCCGTGATTTTGGCAGCCAGCACCCATGAAGGCGAAGAATTGGCAATTTTAGACAGTTTTTTAACCGTGAAAGCCCAGTATGCCAACCGTCATCCGCTACTCATTATCGTACCACGTCATCCCGAGCGTTTTGATGATGTCGCCAAATTGATTGATTCCAAAAATTTGCCGGTGATTCGTCGTAGCCAAGATGGCGAACCTGCCAAAAACGAGAGCGTCTATCTGGCAGATAGTATGGGTGAACTTGGCGTGTGGTATGCTCTTTCAGACATTGCCATTGTCGGTGGGTCTTTGGTCAATATCGGGGGGCATAATCCGATTGAAGCAGCCATTGTCGGCAAGCCAATTATTATGGGGCAGTATACCCAATCTTGCCAACTGATTGTAGATCAGTTAAAACAAGCCGGTGCATTGGTGCAAGTCAATGGTAGTGATGAATTAACGCAGCAACTGGCTCGCTGGCTTGCCAACCCAAAAGCCGCCCAAACTGCCGGTCACGTCGGGCAAATCTTAGCAGAAAAATATCAAGATGCGACCAAGCAACAACTTGCCATGATCATGCAATGTATCGCTGATAATAAGGAACAGCTTATAAAATCAGAGATTCAAAAAATTGACCATGAACCTGTGGCGAGTGATGGTCGAAAGCTCATTGACGATCTGTAACTTATGAATTAACCATTTATATAGATTGCAAATGCAAAAATAAAAAGGACTAGCTTAGCTAGTCCTTTTTTATCAGTCAGTTTTGTAATTTATTTTTGTACTTCAGATTTTCTTGTACTTTGGTTTTATAGGACAGCATTCAGCTATTTCATAAACCAGCCGTGACTTGCAATAAATGATTGACCCGTCATCGCATTGGTTGGGAAAGCCGTTAAAAATAAGGTTAATTGAGCGATATCATCGGTTGTGGTAAATTCACCGTCAACGGTTTGACCTAGCATCACGTTTTTCACCACTTCTTCTTCAGAAATGCCTTTTTCTTTGGCTTGTTCTGGGATTTGTTTTTCAACCAGTGGGGTTTTGACAAAGCCTGGACATACCACATATGAGCGCACGTTGTGGGCTGCGCCTTCTTTAGCCAATACGCGGGCTAGACCTAATAGCGCGTGTTTGGCAGAGACGTACGGCGCTTTTAGGGCTGAGGCTTCATGCGAGTGTACTGAGCCCATATAAATAACTGTACCTACTTTATCATTTTGATACATGTATTTAAGTGCCGCTTTGGTAGTCAAAAAAGCACCGTCTAGATGGATGCCAATCATTTTTTTCCAATCAGCGTAGCTAAATTGGTCGATGGGGTTGATGATTTGGATACCGGCATTGGACACTAAAATATCAATATCCCCAAATTCTTGTACCAGTTTATCCACGCCAGCATTTACCGCATCTTCATTGGTCACATCCATTACAATGGCAACCGCTTTGCCGCCTGCGGATTTAATTGCATCCACGGTTGCTTGCGCCGCATCTGGGTTGATATCTGCAATACCTACCGCAGCGCCTGCTTTGGCATAGGTTTCTGCGATATCGCGACCGATACCACTTGCAGAGCCAGTGACGAGTGCGACTTTACCGGTTAAATCAGTAGTGAGTTGAGTAGCCATGATTTTCTCCTTAATTTTTTATGACAAAGTGGTTTTATTATGACGGTTTTACTTATTGAAAATTAATTATTGAAAGTTACTATCGGGACGGGCTTGCGCATCGGCAATGTAGTCTACCGCTACTTCTCCCAACGCCAGGGTGAGATTAGCAATAATATGAGAGGTTTTGACGATTTCTAGCACAGGTAATTTTGACACGGGTGCCATCACATGGTCAAATAACTGTAAGGTAGCAGGTCCTGTATAGGCTGCTTTAACTTCTACATCGGTCAAATAATAACGCACTAACTCGCAAATACGCGGCGTGCCATCGACATGGGGAATAAGTTTTAACAAATAATTGGGGGTTTTTTCCATATTGGCTTTGACGGTGGCTTTGTCCAGTTCATCATATTTATACGCCATAGTGCCTGTGGCCACACGCACACTACCATAGTCGAGGGTGCCAAGTAGGGTGTCGGTGTTGTCGACGGTTAATACAGGTGACGCCATTTTTTTTGGAAAACCCCACAGCTCACGCCCGCCCGCGGTAGGTCCAAAGTCATCTAAAAACATACAATGGGTATAATTGGCATGACGGCCTTCGGCATCAATCACTTCAATCACTTGTCCCGATTCGGTATAGTTGCCAAAACCTGTGCTGTTAGGCATGCGGATAAACTCGTAACTCACTAGCGCGTCATCAGTGATTTGGAGTGGCTCAGGTACAATAGCGCGCAGTTTTTCGGGATCAGTGCGGTAGGTGATAATAAAGTATTCGCGGTCAAAAAATTCGTAAGGACCATTCGAACAAGGTGGGGCAGTAAAAGGCATAAACGTCGCGTTATCTAAGATATCACTCGCTTTCATGAGCTTTCCTTTTTATCTCGTTATATTATCTAGTCATGTTGTTTAGTTATGCAATATTATTTAATTTTATCGTTATGACATGAAGCAGGAAATATCATACACCCTTATGCAAAATCAATCCCAAGACAAAATTGTTATGATGTTGTAATGATTTTTCAGACTTGAGTCCGCTTAACTTTGGCGATAGCAGGTTATCTGACGGCAATATAGGGCTGTTTTTATTGGCTAGTTAACAGTGCATGACCGCAGAGCACACTCACGGCATTCTCAGTGCGTAAGATGCGATTGCCAATATGCGCCACTTGGCAGCCAGCGGTTTTGAATAATTCGACTTCATAATCGATCCAGCCGCCTTCAGCCCCAATCACTAGCACATGTGGCAGGGCATTGTCCCACACTTGGGTAAACTGCTCATTGGCATAAGGATGTGCCAAAATCGCCTGTTTACCTGCGATTAAAGCAGGTAGTTCATCTTCAACAAAGGGTTTTAAGCGTTTTTTGAGGCTCACGGTCGGGCTTACGGTATCACAGGCTTGTTGTAAGCCTTCATGGATATAGTTATCGAGCTGAGTTAAAAATGGGGTTTGCCAGTAGCTTTTTTCACTACGGTAACTATTGACCAAGATAATATGCTGGGCGCCCATCGCCGTCATGTCCAAAAATAGACGACGCAATACCTTGGGGCGGGGAATTGCCAAAATAACAGTCAGTGGCAGTTTGGCAGGTGGCGCAATAGTACAGTGGATTTGCGATAATTCGATACTTGAATCGTAGATATTGCTCACAACCGCTGTGCCTAAATGACCATTTTTGATACCGACTTTCACCGTATCGCCCAATGTCACTTTAAGCACCTGTTTTAAATGCATCACACTCGTTTTATCATCAATAATAGCGGTCGATGAGGTATTTTGCGGTAAAAGAATGATATTCATAGGGATAAATCTTAGGCAATAAAAAACCCCAAAACTTAATTAAGTCAGGGGTTTTTTTAATATGGCGGAAGCTGAGAGATTCGAACTCTCGAAGGGCTCGCACCCTTGCCGGTTTTCAAGACCGGTGCATTCAACCGCTCTGCCAAGCTTCCAAATTGTGGTGGCTATTATATACAAGTGAAATAACAATGCAAGCACTTTTTTACGTTAATGCAAAAAATATTAGCGAAAGAAAGCTAAATAGAAAGTTAGATAACTATACTGAATACCTTGGCCTCATACCATGCGCTGATTTTAAGCAAAGTATTGAAGCGAAAAACGCTCAAAAACCCACCAATCCTGCCTCTAAAAATATTGATACAACGGATTGTTTTAGTGCCTCCATGTGACCCATTGCAGCTTAACAATAATGTTGAAAATTACCTTGCTGATACGTTATCACATTGTTAATATACGCAGCACTGTAATCCATTAGATTTTCTAATGATTGTTGATAAAATTCTAAAGGTTGTGCGACTATTTGGCTAAATTTGTTCCACAATTTTTATCGAAAATGTAACCTTATCCCAGTTTTAGGGTTCGTCAGATAAAGGAGTGTATCTGTCATGATACCTATCGATACCACCACACTCGTGGAACCCCCCAAACCCCGTAAATGGTACCAAATTCTGTATGTACAAGTGATTATCGCCATTGTACTGGGTATCTTGCTTGGTGTATTTGCCCCAGAAGTGGGCGAGGCAATGAAACCACTGGGTGATGCATTTATTAAATTGGTTAAAATGATTATCGCCCCCGTTATTTTCTTGACAGTGGTAACGGGTATTGCTGGTATGAGCAATATGAAGCGAGTCGGTCGTGTTGCTGGTAAAGCAATGCTGTACTTCATTACCTTTTCAACCTTGGCATTGATCATCGGTCTTGTGGTTGCCAATGTGTTGCAACCTGGTGCGGGCCTCAATATCGATCCAGCCACACTGGCAACAGGGAAAGATGCGGCTAAAGTGTCTGAGTATGTTAGCAAAGCGCACGATAGTACCATTACCGGTTTTTTGATGAATATCATTCCAGAAACCATGGTAAGTCCACTGACGGAAGGGAATATCCTGCAAGTGTTATTTGTTTCAGTACTGTTTGGTATTTCGTTAGCATCCGTGGGTGATCGTGCTCGTCCCGTGTTAAACTTCTTTCAAGAGTTATCTGCGCCTGTGTTTAAAGCGGTTGAAATCTTGATGAAAGCTGCGCCAATTGGGGCGTTTGGTGCGATGGCATTTACCATTGGTAAGTATGGCGTGCACTCACTGGGTAACTTAGCCTTTTTGATAGCCTGTTTTTATATCACTTCATTGCTATTTGTGCTGGTGGTGCTCGGTGCTGTGGCACGTTACAACGGCTTTTCAATCATCAAGATGATTAAATACATCAAAGATGAATTGCTATTGGTGTTAGGGACTAGTTCATCAGAAGCGGCACTACCAACCTTGATGCAAAAACTTGAACGCGCAGGCTGCGAAAAATCAGTGGTCGGTTTGGTGATTCCAACAGGGTATTCATTTAACCTAGATGGTACCAACATTTATATGACCATGGCAGCGTTATTCATCGCGCAAGCCTGTAATATTGATTTGACATTGACCCAAGAGATTACGTTATTATTGGTCGCAATGTTAAGCTCAAAAGGCGCGGCAGGTATCACGGGCGCTGGTTTTATCACCTTGGCAGCGACTTTGGCGGTGGTGCCAACTGTGCCCATCGAAGGTATGGCGCTTATCTTAGGGATTGACCGCTTTATGTCAGAGTGCCGTGCATTGACCAACCTAACGGGTAATGCCTGTGCGACGATTGTCGTGTCACGTTGGGAAAATGCGCTAGACAAACAGCGCTTGGACGCAGCGCTCAATGGTCAGCCATTACCGCCTATTGAGCATCATCCCACTGTATAAGCGTATAAAAGCGTTGATGAATCGTAAAAAACCCAAAACATATGCGTTTTGGGTTTTTTTATGGGGCTAAAAATGCCTAAGGTTTTGCCGTATCGTTTGCTTTGGCTTCTGGCTCATTGGCTGTCTCTTCAATCGCTTCAAAAATCACCTCATCGGACACCCCTTGACGCTTCAGCTTTTCGATAAAACGGCTGTCTTTGGCAAGTGAGTAGCCGACATTCTCGGCATCGAGTCCCCGGCGAATATATAAGCGGATCAAGCCTTGAATACGTGGAAACCCATGGCTTTTGGCGACTTGGGTCAACAAATCCCGCATTTCTTCAGTGATTTTGATATGGATAGGAACCATGACTTGTTGATTTTTTTTGATTTTACTAATCATTTGCATGCCTCGCGTGTGATCAATTTTTAGCAATGAAGCTAGATGTAACCAATTTATCAATTAGACGGAAAATTTAGCGCAATTAGATATCTTTAACCTAGTGTAATTATTTCATTGGCGAGAAACAAGCAAGGCAAACGTAAAATTCCTACAAAAACCTTAGCCAAATGTTGGATTAGCTTAACGCTCGATGCGACCATCAAGCTAATTTTCTTTACAAAATTTGTTGTTCCCAATAGGTCTGTACCGATTTATCACATTGATAAACCTTCTCAACGATGCGATCGGCAGGGGCATTATTCACTTTTTTTACCAATTCAACCCACAGTTCAGGCGTACCGAATTCAATAATCACATTGAACAGGGGCGTCATATCGCGCTGCAACAGCGATTGGTCAATCATATATGCCGCAAACACACACGCTTTCGGGTTTTTATCAGCCACGGCGCGATAAGCCATGCCATCAAGCAAGGCTGGCACGGTGATTTTGAATTCTGGTAAAAGCTGCATGGCCAAATGCGCGCTATCAGGCAGCTTGATTAGCTCGATAAATTGGGTGATTAAGCTTTCATAGTAAGATTTATCATCTGATGACAGTTTACCTTGCTGCTGATCGCTCACTAGCTGGGTGATGCGGTCTTTATTAATCGCTTGTTGTAGGGTCAAAAATTGAGATTGGGTAGGGGAAAACGACAGCGTCATAAGTAGTATCTTATCAATAGTATCTTATAGTAATACTAGTAGTACTTTAGCAAGTGAGATAATAGGGTATCAAACAAAGGCGTAGTAAACAGCAAATTGTTAAACTTTGCTCATAAAAAAACCCATTCACAAGGGAACGGGTTCAAAATATACAACAGAATTTGGCTTGATTGGCTCTCCAACCTGGGCTCGAACCAGGGACACATGGATTAACAGTCCATTGCTCTACCGACTGAGCTATTGGAGAACAGATAATCAAGTGGTGCGTATATTACTGAGATTTAAAAAATGAGTCAAGCATTTTTTAGCAAAAAATATTAATAAAGTTCATGATGCAAAATGATTTATAGCAATAATGCTAGATAAAAAAAGACCTTTAACAAGCAATGTTAAAGGTCTTCTTAATATGGCTCTCCAACCTGGGCTCGAACCAGGGACACATGGATTAACAGTCCATTGCTCTACCGACTGAGCTATTGGAGAATAAGCGGTAGAATTTTTTGTTAAACTTGCAAAAACCATCGCAGTGTTTAAGTGGTGCGTATTGTAGCAAATTAACCGTGACTGTCAAGCCCTATATCAAAAATATTCGGATTTTTTATTTTTGACCAGATTGCGGCTAGTAGTCAGTCAGTTACTGATTGGCTATTGTGATGATAAGGCGAATTTGCTACTTTAGCGATTAAGGCATCACTCTATGGGTCAAGTTGGCTCACAGCATTGATTTACAGCTATGTTAGTTCACATCTGAGATGCCGAGGTTGATAATTTTTTATGATAGTTGTTATATAAATTAAGAAGGATCGTCATTGTGCCCAACGCCATTGAATCAAATCAAAATTTGCAAGTTGCCCCTTTACAAAACGAACTTACCATGTCTGTACTGATGACGCCTGATTTGGCAAACTTCACTGGCAATGTGCATGGCGGCGATTTATTAAAGATGCTTGACCAAGTGGCTTATGCTTGTGCCAGTCGCTATAGTGGTGGTTACGTGGTGACGCTATCGGTGGATCAAGTGATTTTTCGTGAGCCGATTCATGTAGGGGAGTTAGTCACCTTTTTGGCAAGCGTCAATTATGTGGGCAAAACTTCGATGGAAGTAGGCATTCGAGTGCAGGCAGAAAATATCCAAAACCGTACGATACGCCATACCAATAGTTGTTATTTCACCATGGTAGCGGTGGATAAATATGGCAAGCCCACCCGTGTACCACCCCTTGAAATCAAAGATAGCCCGCAAGAATGCCGCCAAAAAGCCGCACAGATGCGTAAAGCATTACGTTTTCAAAGTAATAACATTCCCCAATGTGATATCGAGTAGGCAGAAAAATGCGTCATAAATATCCCTCTATAAAATCCAACAAACCGTTACGCCTATTATGGTCATTAACCGCTAAAAAGTTAGCAGGGCTAGCCTTATTGGTATCATCTAGCATGACTATGCTGGTTCATCCTGCTTACGCCGAATTAATCATTCAGAACAACCCAGTTAGTGCTCAACCACCAGTTACGACTATCAACGAATTGCAAACCCAGCCCACGGATGCATCGCTTGACAAGCTTATCAAGGTGCTACATATCGATAAAATGATTGATGAAATGATTGCCCAACGTCAGCAAGCGGCCAGTATGATGAAAGGGCTACCTCAAGAATTGCCTACAGATGAAAATGCGGGTATTTTTAGCCGTCATGCGCAAAAACAGCTTAAAAATATCTTTGTTAAATATAGCACCGTCTTAGGACAGCAATTAGACCAACCCATCTCTAAACAGCAACTGCAACAAACTTATCAAGCGATTGCCAAAAGAACCTATACCCAAGCTGAGGTCGATGCCCTCAACCAATTTTATGAGACCCCAATGGGACAACGCATTTTAAGTAAACAATCGCAAGTTTCCAGTGAGTTTGTGCAGGTGATGATGCCGACCTTGATAGGTGACACAAGCCAATTTGAAAAAGCGATGCCAAGCTTGCAAAAAGATATCGAAAAAATCTTTAAATAACTAGTTGACAATCCATCACAAGTCTATATAATACGCGTCACTTCGATGATATTGAAGCAACTTGATTGGCTTATAAATTGCCTATCAGGGTCGTTAGCTCAGTTGGTAGAGCGTCTGCCTTACACGCAGAATGTCGGCGGTTCGAATCCGTCACGACCCACCAATTTGACAAGTTTGGGTCGTCGTCATCAGCTACCGTGCAGTGGTAGTTCAGTTGGTTAGAATACCGGCCTGTCACGCCGGGGGTCGCGGGTTCGAGTCCCGTCCGCTGCGCCACTTATTTTAGTGGAACTAAAAACGAAATTTTTAAAGTTTTATCCCTCAAATCTCCCCTGATTTGAGGTTTTTTTTGGCTTAAATTTTATACTAAGTTATTGATTTTAAGAAATATATTATTTTATACATTTTTATATTGATGTGATTAGGAAAATTGATTTTGATTGTTAAGTTAAAAAGATATCTATTTCTAATATTTAAGTAAAACTAATGTGATCAAACGCTTGTGACTAAAACGTGACCATTTTATGACCGAAAATTTTGGCTTACGGCTTACAAGGTCACAAGCCGTGGTTAAAACACAAGAAGCCTAGCGACAATCAAAAAATTAGCCACAACGACTAGATGCTTTGATGAGCTATTGTTATGAATTCTGGGATGCGTGCATATACTTGAACAGCCGTCTTAAGTCATTGGTTTCCCCAAATAATACTAAAACCGTATCAGGCTCAATGACAAAATCTGGATGCACAATGCCATCGATTTTGGATTTAGTTTGATTTCGACCAAAACCAAATTGGTTTTGGTGAAATGAAATGGTGGTTAATAGCATCACATTAAATTGATTGATTAAATCAAGGGCGTGAACTGTTTTACCGTAAAATGTAGGCGGTGTCTGTATTTGAACGATACTATAATCGTTATCGAGTTCAAATGAATCAATTAAGCCAGTTAGCGACAGTTTCTTTGCCCAGTGGGTTGCCGCCTCGTTTTCGGGCTGGATGATGTCATCAACCCCCAATGCTTGTAGCACTTTTTCGTGCAGTGGGTTAATGGCTCGGCTAATGATATATTTGGCATTGAGATTTTTGAATAGCGCAGTGACCATCACGTTTTGCCCTTGGTCTTCGCCAATGGTAATGAGTACCACATCTGTCTGGGCAATGGGTAACCCCGAGACGGCATTTTCACTGGTAGAATCGATACAAATCGTGTGCGAAATGGATTCTTTGTAGCGCTCAACTTTATCCATGTCGATATCAATACCAATGACCTCATGTCCTTGACTGGTGAGTTTGGTGGCAAGTGATGAGCCAAAATTGCCTAGACCGACGATGATGTATTTCATATCTATACCTTATCAATTTATCTTTAGGTGATAATAATCTCTTCGCTAGGATAGCGATAGCTTTGATGCCTTGGGCGATTTAATAAGGCAATTAAGATGGTCAATGCCCCAACCCGTCCACAAAACATCAGCCCAATCAGTACGGATTTACTAAATGCACTTAAATGCGGGGTGATACCTAAGCTTAATCCTGTGGTGGTGTAAGCAGAAACACTTTCAAATAACACTTCTGTCATACTCATGTTGGGCTCTGCCCAGCGTATTAACGTACAACCAAACGCAATGATAATCACTGACAAACAGATAATCGCAAATGCCCGCTTCACTGAGATATCCGCAATTTCACGACGGAATATTTCGATACGAGAATAGCCGCGTGCCAGTGACACAATATTGAGTACAGCGACGGCAAAAGTCGTGGTTTTGATACCACCGCCTGTAGAGTTTGGGGCTGCCCCAACCCACATCAGTGCAATGGTAAGCATCACGGTCGGTGGCGCTAGCTGTGCCATGTCTACCACATTGATTCCTGATGAGCGCGGTGCAGCTGCCACAAAAAACCCTGTCACAAGTTTGCCGATGACACTGGTATGCTCAGTTAAGGTGCCTTGCCACTCAAATACAAGCACACTGACAAAGGCAAGCACTAGCAAGGACAAGGTCGTTACTAAACTAATGCGACTATTGATACTCAGTAGCCACGGCTTGGCACCATATCGTGAGCGGTTAGGAAACAACAGGCGCATCACCTGATGGCGCAAATATTCCACGACATTGGCAACTATCGCAAACCCCAACCCCCCAAATAAAAATGTCACCGCCACAACCATTTGTAACGGATAATTAAAGCGCAGTTGTAACTCATATAAGCTATCACTCATCGTTGAAAAACCTGCATTACAAAATGCAGAGATGGCATGAAAAACCGAAAAAAAGATGCGACGATGGATACTCATAGGGACATCAAGCATACTGAGATAAATCGCTATGGCTGCCACGGACTCCACCGCAAACGTGACCGCAAAAATTACTTTGAGCGTCTTTAGCACATCACTCATACGATTAGCTGAGGTCACATGCCCAATCTGTAGCTGTGTCTGGTAACTGATGCGTCCTCGAAAAAAATAACTAAAATAAGTGGCAAAAGTTAAAATCCCTAAGCCGCCCAATTGAAACAAACACATGATAATGATTTGACCCAATGGGGTAAAAAAAGCGCCGGTATCTTTTACCGCTAGACCTGTAATACACACCGCACTCGTGGCAGTAAATAGAGCATCAACAAACGCAATATGACCATAAGTGGCATTTGGCATCATCAGCAAAAACGTGCCGAGCAAAATAAGCAATAGAAAACTTAAAATAAACAACTGGGCAGGATGGGCAACGACTATCTTAAAGCTGAACTCCATCACCAATAACTTACGAATAAAAGAAACCAACAACGCAATTTTTATCAGCGATTTTTCAAACAGGAATTTGTATAAAAAAGAACTATTATCGGCAAAAAAATGTGTCACCAATAGCGCAATGACTAATAAAGCAATGGACAAATCAAACGTTAGCACAAGCTTTGAGCGTATACCTTTTTGCACATATTGACTCAATAACTCAATAAAATTAAGCCCAAGCACGATTAAATAAAACGTCGAAGCCACGCCATGCAACCAAACTTTAAAATCAAACCCTGTCTCAATAATCGCAAGCAATACAGCGAATAAACTGCTATAAAATACCAGTTTATTAAACACACCCGATGGCTTGTCATGCATTGAGTCTAGCGCATTTTTTTTATTTTTTTTCAATATAAAATCAAACATCGTAAAGTTGACTTCCGTTTTACCCAAGCATAGTTGTTGTACTTTATACCGCAATTATACGTTTGAGAAAACTAGATTGAGCAATGATTTAAAAAAAGCAGCGATGATTTGATAAAATTACGTTGTTTTTGAGGCAGGCTGAAACACCAAGGTTACCGTTAAGCCTTGGGTGGTGGCAGTGGTTTGGGCGTTATTCTCAACCACTTGCGTAGGACTCAAATAAATATCGATATGGGCTTGTTGACAAATTTGATAAACAATTGATAAACCCAAGCCCGTACCGCCAATCACCGTCAAACCTGAATGGGTACTTGTGTCTTTGGTGGAAAAAGATTTTTTGGCAGTATCACTATGGGTTTGTGTACTGCTTGTTTGTCCTTGTGCTAGTGATGCGCTCGACGCATTTTGATTGACGCGGTAAAAAGGTTGAAAGACGTCTTGATAATGGGCTGCATCAATGCCAATGCCGGTATCGGCAACTTGGACGATGAGTCGTTTTGCGCGGTGATTGGGTGTGTTGCTAGCGTTGTTCACCAACACAGGGGTCGGGGTCAATGCGTTGGCGAAGTTGGTATGGGTGGTATGGGTCGAATCGCTGCTGCTTGACGTTTGTATTAAATCTTCGATAGCCATCTGGTCAATGACAACCGCGATATTGCCTGTGGTTGGGGTGTATAAAATCGCATTTTGCAGTAAATTTTTGAGGAGGATAAACAAGGCGGTTTCATCTAGACTGACCTGCGTCGCAGACCCCCCCAGCGCGGCGAGATGGTTGTCAACCGACAGGGTTTGGTCTTTGCTATCGGCAATCGGAAATAGCAGTTTGATGGCTTCTCGTAGCACGGCGATTAAATCGGTGGGCGTGTTGGTGCGCTCGGTCAGCTGTGATTGCTGGGCGTCCATACGGGCAAGGGTGAGTAGCTGTTCCACCAAATGTTGATTGTGTTCCACTCTGACAGCGAGCTTATGAATGTTTTGTTTGAATTTGGCTTGCCTTGCAGGGTCGCTATACATCGCCGCGTCTTGACTGTATTTTTGCAGTTGTTGTACTTGCAGCGAGATGGCGGTCAATGGCGAGCGTAACTCATGTGCTGCATCCGCGATAAAGCGATTTTGGTTTTGGATATGGGTGTCAACCCGTTGTAACAACGCATTGATTTCAATGACCAAGGGCATGAGCTCGCTGGGCAGAATTGAGCGATGTTGGCTGTCAGTGGGTAGTTCGATCAAGCTGAGATCTTGACCGTGACGTTTTGCCATTTGCTTAGCTAATATCTGAATCGGACGCAATACGCGCTTTAATACCCAAGGCAATAGTGCAAGCAGCAACAGGGTGGTTAGTAAAATTGGAATAATGGATTGCCAAGCCGATTTTAACGCAATTTTTTTCTGCCATTCGACAGGTTGACGCACAAAAATCACCCGCCTTGGGGTGTCTTTACGAAAGACTTTCCAGATTTCACCATCGAGGGTTAATTCACTAAAACCGACAGGGGTGTTAATCAATTGCGGGTGAGCCATTGGCTCAATAAAATTGGTGTCAATTTTGCCAAAACGGGCCGGGAAGATATCAACTTGCACACCGTCTTTAACGCCTTGATACTGTAGTACGCTGCTTTCATCATTGGATGAGAAAACCGTGGTCGGCGTGCTACTGCTAGGGGCAGAAGCTATCTTAGCTGGTAGAGGTGGTCTAGGCGGTGGTAAGTCATGCGGTGCAAAATCGTTATCTGGGTTTGATAGACGCCTATTAGGCTTCAGGTTACGGGGAGGGGGTCGCAGGGCCGCGCGCGAGCTAACCAGCTCAGCAAGATAGCTAAGATTGGTTTCTTGTGAGGTGTTAAACTCTTGATAGGTATAGCAAAATACCGCAATCTGTACCAAAATGCCAATCGATAGTAACGTGCCAAGGATCCAGACCAGCAACTGTTTTTGCAGTGATTTTTGCAATGATTTTTGCAAGGGCAGGGCGGTTTTTGTGGGGGTAGTCATGGTCATTTTCGTGGGTAGTTAGCGGCCATTGTCTGAATGTTTTTTGAGGCCTTTTGGTATCACTTTTTGTTAGTCTTGGGCTTCGGCACTGATATACCAGCCTAAACCACGGATGTTTTTAATCCGTTTTTGACCAATTTTTTTGCGCAGTCCATAGATTAAAAATTCAATGGCATTGCTCTCTATCCCGGCTTCCCAATTGTAGATAGAATTTTCCAATTCACTTTTTGAGAACACTTTATCGGGCGCGGTCATAAAAGTGGTGAGCAGCATGTATTCTTTGGCGGTAATATCGATTTCTATGCCGTCACGTTTGAGGCGTTTGGCATTGATATCCAGGGTTAAGTCGCCGACTTGTAGGGTGTTGTGGCTATTGCCTTGTGAGCGGCGCACCAACACACGCATACGAGCGAGTAATTCACTCATCGCAAATGGCTTAGTCATATAGTCATCTGCCCCAGCATCCAGCCCTTTCACGCGGTCTTTGATTTGGTCTCGGGCGGTCAGCACCAGTACAGGCGTATCGATTTTGGCACTGCGAAGCGTCTCTAACACGCTCATGCCGTCAATTTCTGGCAAGCCCAAATCCAGCAAAATCACGTCATACGCTTCGACTTTGAGGGTCAAAATCGCTTCTCGCCCATCTTTTGCCCAGTCTACCGCATACGCTTCTTCTTCTAGACTATCAATCAGACTGTCGGCAATAAAGACGTCATCTTCGACGAGTAATACTCTCATTGGGTTACCTTTATACACGAATACTGTTAAACAAATAGACTATAACACAAAAAACCGCCATTCTAAGAATGACGGTGTTGCTCATAGTTGCTCATAGTTGCTCATAAGCAAGGTTGCCATTTGTCGCTCAATTATGGCTGAGTGGGCGCACGACGTTTGAAGTCGTTCAATGATTTGACATCGCTCACGGCACCTGTTTGGGCATCAACTTTAACATGGTAGACTTCTTTACCTTTTACCACTTCAATCTGATAGCTTGGGGTTCTTGGTGATTGATTCTGGGCAGGGTTTGGTGCAGGCGGCATGCCTGTATTGCCCATTTGTGGGTCTCTGTTAGGGCGGCGGTGACCGTCACGAGGACCATGACCCATTTTACCCCCTTTATCCCCACCCAAATGGGCGCCAATGGCTTCACCACCGACTTGGCTTGCTGCCAATTGCATGGCGCGCTCTAGGCTGATATTGGTGGCAGGCGGCGCAGTTAGTTGATTGTTGGGGTTGCCGATGTTGTTGGGGCTATTAGGGTTATTGGGGGTATTGGGTTGTGGCGGACGCGCTGGGCGTGATGGCCGTGATGGCCGTGATGGCATAGTTGCTTGGCTCACTTGACCATTAGACGCATTGACGATATACAGTTGTGGCTGACCATTCGCACTGAGGGTCATGACCCGGTAGCCGACAATGTTGTCATCGGCGTTGTTGGCGATACGGGCAGGGTTTGGGTTGGGTCGGTTGCTACTGTCATGATAGCGTACGCCAACGATGCGTGTGTTCGCGGTTTGTTTTTGTACCAAGGCGACCGCTTGAGAGGCACTGATGCTCGCATTGGCGGCTGCTCGGGCGTTGGCTTGCATGGCTTGTAAGCGTTGCTCAAAGTTCTTGGCATTGGCTGGATGGCGCTTTTGCATTTTTTGCGCTTGTGGTGCCGCTGAGGTGCTCGCACAGGCGGTGACTGTCGCACCTGTAACAATACTAAGCAGAGCTACACTAAGCCCAGTGGCTAAAAATGAGGGGTTAAATTTTGCTAAGTTCATAGGTTTTCCTGCGGTTGTTAATATAGTTGTTGATAACCCTTGATTGGATAGTACTATCATACAAAAATTAAGACAGCAGAGACTTAGCGATAACGCAGAATCAGGCTAGGTAGGTTATAGCAATAGAATTAAAAAATTTGCTTTAGATAAACGCCTGCAGCAATATTCAAAAATATTTGTATCATTTTTTTTAAATTAAAACATCAGGCTCAGGTAATTGCACGATATTAATTGGATAATCAGTTTGCCAAAGATGGTGGGTGACAATGATTAAAATGCCTTGCTGCTGATGCTGTACCAGCATTTGCCACAGTGCTTCACGGCTTTTTTTATCAAGTCCCGCAAACGGCTCATCTAGCAGCAAGATTTTTTTTGGGGTGAGTAATAGCCGTGCCAAGGCAATGCGTCTGGCTTGTCCACCGGAAATAGCTTGCCCGTATTCTCCTAGCGGGGTCTGTAATTGTAGCGGCTGACTGCGCGCCCAGTCTTTGAGTCCAACCTTACCCAGCACTTGCCAAAGCTGTTCATCACTGGCATCGGCGTTGCCCAATCTTAAATTGGTCGCCAAGGTCTGGTCAAAAATATCAATCTGCTGCCCCAGATAACCTGTGAGCGCGGGCGTATCGTGTAACGCTAGCCAATCCCTACCATTGAGCTCTATGCTGCCTTGTTGCGGTGCTAGTTCACGAGCCAGCACTTGTAACAGTGTTGATTTGCCCGCGCCCGAGCGCCCAGTAATCAATACAGGGATGCCTTGGGTGGCAGTCAAGCTGATAGCTTTGAAACCGACAATCGCCTGCGGCATTTTGGCAGCTAGCTGATGGATGGTGAGTGTGAGTGGTGCACTTAGGCGCGCAACATCGATGGGTAAAGGGGCTAAATCATGGTTTAAGTGATTGGTTAAATCAGGCGTTAAATGATGGCTAGGTTGTAGCGAAGGATTGAGTAATTCATTGAGTTGGTGTTTTGCTGCCAAACTATTGCCAAGGGCTAGCGAATGGGTGACTAACGGCGCTAGCAAGTCAGTCATGCCCATGATACCGAGGAATAACGCAAGCAACATCGGCACACTGATGACAAGGGGCGTGTGATAAAAACCCACTAGCAAGCCGACCAAAACCGCTGCAATCAGCCACTGCATGATCAGCATGACCAATGACTGGGCGCGCTGGATGCGCTTTTGCTGATGCGTATGTTGAGTGTCGAGGCTGTTAAAAGCAGTCAATTCGGATTGCCAGCGCTGCCAAATCAATAAATGGGTAAGCGCCGATAGCGGATTGAGCAAACTGACACGCCTAGACTCTGCCAATGCCTGATGAGCGCGGGCGTGCTTGATACTGCGCCATGTCAGCATGGCAGGCAGCATCAAACCTGCGATTAAAAATATGGCAATCAGCATGGGGTTAACCTCATACTGATAAAGTAAGGTGGCTACTAGCAAACTAGCAGTTGTCGCGACTAGCCAAGGTGATACCACGCGCAGTGGCAACTCATTGAGCACCTCAATATCATGGGTTAAACGGTGCATGGCATGGGTAGATTGTAGGGTACTTGATAAGTTTGCCAGTGGCAGCCGTGCAAACTGGTTAAAAAACCGCACTCGCAGCCGCTGCAACAAACCAAACACCGCATGGTGGGATACCATCATTTCACCATAGCGTCCTGCGGTACGTACCATCGCCATCACACGGATAATCGCTGCCGGTACCAGATAATTAAAACTGTGTGAGCCCAGCGCCACCATCCCCGCCATTGCTGCCGCAGAAATAAACCACCCTGACGTCATCAATAGCCCAATCACCGATAACGCAGTCATTATCCCTAACAAGGCAGCAATGAGCCATTTATCTAGCTGCGTGCTAAACAGCTGGGATAAACGGAAGGTTTGATGACTGTTTGCTTTTTTTTGCGGGTGAGTTTTGACAAGGCTATTTTGACTAATAAGCCTATTTTCACTATTAGAGGCTGTCATACCGTTACACCTTCGCCAAAGTAGATGCAATATCAAGGCTTATTTGCCGATCCAGCCAAGGCAGGCTTGTGGCATCGTGCGTCACCCATAGCACGGTTTTACCCCTAGTCACTTGTTGTAATAGCGCATTAATCTCGGCTGCGGTCTCACTATCTAAATGCTCAGTGGGTTCATCGAGTAGCCAAAGCTGCGCGTCTTGTAATAGTAACTGGGCTATTGCCAGTCGTCGCTGCTGCCCACCCGACAAGCCGCTACCACGCTCACCTAACTGAGTATCTAGCTGATTTGGCAGTGCTTTTATCAAAGGTTTTAATCCCACTTGCGCAAGAATTTGCCATAATTTGTCATCACTGGCGGTTGGGTCGGGCAGGCGTAAATTATCGGCGATACTCATTGGCAGTAGCATGGTTTGTTGTGACAAATAGGCGATTTGGTGGCGAAATTGCGTGGAATTGATGGTGTTAAAATTTTGGTTATCAATAAAGATATCGCCTTGATAGGCACAAAAACCCAAAAAAATTTGCAATAGGGTGGATTTGCCGCTGCCACTTTGACCGACAATCGCTAACCGTTCCCCTGAGGCAATAGCAAAACTTAACGGTGCAAGCCGTGTGCGCTGCTGATGATTGACCCAAATATTATCCGCGTCAATGGCAGGGGCTGCAGTTAATACAAAGGGGTTAGCTTTTGTTTTTTCCGCTGACGCAAACGCTAACAACGGTGATAACTCAGCAATCGCGCCTTCCGCTTGCGCTTTGACATGATAATCCGCGCCCAACTGACGTAGCGGGGCATAAAATTCGGGTGCCAACAGCAGCAAAAATAGCGCCGACTGGTAAGGCACAGGCACCGTGTTTTTTTGCCAGGGTAAAATACCGATTAAACCAAAACCCAAATACACGGCAAGTAGCGCAATCGACAGCGCGGCTAACAGTTCTAGCGCTGCGGTGTTTAAAAACGCAATTTTGAGCACCGACATGGTGCGCATACGGTAGGCTTCGGCTGAAGCATCGATATCTTGACTGGCGTGCCCAACAGCATCGAGCCGTTGCAGTGTCGCTGTACCACGTAACCAATCCAAAAATCGCCCGCTTAGCTGTGCCATCGCGGCAAATTGTTGCCGACTTTTACGGGCGGTGGCATGACCAATTAATACCATAAATACAGGGACTAGCGGTGCAGTTAGTAGTAAAATCAGCGTCGCTATCCAGCTTTGGGTCGCAGCGGCGACTAATAGCATGATAGGCGTGGTCACCACAATCAGTCGCTGCAGATAAAAACGGCTGACATAGCCCGTTAAGGCGTCACATTGCTCAATCACCATACTGGCAAGCCCGCCATCACTGCCATACTGGTCGCGCGCCGCACCTACTTGTGCCAGTTTTTCAACTAGCGTTTTTCGTAGGATGCTGGCTACTTGTAGTCCCGCGTCTAACGCCAGCTGGTCTTTGCAAAAATGCAGTAAAGGACGTAGCAACAGACATCCCATCAGCCACGGCAGATAATCAAAAAATACGTCAGTGGCAGGGCGGTGATGGGTAATTTGTGTTAACCAATCTGCAAAGATGACCGCAATCAGCCAAGACTGCACAATCAATACCAGCGTGGACACAACTGACAGTCCCCATGCCATATAAATCGGTCGCTTTGCCATAGCGGCATAGTGACGAAGGGTTTGGTTGACAGCAGAAGTTTCAGACATGGTTGGTTAACAGTAACGATAAAATCAATGGACATATCATAGCGTATCAAGCACGGGTTAGGTACGACAAATCATGCTCATCAAGGCAATGAGATAAAAAAGTGTAAACACACTGCCTACCAATGAGGGTTGATAAAACCTTGATAAAGGCATATAAAAAGCCATATAAAAGACAATTAAATAAGTAAAGCGATGAACGACCCCACTTTAAAATATTACCCTCAACAGACCCATAAACTATCACTCATTCAACTATCACCATCTTTGACAGGGTATGAGAAGATGGTAGCAGCAACGCCATACTCATCATAGTATTTTGTAGTCAGGTGCGACATTATGCCGCATGACAAATAATTTATAGATTTATATAATGTTTGTAAATAAAAACATTACCCTTTTTTAACCACGCATGAGGGTAATTGACATCTGAATTGGTTGTCAAACCAAGGAGTCAACATGATAACAGAACATCTCGTCGATATTTCCCGTCTGCAATTTGCAGTCACGGCGTTATATCATTTTTTATTTGTACCACTCACACTGGGCATGGTGTGGCTGCTGGTCATCATGGAATCCATGTACGTGATGACAGGCAAAGAAGTGTGGAAAGACATGACGCGTTTTTGGGGCAAACTGTTTGGCATCAACTTTGCCTTGGGTGTCACCACCGGAATCACCATGGAATTCCAGTTTGGTACCAACTGGGCGTACTACTCACAATATGTCGGCGATGTTTTTGGTGCGCCGCTTGCCATTGAAGGCTTGATGGCATTTTTTTTAGAATCGACCATGGTTGGACTGTTTTTCTTTGGTTGGGATAGACTGTCACGCGGACAGCATTTGCTAGTGACTATGTTGATGGCGCTGGGTACCAATCTATCCGCATTGTGGATTTTGATTGCCAATGGGTGGATGCAAAATCCGGTTGGCGCAGAGTTTAGTTACCAAACCATGCGCATGGAAATGACCGATTTTGCGGCAGTATTATTTAACCCTGAGGCGCAAAACAAATTCGTGCATACCGTCTCTGCCGGCTATACGGTGGGAGCGACCTTTGTGCTTGCCATCTCAGCGTGGTATCTGCTCAAAAAACGCGATGTCGAATTTGCCAAACGCAGCTTTCAAGTCGCGGCGGCATTTGGTTTTGCGTCGATTTGTAGTACCATCGTGCTGGGTGATGAGTCGGGTTACTCCATTGGCTTGGCACAGCAAACCAAAATGGCAGCGATAGAGGCGATGTGGGAAACCGAGCCTGCGCCTGCCAGTTTTAATTTGATTGCCGATATCAACCAAGCCGAGCAAAAAAACAACTGGGCAGTGCAAATTCCGTATGTGATGGGCTTGATTGGGACGCGCTCACTAGATACCCCGATTTTGGGCATCCATGACATCAAAATCATCAATGAAAAACGCATCATCAATGGTCAAAAAGCGGTGGTACTACTGGATCAATTACGCAGTGCGCCCCCAGGTTCAACCCCAAATCCTGCGACAGTGGCGGAGTTTGAAAAGGTAAAAAAAGACTTGGGCTTTGGGTTATTGCTCAAACGCTATTCGCCTGATGTCAGCAAAGCCACGCCGGCAATGATTAAACAAGCCACCGATGCCACCATTCCGCCTATTATCCCAATGTTTTGGTCATTTCGTGCCATGGTGGGCTTGGGCTTTTTATTGTTGGCATTGTTTACGATTAGTCTTTGGTCAAGTGTCAAAGATAACTTTATCCAAAAACCTTGGCTGTTACGCTGGGCATTATTGATGCTGCCTGCGCCTTGGCTTGCTGCTGAATTTGGTTGGTTTGTTGCCGAGTATGGGCGTCAACCTTGGACGATTTATGGCATGTTACCAACGTATTTTTCAGTCTCCAACATTAGCGTGGCGAATGTGTATGCCTCGCTGGCGGGATTTGTTGGTTTTTATACGGTGCTGCTGATGATTGAAATGTACTTGATGGTGAAATATGCCCGTAAAGGACCTGCGAGTCTAGGTACAGGCAAATACTACGGCGAAGATACTCACAAGGTGCACGTGAGTCCTTCATTAAATTTGCCCCATGATACAGCCGAGGTGAATCATGTTGTTTGATTATGAAACACTCAAAATTATTTGGTGGTTATTGGTCGGTGCGCTGCTCATTGGGTTTGCTATCATGGATGGGCATGATATGGGCGTGTGTTCGTTACTGCCTTTTGTCGGCAAAGATGATGAAGAGCGCCGGGTGATTATCAATACCATTGGTCCGCACTGGGAGGGTAACCAAGTATGGTTTATCACGGCAGGTGGCGCGATTTTTGCGGCATGGCCGATGGTGTATGCCACTGCCTTTAGCGGTTTTTATTGGGCGTTGATGGCAGTATTGTGGGCGTTATTTTTCCGCCCGGTGGGGTTTAAATATCGCAGTATGATACACAATCCAACCTGGCGCAAAGCGTGGGACTGGGGGTTGTTTGTGGGTTCATTTATCCCGGCTGTGGTGTTTGGCGTGGCATTTGGTAATTTGTTTTTAGGCGTGCCTTTTAGTTTTAACAACCATTTGGTATCGACTTACACAGGCTCATTTTGGGCATTACTTAATCCATTTGCCCTACTGTGTGGCTTGATTAGTGCGTCTATGTTGATTATGCAAGGGGGAGCATATTTAGCGCATCGCACCCTCGATGAGGTACAAAATCGTACTCTTAACTACGCTGCTATCAGTAGTATGGTAATGGCAGTGTTGTTTGTGCTGGCAGGGGTATGGATACAATCGATTGACGGCTATCATATCACCAGCCCCATTGACCCCCAAGCCTTACCAAATGTGCTCAATAAAGAGGTGACGCGTCAAGCGGGCGCATGGATGGCAAATTATCATCAGTATCCACTGGCATGGGCATTTCCTGCACTTGGTGTCATCATGCCGATTGTCACGGCAATATTGTTAAAAGCGCGTAAAACCTTGAGCGCATTTATCGCATCCAGTATTGCTGTGCTTAGTGTGATTATGACCGCAGGGGTGGCATTATTTCCGTTTGTCATGCCATCCTCTAGCGACCCACGTTCAAGCTTGACGGTTTGGGACAGTGTATCGAGTCATCTCACCTTGATGATTATGTTGTTTGTCGTGGTGGTGTTATTACCGATGATTGTAGGTTACACCAGCTGGGCATATAGCGTGATGCGCGGTAAAGTGACCAAGGCTTATGTTCGAGAGCAAGAGCATTCACTTTACTGACCCAAATCAAGGCAACTTAATAGGAGAACACAATGTGGTATTTTGCGTGGATATTAGGATTGGGGTTTGCGGTATTATTGGCGATTTTAAACGCGCTGTGGCTTGAAAATGCCGATGCGCGTAATAAAGCCTTTAATCCAAAAGCTAAGGACGATAATCCCACCAATGATGGTACGGTGACAGAAGGCAATCCCACTGAAGATATCCATAAAACAGGTAAGACTTCAGATAACGAGTCCTTATAGCCATCAACCTCAACCATTAGCGCTTTAAGTCATCACGGCTTAAAGCGCTTTTTTATGCGTTTTCAAAACTCGCTATTTTTTAATTATTTTCTTATTTGGTACACAATTTGCATTCCCTGTCTTGGCAAAACTGATTAATACTTGAGCGATAATTTTTTATCGAGGGCATAAGGGCATAAGGGTAAAAGCTTCATGAGAAGGTTAAACAATACGGTTCAACGGCATACGGGTAAACGGCTTAATAAAGCCTATAAATGGCTATTATCCGTGATGGTTTTTTATCAACATTCCTCGGTGTACGCTGCGACGCCCACCAATGAGCAGCTATATGACTACCAAAATGTGATGTGGGTAGTTATTGGCGGTTTGCTGGTGTTCTTTATGCAGGCGGGCTTTGCGCTCATTGAATCAGGCTCAGTGCGCAGTAAAAATACCGTGAATGTGCTGATGAAAAACTATACCGATATGGCGATTGGCGGATTAATTTTTTATATCTTGGGCTATGGCTTGATGGCAGGCAACAACCCCACAGGTTACGTGGGTCAAAGCGAGTTTTTACCAGAGCAGCTTAGCAATATGCAATGGGCACATTTGTTTTTTCAGATGATGTTTGCTTCCACCGCCGCCACCATTGCCAGTGGTGCGATGGCGGAGCGTATTAAATTTTCAGGGTATCTGATTGGTACGTTGATGACTTGCGGACTGATTTATCCCGTCGTAGCCAGTTGGGCATGGGGTGGTTATTATGGCGGTCAAGGCTGGCTTACCCAGCTTGGATTTATTGATTTTGCCGGCTCTTCGGTGGTGCACTCTGTCGGTGGGTGGTTAGCGCTCGCGGGTATTATCGTCCTTGGACCGCGTATTGGTCGCTTTGGCCCTGATGGCACGCCGCGTTTGATTGCCGGTCATAATCTCACGCTTGTCACCTTGGGCGGCTTTATTCTATGGTTAGCGTGGTTTGGATTTAACGCAGGTTCTACACTGACCAGCTCAGGTAATTTGGGCAAAATCATGCTAAATACCCACCTAGCAGGGGTGAGTGCGGTGACGGCTTATCTGCTGATTTCAGGGGTGATGCGTAAAGCAATTTTATTAAGTGATACGGTCAATATCAGCCTTGCAGGGTTGGTCGCCATTACCGCAGGCTGTGCAACCATGTCACCTGTGTATGCGATTGTTACCGGTGGTGGTGCATGTTTGGCGTATTTGGCAGTGAAGCGGTTATTGGATAATGTTCAAATGGATGATGCGGTGTATGCCGTTGCCGTGCATGTGGGCGGCGGTGTGTGGGGTACGCTGGCAGCAGGGCTGTTTTATGAAGGTGATTTATTCGACAGCCATCGTATTATCGTACAGCTGATGGGCATCGGGGCAATGTTTGTTTGGTCGTTTGGACTGGGTATGGTGGTGTATTTTGTGATAGAAAAAACCATCGGTCTACGGGTACTTGCACAGCATGAGCAACGCGGGCTTGACTTTACCGAACATGCCGAAGGGGCTTACCCTGAATTCCAAGATAGCTTATTTAGTCAGCAAACGCTAACTGAGCGGCATTAGTTTTAAATTTTTGCGGTACCTGTATGCTCTGTCGTCACAGGTACCCGACCCACCACAGTCATTTGCGTCAATTGTACTTTTATTAACTTTAAATATTTGGCACCGTCATGAACAAAGAAGCTACTATCAAATCTGCGTTAACACCGTTTTTAAAAGATGCTGATATACGTAAAGCCATGGACATCTTTCATAAAGATTATGCCGATATTACGCCCTACCAAATCCAGCGTTTTGTCCATGAAATTACGCAAGACAACGAAACCAAAGAATATCGCTCAAATATCCGTCGAAGTTTGATGAAAGCGCTGAGTGATTACCAAATGGGTGCAGCCAACCCCCAATCGATGACCCATGATATCCCTAATTTGGGGCAAAATAGCCCAGTCACTTACCCATCATCCAGTCAAGTAGCTATCTCTAACCAAAAACCTGACGCAATATCTAGCCCAATATTTAGCCAAACATCTAACCAAATGGCCGCCTTTGAGTTACTGATTGATAGTTTTATGGCGCAATTTTCACCATTATTGGGCAGCCAAATTTTAGACAGTGTCAAGCAGACGATTCATCAGCATCATAATTCATCAAAATCCCGTGGTTTTGGGCTATTAGCTCGCAAGGCAGAAACCAATCAGGCTTTAACCTTAACCATGATTTACTTTTTTGATCAGTTTTTTGGTGGCGATAAACAAAGTGCGTTGACAATGTCGTTGACAATGTCGTTGACCGATGCGGATACAGCAGGATTTAGAACTATCTTATCGTTATTTTATCAGCAAGCGTGTCAATGGGCGGGTCCTACTGATGCAGATATTGCTTTGGCGCAGGCAAACAAGATTGCCAAAGCCAAATTTGACGCAGCTTTGGTTGAAAAATTTATGTAGAATGCCATTTATATAAAATACTACGGATTGACAGTATCATAGTACAATTTTTATGCAGACCTAAAGATGCTGAATGGCAAGTTCCCAGTTCATTTTATTTCCAGGTCCATTTTAGAGAGTTTAGCACTGCGTTTGACGCTGTATTGTAGCTTAATTTTATGAGACCAATTCTAGGTTTCATAAGATTAAGTTTTTTTAACCGATGAAAATTTATTGCAACTGACTTCCCTCACAAATTTTCGGAAAATGTCATGAATCATCAAATTCAGTATTATGTCTACGCCAGTAAAATAAATTTGACCCAAATTTTTGACCATAATTTATTCACTGATATTCGCGAGCAAGCCCAGTCCAACAATCAACACCATCATATTACGGGGTTTTTATTGTTTAAGGATGGCAAATTTTTGCAGTATATTGAAGGTCAAAAAGCGGTATGTGAACAATTATTTAACACCATAAAGCAAGACCGACGACATAAAGAGATAGTGGTGTTAGACCAGGGACAGTTAGAAAAACGCTATTATCAGCAATGGCTGATGAATTGTTATAACATGGATGAAAAAACCCAAACCCTTGAACTGCTTAATCTTCCAGATATGGTGTACGACTTTGATATTTATCATTGGAGCCAAGCTCATGTACATGAGGTGATGTCACTAATGGCAAAAAACCATTTGCTTGGCATGACTCCCCAAACAGGGAGTTTTTTCTCGGTGATTTATCGCCGCTTTATGGAGCAGAATAAAAAATATTTAATCATTCAACTGCTGATATTAGGTATGTTTTTCATCAGTTTATTGTTCTTAAAAAGCAACTATTAATAGCAACCATTGATTAACGCGATAGGGTATGAGCCTACAGTGAAGACTACCAAATACCCAATAAAGACGTCGAAACAATTGAGTTTAAAAAGCGCATCGTTACCTTGAGCAACGTCTGATGGTTAGCTTTTTTTACTATTAGATTGGCAAAAATTTATAAGTCAATTAACAACATAAATATCACCAACCATGGCACCGTGATGACAGTAAGCGTGAAAAAAAGGTGTTTTTTGACATGGTGTTTGATGATGGCGCCGATATAGCTTCCTGCTTTGACTTGGTAGGGCGCAATATCAGCATCATCGCGCTCATAGAATGCGACCATGTCATTGAGTAATTGCTCGACCTGTTCGGTCTGCCATTGGTAGGTTTCAAACTTTGCTAACAGCTCGCTAATCATTGGGGTTGTATGGGATATGCCCGGTGTCACACATAGCATATCGCATTGCTTAAAGCGTTTAGCAGGGGTGGTACTTTGATGGATAAGATGAATTTTATGGTGGCGTTTATCATGGGTGATAGCGAGGTACAAATTCGCTATATACATTTCACTACCTTCCATAAAATGCAGAAAGCGACCATCTTTGAATAGGATAAAACCCATGATGCCGGTTTTTTGATTATTATCTCTCGCACTTTGATAAATTTGGGTAAATGTGCTGGGCTTTAAAGCGGCTGACCAAGTAAGCGAACTGGTATAAGTCAGGTAATAAGTAGGGGGAGACATCATCGTAGAACTCCTCAGCCATACTCTTTATATGTTACTTTGAGTGTAGCATAATAATTTTTAATGTTATTATTAATTTAGCATCTTTTATTAAAACTAAAGTATAACCCTTAATTCATACAAAAATAAATTAAAGTTTATAAATCTTTTTAGGGTAAAAATTTAATTATTTTTATGATGCTGTGTTTGCATATCTGTGATTAGCTCATTCACCTCCGGTGACTGCCAATCGGTGGGGTTAAACGCTTGAAATAGTCGGCTAATGGATAAATTATTCACATCCTTATCAATGTCAATACAGTACATATCCCATTTTTTGAACCGCGGCTGTTCCCGATGACCCTCGGTAATTATTTTTAAATTTTTATGGCGATAATCTTTAAGTAAATCTTGGTACAGGTGAGTGACCAATGCCTTATCCCCTTCCAAATATTGAAAAAAATGCCCATGTTTGAATAGCAAAAATCCCGTGATATGTTGGGCATGATTGTTTTGCCTAGAAATCTGCTCGATAGTTTTGAAAGTAAAAGGATTAATCGCGCCCAGTAAGGTGATTTTACTGGTGTAAGTTAAATAATAAATAGCATCACACATAACGATATCCAACATAAGGTTACCGCTGTTACCAATTCACTACAGCAGGCATTTGATTAACGCTTATAAGCGATTATACTTAACAAAAAGCCATTTTCTTACATAAATATTTAATCATTTCAAATTTAACGTCCTGACTTAAAAACTTACTTATTTAAAAAAGCAAAAACCTTAAAAAAGAGAAACCTTTAAAAAAGAGAAACCTATGTCAAATTCATCGACCCACGCTACAAAACACCCGTCATCCGCCACCGTCCGCTTGAATAAATACAAACTTGGAACTGCTGCGGTTATAGCCCTTGTGGGGTTAAATTTGATAGGCTGTCAGGCCATGGCGACAAAAAACGCACCCATCGCAGCAAAAGCTGATAGCACTAGCACTGTGTCAAATGGTATTAAAACCATCAAAAATATTGCCTATGGCACAGATACCCGCCAACAACTCGATATTTATACCCCTGCAGATGGTCAGCGTCACCCTGTGTTGATATTTGTATATGGGGGCAGCTGGCAACATGGCAAACGCCAAACCTATGGCTTTGTCGGTAAGCAGTTTGCCAAGTCGGGCTACACCACAGTGGTGGTGGATTATCGCTTAGCCCCTGCAAACGTATTCCCAGATTATGTGCTTGATACAGCCAGCGCCATGGGTTGGGTGTATCGCAATATCGCTCAATATGGCGGCAATCCTAATCAGCTGTTTGTCATGGGGCATTCTGCAGGGGCGTTTAATGTGGTATCTGCGGTGGATGATAGCCGTTTTTGGAAAACCACCGGCATTCCCAACAAGGCAATATTAGGCGTGATTGGACTAGCAGGGCCGTATGATTACGATTTTCGTAGCGGTACTACCAAAGTTGCCTTTCCAGCTGATAGCACCCGCCAGCAAGTGATGCCTGTGTATCATATCCGCCAAGATGTACCCCCGCATTTGTTGGTCACAGGCAGTAAAGATATGCTTGTCTACCCACAAAATGCTGATAGCCTACAAAAAGCGCTCACCCAAGCAGGCGGCAACGTGGAGCGGGTGCAAGTCCCTGCCACTCATGCAGGTATCGTCATTGGACTGGCAACACCGTTACAGTCTTTTTATCCCACCTTTAACAAGGTCAATGATTTTATGCAGCGGCATTTGCTAACAGCGCGTTGAGAAGAATTTCCAACAAAAAGTATAAAGAGAAACTTTTAAGCAGCGGCAATTTTCACAGAATCATGCAGTCAAAGGCATACCACTGCTAAGACAGTAGCCTCAAATGCGATGAGAAAATCATAACCGAGTTGACGTAACCGACTCGGTTTGCATTTTTATGCAATTAATTATATTTATGCAACTTTCTATCCAATCTTTGCTGTAATTTTTACTGCCTAGACAGCTGCTGCAACATAATGACGCTATTCCACACAGCTGCTATCCGCTTATAATAAGCGGCATTGACCTGCTTATCATAAAAAAATTTTCAATATCCTCATAACAACATAACGAACAGGAATTCCTGATGCTACTACTTAAAGACCAAACCTTACTTAAAACCCAATCACTCATTGACAACCAATGGACGGACGCCACGACAGGCGACACCATTGATGTCACCAATCCATTTGACAACCAAGTGATTGCCACTATACCGAGTCTAGAAAAATCCCAAGTCATCGACGCCGTTGCCATCGCCCACAAAGCGCAAATAGACTGGGCACAAAAAACCGCCAACGAGCGCGCAGCTATTTTAAACAACTGGGCGGATTTAATCGACCAAAATAAAGAAGATTTGGCAATAATCATGACAGCCGAGCAAGGCAAGCCAATGACCGAATCGCGCGGTGAAATCGGCTATGCCAATAGCTTTATTCGCTGGTTTGCCGAAGAAGGCAAGCGCATCTATGGCGACATCATCCCTAGCACCAACAAAGACCTACGCTACGTGGTGTTAAAACAACCGATTGGCGTATGCGCGGCGATTACCCCGTGGAATTTCCCCGCCGCCATGATTACACGTAAAGTGGCACCGGCATTAGCTGCTGGCTGTAGCATAATTGTCAAACCTGCCACTGAAACACCCTTGACCGCATTAGCACTGGGCGAACTTGCCATACGTGCAGGCTTACCTGCAGGCTTGCTACAAATCGTCACCGGTAAATCCTCAGTGATTGGTGAAGTGCTCACCCAAGATGAACGTATCCACAAATTGTCATTCACTGGCTCTACCGAAGTTGGTCGCGTGCTGATGTCACAATGCGCGTCCACGGTCAAAAAACTCTCGATGGAGCTTGGCGGCAATGCGCCCTTTATCGTCTTTGATGATGCCGACTTAGAGAAAGCAGCAACCGGTCTTATTGCTTCCAAATACCGTAACGCGGGGCAAACCTGTGTCTGTGCAAACCGCGTCTATGTGCAATCAAGTATTAAAGACAAATTTTTAGCCATCTTCAAACAAAAAGTAGAAGCCTTAAAAGTTGGTAACGGTATGACAGAGGGCGTGAATATCGGTCCGCTCATCAACCAAGATGCAATGGACAAAGTCGAGCAGTTACTTGAAGATGCGGTCAACAAAGGCGCGACCGTGGTCACCGGTGGAAAGAAACACAGCGCGTCAGATTTAAGTTTTGAGCCAACCATTATCACGGGTATCACCGATGACATGGACATCGCTAGCCAAGAGATTTTTGGTCCCGTCGCCCCGGTATTTATTTTTGATACCGATGACGAAGTGATTGCCCATGCCAACAATACGATTTATGGACTAGCGGCGTATTTTTATACCCAAAGCGTTGCGCGTTCGTGGAAAGTGTGTGAAGGACTCGAATATGGTATGGTTGCGCAAAACACAGGACTGTTATCAACTGAAGTTGCACCATTCGGCGGTGTGAAGCAATCCGGTTTCGGTCGTGAAGGCTCAAAATATGGGATTGAAGATTATGTGACTACCAAATATTGGTGTATTGATGTGCAATAATAGTTCAATCGTCCAAATTCATGGCATACATTGCCATGATTGGGCGTGAGATTGAACGCGCAGATTTAGTTTATTGGTTTTTTGCAATGAGCGCTTTAGAATTTTTACTCAGCGATATCAAATACTTGGCGCAGATATGCCAAAAAGGTATCGTTATCGGTCATGGTTTTGCCCGGGCTATCGGATATTTTGGCAACCGATTGCCCGTTACATTCAACCAGTTTTAGGACGATGTTGAGCGGTGTTTGCCCCATATCATTGGTCAGGTGAGTCCCGATACCAAACCCTAGTTGAAAACGGTCGTTAAAATGCAAGTACAGTGCCCACGCCTTCTGCAGCGTCAACCCATCGCTAAAATTTAACATTTTGGTTTTTGGGTTGATTTTGAGTTGTTGGTAGTGCGCGTAGGCTTTTTCGCCCCATTCATACGGGTCACCACTGTCATGACGCAGTCCATCAAATAGCTTGGCAAAATACAAGTCAAAATCGCGCAAAAAGGCATCCATTCCGACCACGTCTGTCAATGCAATACCTAAGTCTCCTCGATATTCTTGAACCCAAGCTTCGAGTGCCGCTTTTTGGAAATTACGCAAGCGCACATCGAGCGCCTGAAAGGCTTGCAGAAATTCATGAGCCATTGTGCCAATTGGGGTGATATCGAACTGTTTGGCAAAATACACATTGCTCGTACCGCGAAATATTTCCGGCACTGCCATCAACCGCTCAATCACTTGTTCTTGCCAAGCGACACTATAACGTCGACGCGTACCAAAATCTGATACCAAAAACGGGACGTCATAAGCCGCCATTTGGCGACGATAATCTTGTAACAGTAGCAGTTTATCGTTTAGCCGTTGTTCACCGACTTGCCAAGCCGATTGCTGATCAAGGTGACTAAAATACAGTTCATTGACAATCGCCAACACAAAGATTTCAAACATCATCGCTTGAATCATCGGGCCTTCAATACGAATGTCTAACCGACCTTCGGCATCAAGGGTCGCTTTGATAAAACGCCGTTTGAGTTGAAATAATTCCAGATAATCAACAAAATCACTTTTGATAAAGCGCAGACCACGAAGGTATTGCAGCTCATCAGCTGTAAAGCGTAGTTCACAAAGCGCATCGAGCTCGGCATTGACTTCATCGAGTAGCGTTGATAGAGGATAGGCGGTGTCTTCAAGGTTGCGACAGCGAAACGCATATACGCTATGCGTCTGTGGAAACTTGTGTAGTACCACTTGTAGCATGGTAAATTTGTATAAATCCGTGTCCAACAAAGACTTAATAATCGCCATTACCCATCCTAAATTCTGTAACTATTGATAAGAGTGACTACTTTAGCATTAATTCGCTTGGATTGTACAAAATCTGACTCTGTGCTTGGCATTATGGTTGGTTGGGCGTTTCGACTTTAATTTTATTGACGGCATGGTATTCACGATTAAAATACACCAAGCCTGTCTGGTCTTTGCCTTGTTGTATGGCTTCGATACGACAAATAAAAATCCCGTGTGTGCCGACTTCCTGGATTTGCTCGATTTGGCAATCAAAGCTCGCCAAGGCATTGTCCAAAATCGGTGATTGGGTCATCAAGGTATGCCATGTGCCATGCTCAAAGCGCGCTTGCGCTTCGAGTTTGGAGGCAAAAACCGCAGATAATGGTGCATGATGATCGGCAAGCACATTCACCGCCAATACCTTGTTTTGCACGAAATATTCATACGAGCGTGAGGCGGTATTCATGCATACGAGCAAGGTCGGTGGGGTATCGGTTACACTGCACACCGCCGATGCAGTAAAGCCATGACGACCCGCAGGGCCATCAGTAGTGACCACATTGACCGCAGCCGATAACATCGACATGGCATTTCTAAAATCAGTAACGTCAACCATTATTTTTTCCAAAGTACTTTTTAAATTATGAGGTCGTCCAATTGATGCGTGGCTAAATAGTCATTTCGGACAAGCTTGGCGCCTTGTGCTAAGGCAGACAACTTGCCTTGTGCCACATGACGGGGGAGCGGCGCCATCCCGCAATTGGTACAAGGGTACAAATTTTTGGCATCCACAAACTGCAAGGCTTTATGTAGCGTTGCTGCCACTTGCTCAGGCGTTTCTATCTGATGCGTCGCCACATCAATCGCGCCCACCATCACTTTTTTGCCACGAATCAATTCGATAAGTTCCATCGGTACGCGCGAATTGTGACATTCTAGCGACACCATATCAATCGCCGATTGCTGTAGTTTGGGGAAGATGGCTTCATATTGTCGCCATTCACTGCCCAAGGTTTGTTTCCAATCAGTATTGGCTTTGATACCATAACCATAACAGATATGGACAGCAGTGTCACATTTCAACCCTTCGATAGCACGTTCAAGTGCCGCAATGCCCCAATCATTAACTTCATCAAAAAATACATTAAAGGCAGGCTCATCAAATTGAATAATATCAACCCCTGCCGCCTCGAGTTCTTTGGCTTCTTGGTTGAGTAGGGTAGCAAATTCCCAAGCCAGTTTTTCGCGGCTGCCGTAGTATTGGTCACTTAAGGTATCAATCATGGTCATGGGTCCAGGTAGCGCCCATTTGATAGGTTTGTCTGTGTGCTGACGTAAAAACTTGGCGTCCTCAGCAAATACCGATTGCGGGCGCGACACCGCACCTACCACAGTCGGCACACTGGCTTCATAGCGATTGCGAATTTTTACCGTAGCGCGATTGGCAAAATCAACCCCATCTAGATGCTCAATAAAGGTGGTGACAAAATGTTGGCGGGTCTGCTCGCCATCACTCACAATATCAATGCCTGCCGCTAATTGCTGCTGCAATGATACCAATAACGCGTCTTGTTTGCCTTGGACAAGCGCGCTGTCTGTCAGCTTCCAAGGTGACCAAAGTTGTTCAGGTTCAGCAAGCCAGCTTGGTTTAGGCAGGCTACCTGCCGTTGATGTTGGAAAAAGTGTCGTCATTGTTTTCTCTTTAATTGTTTGGTGTTAGCAAAACTGCTTAAGCGACTTATTAAGCTACTTGGGTTAAGCGACTTGGGAATTTAACCATTCTTGTAACAAAGTTTGATAGGGTTTGATAAAGTGGGTTTCTGTGTATTGACCTTGTTGAATCGCTAGCTGGCTACGTTCTTCACGGTCATACTCGATTTTGGTCAGTGAATAATCCTCATGATTTAAACTGGGCTGATAGCTTTGACCTGCCACGCTATTGGCGTTATAAATCTCAGGACGATAAATTTTTTGGAACGTTTCCATCGTGCTAATCGCGCTGATAAGCTCAAGGTTGGTGTAGTCATTGAGCAAATCACCTTTAAAATAAAATGCAAAAGGCGCCACTGATTTTGGCGGCATAAAATAACGCACCGATAAACCCATTTTGCTAAAGTATTCATCCGTCAGCGAATATGCGTCTTGTACATATTCAGTGCCCAAAATCGGATGACAATTGGCGGTTCGGGTGTAGGTCTTAGTGGTCGATACACTCAGACAAATCACCGGGGGTTTGTTAAATTGCTCACGATAGGCAGGCGAGTTCAACACATACTCAAACAACTTGCCATGCAAATCCCCAAACCGCTCGGGCACGCTAAACGATGGCTGGTTTTTGTTATGCGCCAACAGCCATACACTAAAGTCATAATCGCGCACATAGGAAGAAAAACTGTTCCCCACAATGCCATCGATTCGCTGCTGGGTCTGGGTGTCAAAGATAACGGTTTTTAAAATCTCAATAGCCGGAAAGCTGTCTTTCGTACCAACAATCTCAAGATTGGCAGAGACAATCTCAAGCTCGACCTGATAGCGGTCGCCCGTCACATTGTCCCAATGTGCCAAGTCATTAAATCGACGGTTAATCATTTGCAGGGTATTGCGTAAGTTTTGCTCGCGGTGTTCCCCCCGTGCCAGATTGGCAAAGTTGGTAGTCAGCCTAGTATCTTTGGCAGGTTGGTAATTTTCATCAAATGCAATGGTTTTGATATGACAATCAATCGGTAAAGTCATGTCTATAATCTCCGTAACAGTAGCGCAAAAAAATTTTCTTTTAGCACCCTACGATTACTAAAAATCGTCACTGCTAAAAGTACAAAGACAGTTATACGCTAAAATTAAGATGAATAAAAACGAATTAAAATTTAAAAATGATGAATTTTATTCATTTAAGGTTTTTCCTTAAATAAAAAACGGCTAGAGAGTGTCTAAGCGTTTTTTGTTAAACATGACTATTCTTGCGGATGTTTTGGCAAAGCGCTGCTATTCACCAATGCTGTTTAACATAAGGTAAAGTATCACCAGTACCAATTTAGCATCAGTTAGCGAAACAGCATGCGTTGCTCGACTAATCGTTAATGTATCAATCCGTTAAACCACCCTTTGAACAATCAACGTGGTTTTTTTATAGTAATTATCACTATACAATAATCCAAAAAGCGCTGTTAAAAAGGAAAGTTATGCAACAACATATCAATGGCTTGTCTTATAAGGATATACTAATCAGCCCGATATACTATTACCAAGGCAAGCAGGTAAGACGCCAAACCATCGTATTACCAACGCCGCTGTCTGAGAGAAAAGGTGTGGTAGATTTCAACAAGATAGATAACTCCGCATCTGATTCATCTTTAACCCTGTTACTCGTAGGCGATAGTGCTGCGGCAGGCGTAGGGGTGGAAAGCCAAGAAGCAGCGCTCATGGGGCAGCTAATCAAAAATTTATCCTCTAATGAAATAATTGTAAAACGTTATTGCCACTTACAATGGCAAATGGCAGCTGTGTCTGGATTTACCAGTTTTGATGTGCTTCGACAACTTTATGTATTGGCAAGTGAAAAGATAGACATAGTCATCATCAATGTCGGGGTCAATGATGTCGTAACAAATACAAGGCCTAGAGACTGGCAAGCACATATAGAAGCTATTATTGAAATCGCAGGGCGTAAATTTACTGCTAAGTATGTTATTTTTGTTGGATTGCCACCCATGCAAAAAATGCCTGCCTTGCCAAGCCCGCTGAATCAATTGATAGGCAAAAAAGCGTCATTATTGGACAAGCGACTTTATCAGCTGATTTTAAACTATCAAAACACCAATAACCAATTAGATACCCAAATCCATTATTTAGCAGTGAGTTTTGCTGAGCAGGACGATAGTAAAAACTTATTTGCAAAAGATGGCTTTCACCCCAGTGCGAAAACTTACGCACTATGGGGTACACAATTAGCGGATTTTATCAGTCAGGCAATATCAACCAAGCCGTAATTTGTCAGCCATTCAATAAATAGTCAGCAATCAATAAGCTGTCTTGGTAGTCGATTTCATCATTGCGACACACTTGGCAATAGCAACTTTTTCAATCAACTGCTCGGCAACTGGGCATATCCGTTTTGCTCATTAACCGTATCAACTGACGCTCATACACACAAAGTTGATTATTGAGCTATCTTAGGGTATTGGTTTTTTAAACGCCTCAATCGCCATCGCCCGTGAGGCTTTTGTTGGGGTGTCAAGCTTTGGATAGGCGATGTGAGGATTTTGTGTTAGGTAGGTTTGCAGTTTTTGCTCATCGTTGATGATGTTAGCTGGCACTGTTGCAAGCTCGGGCACCCAGTGTTGGATATAGCTGGCGTCAGGGTCGTGTGTTGCCGCCTGGCTAAATGGATTCATCACCCGAAAATAAGGCTGAGCATCGGTACCGACGGAAGCTGACCATTGCCATCCGCCATTATTACTGGCAAAATCACCATCTGCCAAATGCTGCATAAAATATGCCTCACCCCAACGCCAATCGATTAATAGGTTTTTGCTCAGATACATCGCCACCACCATACGCAGCCGATTGTGCATAAAACCTGTGCTATTGAGACAGCGCATCGCTGCATCCACCAGCGGCACACCGGTCTTGCCTTGATACCAGCTTTTAAAGTCGGCTAGGTCATAACGCCAAGCCACAGATTCATCGAGTGGGGTCAAAAATGCCTTGCCTTTAACGATATCTGGACGGTTAACCATAACATCATAATAAAAATCGCGCCAAGCCAGTTCGCTAATCCAGCGCATGATGTCTTTCTCGCTTGCAAGTCCTTGCTGACCGTTCAGCCTTTGTCTGGCTTCAAGATAGCATAATCTGGGTGATAGCATACCGATTGCCAAATAGGGCGATAAACGACTGGTCGCACCCAAGTGATTATTCAAAGCGGGCATGTCTCTGGCGGTATTGTAATCAGCGATATGGTATTTTAAAAAATCATCCAGTCGTGATTGAGCAGCCGCTTCACCGGCAGGGTATAACAATTGAGCTAACTTACCCATGTGAGTGAGCTGTTTATCAAGCGCAGCGGTGGGGGTAAAATAAGCGCGATAAAATGCATCAATCGTTATATGGTCATTGGTATTGCGGCTGTCTTTGGCGAGTTGTATGGTATTTATAGCCATTGCAGCAGGGGTGGGCGATAGGGTTAAGCCGCCAGTTTCAATCATCGCAAGCCAACGCTTGTAAAAAGGGGTAAAGACTTTGTACGGCATACCTTTGTCGGTGACGATACGCTGAGGGGCAACCACTTGACTATCATCAAACCATTGAGTAACTATGCCCAACGACTGCGCCTGCTGGGCAATATACTGATCGCGGGCAACTTCATTAACCGGGTACTCCAAATTGGCAAATAAATGGCTAATAGAAAGCTGCTGGCAAAGCTCAAGCACGTCCGTTGCCTGCGAGGCAAAATCATCCACCACTCTGACGATGATACCAATATTCAACTGAGATAAACTCTGCTCCAGTGCGCGGATTTGCCGCAGTATCAAGTCAATTTGCCACAGCGATTTGCGGTGTGATTGCCATTGCTTGGGTGTCAAATAAACCACGGCGATGACGCCAGCATGGTTTTGCTGTGCATGCTCACAGCAAGCCGCAAAAGCGGTATTGTCAAAGGTGCGCAAATCTTGGCGAAACCACATCAAGTTCATTGTGCTGCTCATTATCTTTACCCCAATACAACAATTTATCGTTAGGGTATTATGTCAACAAAGGCTTGTCTTCCCAAGACGTTTTTTCAGATTTATTGTGCTATCGTAACGGTAAAACACCACTCATGCCGTTGCAAAAATGTGCAATCACCTGCATCAAAAGTCGGGTAAACGTTGTGTTGGCTTTGCGATATACGCGCCTTAAATAGCAAACTAATTATTTGATTTATGGCACAATTATATTAAGATGGCAATATCATCTGCCATCATTCAAGCGTGTATCAAGCGATTTCCCTGTTATGCTATCTACCCCATCATCCGATAACAAAGCGTCAAAACTATATATTAGGGTAGTGGTGGTCGGAATCGTTACCGCGTTACATGGGCTGCTGCTGTATCTATTTTTTCAGTACCAAACGCCATTAAAAATCAAACCGCAAACGACACAGCCGCTCGAAATTAGCTTTATCCAGCTGAAGCCTCAACACCCCTCGCAGACTTACCATTCACAACCGCAGCCTGTCGCCATTAATCATGCGAACCCTGCCATACAACCTTATCCTAGCGATAACACACAAGCGGATGATATTAAGGAAAAACCATTATCAACACCAAACCCTGTACCCGCTAAAATGGTAAATGACCCAGCAAAAAATAGTAGCCACAAGCCAATCGAACTCAGACCAACGATAGATAATTCGACTAACCAAAAAAAAGCCAGTCAACCTAAAACTTCGTTATCTACAGCAAGTCAAAGTCAAAGCCAAACTCAATCCCAAAAAAAATCACAAGATATTCCTAGCCAGCCATTACTGAACGTCCATGAAAACAATGCCCACTATAAACAACAGCAAACGGCGCAAATAGACGGCAACATAAGTTCAAATAATAGCCAATCTCTTGCTCAATCCAACTCAGCTACTATCAAATCAGCTACTACTAACCAAAGCCATACCAATGCTGAGTATGCTTTAAAAACTATAACTCACGATGAGCGTGCTAAATCATCTAAAGACTCGATGCGCCCTCAAATACAAAAAACGCCAAATCAGCCCGTTAGCCCAGTTATTTCAGCTATCCCCGATGTCCCAGCTATTAATTCGTCACCAAAACCAGCAACACCCATCACCTTTGGCAATGCGGATGCAAGTTGGCAGAAAAAACCTAACACGCAGTTACCACCCAATTTATCGCGTATTGTGACACTAAAGCAGCTATCAAGCCTGCAAGTAAAACTTAATGTCAATGCCCAAGGTGGCGTGGAAAAATGCAGGATTACGCAAACATCGGGTGATTCAGAGGTGGATAAATTTATTTGCCAACAAGTGCAAAAAGCCAAACTTTACCCAAAAAAAGCCAATGGCGTCACGGTACCAAGCATTGGTAATCTCACCATAGCACTGACCAATCTTGCAAATTAAACCATAGAATATATCGTTGAAGCGGCACCTATGTAATAATCGTGAAAGGCTTACTGTGTCAACAATTGATTAACTAGACACATAAAAAAGCCAACCTGATAAACAGATTGGCTTTCTTATTATTGAAAGTTAGCTTATTTCTTTTGGTAAGATAAACGTACACCGTATACCCAGCCATCATTGTCTTGGAAATCGCCAACAATGCTACCATCGGGTAGTTTCGCTTTGGCATCACCAAACATCAAGTATTTAACGCCGCCTGAGACAGCCCATTCAGGTGTCAAATTGTATTTTGCCCCCAAGCCCACATTCCAGTTACCCTCGACAGGTCCTAGAGAAGTGATGGGATTGCCTGCACCTGAGTCATAACCCACAGCGCCCGAAATAGCTAATTGTGGTGATAGTTTCTTACCTAGACCGACTTCAGCAGTCCAAGCGTCATCGTCATAAGAAACTAAATTTAAACCGCTTGCGCTACCATAGATTTTTGGTTTAATCGCAAAATCGCTCCAAGGTACCCAACGTACTTTTGCAGTTAAAAGAGTTGTTGGATTGAGACCTGTTTGGAAATCTAAGTTAACAGATTTTGGCGTGGTGATAGTGATTTCATTACTTACACCAATCGCACCAAGTGCAGGAAGATTTTCCGTCATAGTGACATCGTGGTCAATTTCTGAGCGATAGGTTAACGCGGCTTTGAGGGCAATTTCAGGTTTTAAATAAGCAATCCCAGCCATCCAGCCATAAGCCGTATCACGCGTAAAATTTGCATCATACCCAGAGGCGGTTTTATAAGCGTTACCACGTAAGTGAACATCACCTTCTAAACGCTGAATCGTAGGACCACCATAGATTTGAATGTTTTTCTTTTCACCCAGTTTTACCCCCAACAGTCCTGTGAAATTTTGGCTGCTGATAGAAACGTTGGTGGCACCTGTGACTTTAGATAAATTTTGTGAAGCTGCTTGTGCGGTAGATAAAGTCTTAACTGCTTGGTTACCAGCCGCAACTTGGGTAGTACCTGCAGCAATCCCTTGTTGAAGTGCAGTAATTTGTGGCGTTAAAACAGGCGCTAATGCAGGGTTAGCAGCCAAAGCAGCTTGGGCTCTCGCTAATTGAGTATTTGCTGCATCTAATCGCGCTTGCCCCGCAGTAACTTGATTTTGGATGGTTGAGATAGCGGTTTGCAGTTCTGTCGCATTGGTAACAGGGAGTGGAATACCTGCATTTTGCAATCCCGCTGCTGCCTGCGCATAGATACCATTCACTATAGAAGTTGGTGTACCAACAAAGTTATTATCGCCAGAAAACTCAACATCGGCGCCCCAAGGCTGATCAAAAAATGCCCCTACGCTGATGGTGTCATTGACATCGGCTTTTGCGCCGAAGTTTAAAAACTGGTAATCATCGGCCATATCAGGGACATTGCGACCAGCGGTAAAGTTTGCGTCAGTTGTCGCAACTTTTGCGTTATCTTTACCCTCGATTGTTGGATCAATAGTAATGTGCTCAACATAGGCAAAAGTACCTTGCTCGGTAAAAGCCCAACTTGGTTGGGTAGAGCGGTCTAGACCGGCGGCATTTGCGATGGAAACAGTAGAAAGCGTAGCAACAGCTAGCGCAAGAGAAGAAATTTTAAATGACATGTGAAGCTCCCTGTTTGATTTTAATCATCACGTCTAACAGCTAATTTAACAAAAACTTATCAGTAAATTAGAATTGACGTAGTACCTTCCTTTGGTTAGGTAAAGAATAATCAAAATTTTAACAATTGACAACCGTAGAATCACATTTTTGTAAGAATTTATTGACCTGAGCAGTCACGAAAAAAAGAGGGTGTTAACTCAATGAGTTAACACCCTCTTTTTACTGACTATATCTAGCTAAACAACTATCGACCGCGGTAAGTAATACGTCCTTTCGATAAGTCGTAAGGTGTCATTTCAACTTTAACTTTATCGCCTGTTAAGATACGAATATAGTTTTTACGCATTTTTCCAGAAATATGCGCAATAATTTCATGCCCATTTTCTAAACGCACTTTAAATAATGTGTTAGGTAAAGTATCGACCACTTCGCCTTCAAATTCAATTACATCGTCTTTTTTTGCCATAATACCTATATCTATGAGTCAAATGTATAAATGCAGATTATACGCTGATGCGTGTGTTATCGCAACTTTTAAGCCCTAAATCAATCAATTGAAAAAAACAGCTAAAAGATTTGCACGCATCGCGTCCTTATTCAGGCAAATTTAGCCAAATAGGGGATAGCCTTGTTGCCGGTAACAGTGATTGAAATTGGGGTGGATATAGCGCGTTGATAAAGTATAACCCATTGGCAGAAGCCGTCGCTGCCGCAAGTGACCGATTTTTGCTCAGTAGCAGTGCTTCAATCCATGCGACTGGCTGTTCACCGCGCCCAATTTCAAATAACGTACCCATAATATTTCGCACCATGTGATGCAAAAAACCATCGGCTTGGATATCCAGTACCAATAGCTCACCATGCTGAATCAATTTGGCAAAATGGACATGACGAACAGGCTGGTTAGATTGGCAAGAAGCGGCACGAAAACTGGTAAAATCATGAGTGCCTTCTAGATAGGTCGCTGCCTGCTGCATCAGTTGGACATTCAGTGGGGCGTATTCATGGGTAATTTGCTGATTGAGTATCGCAGGTCGAAAGGGGTGGTTGAGGGTAATATAGCGGTAGCGTCGAGCAATGGCAGAAAAGCGCGCATGAAACTCAGCGGGCATCACTTGTATCCAGCGCACCGCGATATCATCAGGTAGGAGAGAATTTGCGGCACGCAGCCAATTATAGGGCTGACGCATGGCAGTGGTTTGAAAATGGGCTATCATATTTGACGCATGAACGCCGGCATCAGTACGACCCGCAGCGATGACTTCTATAGGTTCATTGGCTATCTTTGATAACGCTGCTTCAACATGCTGCTGAATACTATCAACTTCTTGTTGGCGTTGCCAGCCGCGATAGCGAGTACCAATAAATTCGATGCTGATCGCATAAGTATTTACAGTCATAAAAAAGCCAATTTTGCCAAAACATACGATAAAAAAGCCTAGTATAACAACTAATCAGTTATTAGGCGACGGTGTGGGTATCTTTTAGACAATGCGCCCAGCGCTGACGGCGGCGAGCAGGGGTATCATAATTGCCAATCAACCAAAGCAGACGCGCAAATATCGCAGGTAAGGTCAATCGTCCCGTCATCAAAACTTCACATTGAGCCAGCCATGCCCCCGCTTCATACGCTTGGCTGACGCCGCCATACGCGCATTGGGTCGTCACTGCAACCAGACAGCCTTGTTTTTTCGCCTGTAATAATTGGTTTTTGATGGATTCGGCATACGGCACATTGCCTGCACCAAATGCCAAAATAATGATGGCATCAGGTTTTTCAGACAATAAATTACCCAAGCGAGTGGCGAGCAACTGCGTATCCACGGGCGTCAGATAGAGTGTGGCAATGTTGGCATAGGACAAGCTGTCAAAGACTTGCGGCAATTGACTCAACCGATCTTCTAGCCACAGTTGATGCTGAGCCTGGGTGATTTTTGCGGTATAGCTATTGGCGGGATAACCAGCACGGTGGTGCCCCACAAACGCCATTAAATCATGGCTATGAATTTTTTGCACCGTTTGCGCAGGCCAATCTTCACCAGAAAAACACACCCGCACCCCAGGCTCACCATGACGGGCTATTTTGCATGCATCAAATAAATTCTGCGTGGCATCGCTCTGCGGGTCGATGCGGTAATCGGTTAACACATTGCTATCAAGCAAAGGTCTCATTGCGCCTGTCACCACAATACTGATATGACTACCCGCAAAACACTCTGCCAAAAAAGCCGCGAGGTAGCTGAGCGTATCCGTGCCTGTTAGCACCACAAATTGGCGAAGCCCTTGCGCAATGGCTTCTACAATCAATTGATAAAAATGCGCAAAATCGGCAGGCGTTAACTGGCTACTGTCTTTAATAACCTCATTATCCAATATCCGCCAATCCACAGGGTCGTGTGCATGGTTTGGGTAGGTGGCAAAATGGGTCTGTAATATCTGTGATAACACAGGTAAAAAAATATCGGCATCTAAGCTGGCAAGCGGTTTGCCATAACTGCCAAAAGTGCCGCCCGCGTAGATGATGCCAATACCTGATTTGGTGATAGATTTACTCAATTGAAATTTTACTCATAAGGGTTGGCAATGGATAACTTATCAAGGACAGCGATTTCAATCGCTTCCATTTCATCTTGCTCAGCTTGCCCAAGTTCATGGTCAAAACCCAGCAAATGCAGCATACCATGCACCAGCAAATGGGTGAGATGCTGCTCTACTGTCTTGCCTTGCTCAGCGGCTTGACTGACCACCACCGCATGGCAAATCACTAGTTCACCTAGCGGCAGTGCGGGCAGTAATTCTAGCACAGCTTCAGGCAACTCACTGGCATAGGATAAAATATTGGTGGCATAGTCTTTGCCACGCGCATCCAAATTGATGGCGCGAGCTTCCACAGGCTCCGTGACATAAATTTCTAATTCAACCGTTTTTTGAAAGATAAATTCACTCAGTTGACTAGGTATTTCGGTAGTGTCTTGATGGGTTTGAAAATACTGCAGAACTTGTTGCAAAATAGCGACAATCTTGTCTTGTTGGTACAAGGCTTCAAGTTCGCCAAAAGTTGGCAGTTCAAGTAAGTCTTCGGCAAAACTAATTATCACTTGACCTATCGGCACTTGACTAAGCGGCGCTTGCGGCAAAGCGCCTGCTAAATCACCTGTTAAATCAATTTGGGTTGGCAAAGCTGATGACATAAGCTACTCCGCGATACCTATATCAATGGGTGCGTTATCAATCGGAGCTTTATCAACCGGTGCATTGTTATCCGTTACCCTGATAGCCGAGCTTGCTGCTTGGGACTGTGCTTGGCTTTGTTCAAGTAGGCGCGATTGCTTTTTGGCTTCTTTAATCGCTTCTTGCGCTTCATCGTATTTATCGTAGGCTTGCACGATTTTTTGAACCAATTGATGGCGTACCACATCTTTGCTATCAAACCGCGTCACATGAATTTCTTCAATATCCGCCAAGATTTCTAGCGAATGCCGCAAGCCTGACTTGGTGCCACGAGGTAAATCGACCTGTGACATATCGCCCGTGATGACCGCCCGCGAGCCAAATCCCAAACGGGTCAAGAACATTTTCATCTGCTCAGGGGTGGTGTTTTGTGCTTCATCCAAAATCACAAACGAATTGTTTAAGGTACGACCGCGCATGTAAGCGAGGGGGGCTACTTCAATGACTTGTTTTTCAATCAGTTTTGCCACTTTTTCAAACCCTAGCATTTCATATAAAGCGTCATAAAGTGGGCGTAAATAAGGGTCGATTTTTTGGGTCAAATCCCCCGGTAAAAAGCCCAGTTTTTCCCCTGCTTCTACCGCAGGGCGCACAAGCAAAATACGCTCAATCTCATTGCGCTCTAGCATATCCACCGCACAAGCCACCGCCAAGTAAGTCTTACCCGTCCCTGCAGGCCCTACGCCAAACGAAACATCAGAGAGTAAGATTTTTTTGACATATTGCTGTTGGTTGTAACCGCGTGGGATGATTTTTCCTTTACGGGTTCTCAAACTAATCGGGGTGAATTCAGTGCTATCTACGCGCTCGCTGCCATTTTCGCTAGCGGCATCATTCTCTAGCGCTAAATCTTGCTCACGGCTAAAACTCGTTTGCACGAGCAGGTGCAAATCTTCTGGCGAGATGACGTCGTTGCTTTGTGATTCATCGGCAAGCTGTGCCAAAATACGCTCAGCACGCGCGACTGAATCTAGTTCACCTGAAATCACAAAATCGGTTTTGCGTTGGTGAATGTGGACTGACAGACGATGTTCAAGGTACTTAATGTGGTTATTGTATTCGCCAAGTAAGGTTTTGAGTTGATGGGCTTTTAGAGATGATAAATCGACCGTTCTGCTGATGGTATCGCTCAAGAGTGCTTCCTTTTATGGGTTTTTATAGTTGTGATAAATCATAAGGTTGAGAGATTAGGGGAGTATGACAGTAACCAATATAATATTTTGGCACGTTGATACTATTATGGTAAATATATGCAAAAATTCAAGTGACGTTCACGGGTTTTTGTCATTTCAAATGATTTTGAGGTCGACACGCAGCCAATACTCAGCCAATGCTCAGCCACGACAGGCAAAAAATTAAATTTTGAGAAAATGAAAAAAAATGTGACAAAATGCTTGACGACATAGGGTTAAATACGCATAATATGCACCCCATGACAGACAAGAAATAGTTTCAAAATTCTGCCTAAATCCTGCAAATTTGCCAAACATGGCGATGTAGCTCAGCTGGTTAGAGCGCACGACTCATAATCGTGAGGTCAAGAGTTCAAGTCTCTTCATCGCCACCATTTGCAAATAACTTAACGCCCAGTATTTTGATAAGTCCCGTATTTTGCTAAGCCAAGCATTTTGATGTTTGGCTTTTTTGTTGCTTGTCATTTGGTTGTTTGTCATTTGACAATAAAAAAATGAAAAAGAAAAACAAAAAAAGGGCGATAGCTGTATCACCCTTTTGTCATTTAAATGACTATTCACATTGTCATTCAATATTAACGAGCATCGTTATAGGCTTTATTGGCATCATCAAAACGTGCCATGACTTTATCAGATGCGGGCGTTAACAGCGATACCACATAGATGGCAATCATGCCTAAAATAAAGCCTGGTACGATTTCATAAAGACTGCTACCGGTTAATGGTTTCCAAGCGATGACCGTCAATGCGCCTACGAGCATACCTGCCAACGCGCCTGTCCCAGTCATACGTCGCCAAAATAACGACATCAACACCACAGGACCAAACGCCGCGCCAAAACCTGCCCAAGCATACGAGACCAATCCTAACACTTTGCTGTCTGGGTTTTGGGCAATGACAATGGCAATCGCTGAGACCAAAAGCACCATGAAGCGACCAATCCAAACCAGCTCTTTTTGCGTGGCAGTAGGGCGAATAAAACCTTTATAAAAATCTTCTGTAATCGCGCTTGAGCATACCAATAATTGACAGCTGAGGGTACTCATGACCGCCGCCAAAATAGCAGACAATACTACACCGACAATCCAAGGGTTAAATAACAATTGTGCCAAACCGATGAAGATACGCTCGTTGTTATCTTTTAAAATGGCAGTTTGTTCAGGATGCACCGTCATATAGGCAAGCCCAAAATAACCGACCGCTACCGCGCCTGCTAGGCATAAAATCATCCAAGTCATACCGATACGACGGGCATTATTTAGTGATTTGACCGAATTTGCCGCCATAAAACGCGCCAAAATATGCGGCTGACCGAAATAACCCAAGCCCCACGCAGCCGCACTGATGATACCGACGAATGACGTACCAAACAGCAAGTTACTGTAGTTTTTGTTATTTGCCTGTGCCGCCATACTGACCGCCGCATGGATTTCATCCATACCGCCTAAATTTAAATAAACCATGATGGGCGCGAATACCAGCGCAAAAATCATCAAACTTGCTTGAATAGTATCCGTCCAACTCACCGCCAAAAATCCCCCAATAAAGGTATAGATAATGGTGGCAAATGCCCCTAGCCACATAGCCGTGGTATAGTCAATTTCAAACAAGCTTTCAAATAGCCGCGCACCTGCGACAATGCCTGAGGCGCAATAAATGGTAAAGAAAAATAAAATAATCGCCGCTGAAACAATTTTAATCAATTGATTGTTGGCGCCAAAGCGGTGGTGAAAGTATTCAGGCAAAGTCAGCGCATTGTTATTAAACTCAGTATGCACTCGCAGTCGACCCGCCACCAAAAGCCAGTTAAAATACGCACCAATCACCAAGCCAATCGCAATCCAAGATTCACTCAACCCCGATACATAAATCGCCCCAGGTAACCCCATCAGCAGCCATCCTGACATATCTGACGCACCTGCCGACATTGCGGTCACGAAACTGCCTAGACTACGGCCACCCAAAATATAGTCATCAAAGTTACGCGTGGCAAAATATGCCGCAAACCCGATGCCCAATACCAAAATCAAATACAACGTAAATGTAATATAAACGGGTGTCATCCCATCACTCCTAAGGTCATCCCGATTCAAGGTAATAAAACCACTAAAAATTGATAGCAGTCATAGAGATTTTACGTGGCATCACACGCTAATCGACATCCTGATAGATACCATCTAATAACGAAAAGTCACATTGTAGAAAAATATCAGGCATAAAAAAAGGATAATCGCTTTGATTATCCTGTTTATGGCATAAAATTGTCAACGCGCTAAATTTTGCGATACATAATATCGTAAATAGCGCGACCTTCCTCCATACCGCGTTTTTCAAATTTAGTCAGGGGGCGAAAATCGGGACGTGGCAAAAAGTTACCTATACCTTCGCTGTTTTTGCCTTCGACATTTGCAAACGCGGTTAAACTATCCATGACTTCAATCATCCAGTGGGCATAATGTTCCCAATCGGTAGCAGCATGGAACATGCCGCCTTTTTTAAGCACCCGTTCCACCACCCTCATGCGATCAGCACTGACAAAACGGCGTTTGTAATGGCGCTTTTTTTGCCAAGGGTCGGGAAAATACAACTGCAGCGTGTCAATATGCGCCGCCGGTAATTGCTGCATCAGGGCAATGGCATCGCCACTGATGAGTTTGAGGTTATTTAGACCCAGTTCCCCTGCCAAAAATGCACAGTTACCCAGTCCTGCCTCATGCACTTCAATGCCGACAAAGTTTCGTGTTGGGTCATTTTTTGCCATTTCTACCAAGCTTGTGCCCATACCAAAGCCAATTTCCAGTGTCAAAGGCGCATCAGGGTTTGAAAATAGCTCACGCAAATTGGTTATGCCACCGATATCCATTGCTTGTATTGCATCCAAATTGGGCTGGACAAAAAAATGGGCAAAGTCTGACTGTAACCCAGCTTCTGCCTTTTTGCCCACATGGGTTTTGCGTTTCATAAAAGTTTGAATGGCGCGATAGTGCGGGGATGAATCAGGGTTTTCATCATTCGGTTGTGGGCTAGTGGGGAGATTGGGAGAAAGCAATGGTGCATCGGGTTTAGCCGCATCGACTGTCTCAGAAGTTTGGGTATGTTGGGGTGTCATCATTTGCAAAAATCGTAGTTGGTGTGATAAAGGGTGGTTGTGATAAAATTCGGCTATTATAAGTGAAAACCCCAAAAAGTAAAAACCTCAACAAGTGAACACAACCAATGGATAATCCCTAATCGCCATGTTATTTCTTGAAAAAACATCACCGCCGCCATTTTGGCAGCCACAGCTAACCGATAAACAGCGTCTGATGTACGACAAAGCCTTTATCGGCAATCGTTCTCAGGCCTATTATCTCAAGCGTTTTGCCCAGTTTGATCAGGCAGGGCGATTGACGGCAAAGTGGCATTGGGCAGGGTTTTTGATGACGTTTCCTTGGCTGTTATACCGTAAGCGATTCTTAGATAGCATTGTCTATTCGGTGGCGGGATGGTCATTTATTCAGCTCAATGTCACCATCATTTTGGTGGCGATAGAGTATTTATTGATACGCAATCTTGATGAAGCGATTCGTATGCCGCTACGTATTGGCATTGGGCTTGCGATTTGGCTGTTTTGGTCAGTGATGGTGGCACGTTGGAGCGATGCTTATTATTATCGGATGGCGCGCCGTGAAATTGCCGATGCGATTGAAATGTATCCGCGGGATGAGGAAAAACAGCTCGCTCATATCCGCAGGCACGGCGGGGTGAGTTTGGTGGGTTTGGCGCTGGCGTTTGGGTTTTATGCGTTTTCTTTGTTTGTAATACAAGTGCAGTTTTTGCCGATTTATGCCAAACAAAAAGCCAATGCCACGCTGTTTGAGGTGCTTGATATCGTAGAAAGCGCACAGGGGCGAGTCGATGCCATCTACAAAGCCACCGGTCAATGTCCTGTCAATACACCACTAAGCACAGATAACCAAAAAGTGGTGTTAAAAGTGCTGACCCAAGCAGAAAGCATTCCAACTGACAGTCATTGTATGATTCAAGCGACCGTACGAGGCGTGCCGTTTCCCAATCGCTGGCTCAATGGTCAGACGCTGACCATGTATCGTATTGGCGATAGTAAAGTCGATGGTAGTTGGGGCTGTATCACCTCACTCAATCGCAAGCAAATCCCCAAACAGTGTATGCTTGCCGAGCGCTGATAAAATAGTTGTCCTTACAACCACTAGCCGATGCGATGGCAGTGGTTTTCAAAAAAAAACCGAAGCCTAAGCAACAGCCTAGGCTTCGGTTTTTTTGTTTTTATTTATGGGTTTTATATTGAAGTCAGCAAAATAACTTACTTCATCAACAACGCATTGACGCGTTTTAGATAAGCGGCTGGGTCTTCAAGCTGACCGCCTTCGGCAAGTAGTGCTTGGTCAAAAATCACTTGCGCGAGGTCATCGAACTGCTCCGCGCTTTCCAATTTTCGAATGAGCGGATGGTTCGGGTTGACTTCTAAAATTGGCTTGCTCTCCGGCACAGGCTGACCCATTTGTTTGAGCATTTGCATCATCTGTGGTGATAGTTCACCATCAGCGGTAACGAGCAGAGCAGGGCTATCCACCAAACGATTTGACACGCGCACATCTTTAGCACGGCTACCTAACACGCCTTTGAGTTTTTCTACCACAGGCTTGAAGGTTTCTTCCGCCTTTTTGGCTTCTTCTTTTTCGGCTTCATCGGTCAAATCACCCAAGTCTACCGCGCCTTTGGCGATGTTTTGTAGCGGTGTGCCATCGTACTCAAACATAAAGTTCATTGCCCATTCATCAACCGGGTTGGTCATTAAGATGACTTCAATGCCTTTTTTCTTGAACACTTCAAGTTGCGGACTGGCTTTGGCGGCGGCAAGGTTTTCAGCTGTTAGATAATAAATCGCCTTTTGACCGTCTTTCATACGACCTTTATAGTCGTCAAAGCTGGTGACCACATTGTCATCAGTGGTAGTGGCATAGCGCAATAATTTGGCAATTTTATCCTTATTGCTTTGGTCTTCACCCAAGCCTTCTTTTAAGACGTTGCCAAATTCAGCATAAAACTGTCTATATTTTTCTTGCTTTTCGGCTTCATCGCTATTGGCTAGGCTAGCTAGCACAGTCAATATACGGCGAGCGTTACCATCGCGGATAGATTTGACATCGCGAGACTCTTGCAGGATTTCACGGCTGACATTGAGCGGTAAATCAGCGGTATCAATCACCCCTTTAACAAAACGCAAATACATCGGCAATAACTGCTCGGCATCATCCATGATAAATACACGTTTGACGTACAGTTTTAGACCGTGTTTTTGCTCACGTTGGTACAGGTCAAACGGCGCTTTTTTAGGGATATATAGCAGCTGAGTATATTGTAGACGTCCTTCGACACGGTTGTGCGTCCAAGTTAGCGGCTCATCATAGTCATAGGTAAGATTTTTATAAAATTCTTGATACTCTTCGTCTTCTATTTCTGAAGGTGAGCGCGTCCATAGGGCATTGGCTTGGTTGATGGTTTCCCATTCGTCAGTGGTTATCATTTGACCTTGGGGCATCTCACCTTTGGCAGTTTCGCCCCCTGCTTCTGAATTAGCAGTCTTTTGCGCGTCAGTGAGTTCTTCTTCTTGCCAAACTTCTTTGCGCATTTGGATGGGCAAGCTGATATGGTCAGAGTATTTATTGACTAAAGATTTGATTTTGTGGCGGTCAAGGTATTCGCTGTGTTCATCGGTAACATGTAAAATCACTGTCGTGCCACGGGTAGGCTTTTCGATGGTTTCGGTGGTGAATTCACCGGTGCCGTCTGAAACCCAGCGTACACCTTGGCTGGCAGGCTCACCTGCTTTACGCGATTCCACCGTGATGGTGTCCGCTACGATAAAACCTGAATAAAACCCCACCCCAAATTGACCAATCAAATTGCCGTCTTGTTTTTGTGCATCGGATAATTTTTCTAAGAAAGCTTTGGTGCCTGATTTGGCAATAGTCCCCAAATGCTCTACCGCATCGGCTTCATTCATACCGATACCATTGTCAATAAAGCTGATGGTTTTGGCATCTTTATCAATATCAATGCGAATACGTAGTTCACTGTCACCTTCATACAGCGCGTCGTTTTGATTGCCTTCAAAGCGCAACTTGTCACAGGCATCAGACGCATTTGAAACCAGCTCACGCACAAAGATATCCGCATTTGAATAAAGCGAGTGGGTGACTAGATGTAATAGCTGCGCGACTTCAGCTTCAAAGCTATGTTTTTTTGGCTCAGGCTTGTTTGAATCTGCCATAGTAAGTAACTCCTAAAAGTAAGAATAAAAATAATTAACCCAATTTATGATGGTTCGTTGTCATAGTTAGGGTGAATGCAAAACTATTTCAAGCATAAGCGGCACAATTTTTTAATTTTTAAATAATAAAAAAAATCATACAAGCAGGGTTTAAATCACCAATAATTAAATGATCAATAAAAAGCCGAGCATACTTATACCCGGCTTTACTTGCTATCTATCCGATACTATATCTCTGTTAAATCTTGGATTCACTAGGATTATGCAGTTGGGGCGAGCGCAATGCTTTAGGCAAGCTAAAGGTCACGTTTTCCAAAATACCTGATAATTCTTCAGGTTTTTCGCCGCCCCAAGACTGTAAGGTATCTAATACTTCTTGAATCAATACTTCAGGCGCCGATGCACCTGCAGTCACACCCACCGTATCCACACCTGCAAACCAGTCTTTTTGCATTTCGCCGGCATTGTCAATTAAATACGCTTTGGCGCCCAAGCGCTCCGCGAGTTCACGCAAGCGGTTGGAGTTAGATGAGTTGGGTGAGCCCACCACTAACACCACTTGACAACGTGCCGCAAGTTCCTTGACCGCATCTTGACGATTTTGGGTGGCATAACAAATGTCATCTTTACGCGGCGCATGGATTTTTGGGAATTTATTTTTTAGCGCATCAATCACTTCTGCGGTGTCATCCATCGATAGGGTGGTTTGGGTGACAAATGCCAAATCAGTATCGGTCGGTAAATCAAGGTTGGCAACATCCACCACATCTTCAATTAAGTGAATACGTCCACCGTATTGTGGATCGAAGCGTCCCATCGTGCCTTCCACTTCTGGGTGACCGGCATGACCAATCAACACCGCATCTACACCTGTTTTGGCAAATTTATTGACTTCGATGTGGACTTTGGTAACCAGTGGGCAAGTGGCATCAAACACCGTCAAATCACGGCGTTCGGCTTCATCTTCCACGGCTTTGGAGACGCCATGCGCTGAAAAAATCACAATCGCCCCATCCGGCACTTCATTCAACTCTTCGACAAATACCGCACCGCGATTGGCAAGGTCTTCCACCACAAACTTGTTGTGTACCACTTCATGGCGCACATAAATAGGCGGTTCAAAGCGCTCAAGGCAGACATTAACGATTTCGATGGCTCTATCGACCCCAGCACAAAAACCACGGGGATTGGCGAGTAAAATTTTCATAACGCAGTTCTTCAGTCATTGATGATTCATGTGGCTAGTTTACCATGAGTTCATACACGCAAAATATGTTAAACGTAAAAAATCAGCGAATCGGTATTGAAGGGCTAAATTACGCAGAAATTGTTAGCAAAAATTGCTAAAATAGCCGATTCAAAAATGGCTACTACTTATTTAATCAAACCTCTAAGGATATGTCATGACCAAAGGCTCATTATTTATCATCACCGCAGCAAGCGGTACTGGCAAAACATCGCTGGTTAAACAGCTGATTGCAACGACCAATGACTTGGCGGTGAGTATCTCGCATTCGACTCGCAAGCCACGTCCTGGTGAGATTGATGGGCAGCATTATCACTTTGTCAGCCGCGAGATATTTGCTGATATGATTAAGCAAGGTGAGTTTTTGGAGCATGCCGAAGTGTTTGAAAACTACTATGGCACCGCCCAGTCCACAGTAGAATTTATGCTGAGCAATGGCTTAGACGTCATCTTAGAAATCGACTGGCAGGGTGCGCTGCAAGTGCAAAAATTGCGTCCCGATGCCACGACCATTTTTATCCTACCGCCCGACCGCCAATCGCTGCGCCAGCGGCTTTCCAATCGCGGACAAGACAGTCAAGAAGTGATTGAAAGACGTCTTGCCGGTTCGGTCAATGAAATGTCGCAATACGTGAATTTTGATTATGTGGTGATTAATGACAATTTCGACGTGGCATTAGCGGAGTTAAAATCAATCATCATCGCCAATCGTTTGACTCTCGCTAAACAGCAAGAGCGTCACGCTGGCCGTATTGAGCAGCTATTGTCTGAATAAATCATCAATAGCCTATAAATAATCAATAAGCGCAACGCGCTAATGAAACGCACTAAAAATCTGCTGTCTTAGCCACCCATACAGCGGGTCAACCTGTTGTTGTTGGTGCCAATAGCCGTGTAACTCGATATGAGTCAATTCAATTGGCAAATCCAAAATCTGCCAGCCTTGGGCGGGTGGCAAAAATGTGGTGGCTAACTGGCGCGGCAAGGTAAGCAATAGCTTGTCTTGTTTTAGCAATTGAAAAGCCGTGGCATAATGTTGGCAACGGATTTTACTCTGCCGCTGCCAACCTGCTTTGGACAATAAACTATCTTCAATCGACAGACCTAGCCGCCTTGATGACACAGTTATATGTTGACTGGCAAAATACTGGGCTTGGGTGATAGTTGGTTCATTCGCCAATTCAGCCGCAAAATTTGGCGCATACAACACCAGCACAAACTCATCTCGCAACAAGGGTTGATGCACAATCTCACTATCCACCACCCGCGCCACATCAATGGCAAAATCCAGCTGTCCAACTTTTAGTTCATGCGCGAGTTCTGAGCGATTGAGCCGGCTACTGGTGATTTGACAATTGGGCAGGACTTGATGAATTTGGCTGACCAATTTGTTAAACACAATCAATTCAATTTCATCGTGCATGGCAATCGTCAACGTAGCAAAGCTCTGCTGCGCCAGCTCGCCAAGTTTGTCCTCGCTCAATAAATGGTTAGTTTGAAATATTTGTTCGAGATTTTCAAAGCTTTGTTTGACGGTGGGATAAAGCCGTTTGGCATACAGGGTGGGGTGCAGTTCACCTTTTTCCCGATAAAAAAGTTCGTCCCCCAGCGCTTGGCGTAACCGACCTAACGCATGGCTAATGGCAGATTGGCTCAAATGCAAAGCTTCTGCAGTATGAGTAAGATTTTTAAGCTCAAAAATATAAATAAATAGCCTAAGCAAATTTAAATCAAGCTGCTTTAACGGGTTTTTATGCAACATTTGGATAACACCAGATATACCTCAGTTGTATGAATTTTATTTATAGTATTCTACTAATTAAAATCATTTTATTCATGATAATAAATCCGTTAAGCTGATTCAATGATTGTTTTAGCCAAATAAGGACAACGCCCAATGGAATTCCAACTTAGCGATAAAGCAAAAGACTACATCGCCCGTACCAAAGCTTTTATTGAAACCGAAATCGAACCGATTGAAGCAGAATTTTGGCAAGCCGCGCATAAGCTTAATCCCACAGGCGATTGGACGACTTGGCAATGGCCTGCCAAACTTGAAGAATTAAAAACCAAAGCCCGTGCGCAAAATTTATGGAATATGTTTTTGCCAGATGAGCAACTGGGTCAAGGATTAAGCGTTCAAGAATACGCCCATATTGCTGAGTTGTCTGGCAGAAGTCTTATTGCCCCCCATGTGTTTAACTGTAATGCGCCCGATAGTGGCAATATGGAATTGATTTGGCGCTACGGTAACGACGCCCAAAAACAGCAATGGTTAACGCCGTTATTGGCAGGGGAAATTCGCTCCGTGTTTGGCATGACAGAGCCTGCAGTGGCCAGTAGTGATGCCACCAATATGCAAGCCACGGCGATTGTCGAAGGCGATGAAATTGTGCTCAACGGTCGCAAATGGTGGTCTTCAGGTTTGGGCGATCCAAATGCTAAACTTATTATTTTTATGGCACACACCCCAGATGAGAGCAAAGATCGCCACCATCAGCACACCATGGTACTGGTACCTATAGATGCCAAAGGCGTCAAAATTGAACGTATGCTCAAAGTGTTTAATGATTATGATGCACCACATGGACATGGCGAAATGCGTTTTGACAACGTGCGTGTACCGCTTAGCAATGTCATCGGCGGGGCAGGCGAGGGATTTGCAATTGCCCAAGGGCGCTTAGGACCGGGTCGGATTCACCACTGTATGCGTTGTATTGGCGCGGCAGAAAAATCGCTAGAGCTTGCCATCGATCGCGGGCTAAGCCGTAGCGCATTTGGCAAACCGCTGCTTGATTTAGGTGGCAACCGTGAACGTATCGCTGACGCCCGTGTCAAAATTGACCAAGCGCGTCTGTTAACCCTGTATGCCGCCTATAAAATGGATAAACTTGGCACCAAAGCGGCGTTGACCGAAATCTCAGCGATTAAAGTGGTCGCCCCAACGGTACTACAAGAAGTCGTCGATATGGCGATTCAGCTGCATGGGGGTATGGGTGTAAGCCAAGATACGCTGTTGCCGATGTTCTTTAACCAAGCCCGTAGCCTACGCCTTGCCGATGGACCTGACGAAGTGCATAAAGGCATGATTGCCAAACTGGAAGTGAAAAAACGCCAACAAGCGACGACCAAATAACTAGCAAATAACTAATAGCTAGTTAACAAAAAAGGTAGCTAGCTAACAAAAAAGACGTGATGTCAGGTTACGTCATTTTGCTATTTGACCTAGTTAAAAATACAAGTTAAAAAACAAAATAAGAAACAAGGATGAGATTATGCTTGATACTGCGAACCCAGTACGCAAAGGCGAAGAGATTGACAGCAATGCGGTCACCGAGTATTTAATGAGCCAAGGCATCGCTTTGCAAGGTGAGCCAGAAGTTACCCAGTTTTCAGGGGGCGCATCCAACTGGACATACCGCCTAAAATATGCCAACCGTGATTTAATTTTACGACGCCCACCCAAAGGTACCAAAGCCAAATCCGCCCATGATATGGTACGTGAGTACACAGTTCAAAAAGCACTGCAATCACAATACCCACGCGTCCCCAATATGGTCGCCCTGTGTACCGATGACCGCGTGATTGGTTGCGATTTTTATGTCATGGATCGCATCGAGGGCATTATTCCCCGTGCCAATTTGCCAAAAGCGTTGACGTTAAGCGAACAGCAAGTCAGCGAGCTGTGCAGGCAGGTAGTCGATGCGTTGATTGATTTACACAAGGTCGATTACACCCAAAATCCTGATTTGGTCGCACTTGGCAAAGGCGAAGGCTACTGCGAGCGTCAAGTCATGGGCTGGGATAAACGCTATGAGCAAGCCCGCACGCCTGATGTGCCTGATTTTGCCGATGTGCGTCAGTGGTTAAAAGCCAACACCCCAAAAGATGTCAAAACTAGCGTGATTCATAATGACTGGCGTTTTGACAATGTGATTTTAGACCCAAACAATCCAACCAACATCATTGGCGTGCTCGACTGGGAAATGGCAACGATAGGCGACCCCTTGATGGATTTGGGCTGTGCGTTAGCTTACTGGATTCAAGCCGATGACAATGCGGTGATGAAAGCTACGCGCCGTCAGCCGACCAATCTGCCAGGCATGATGACCCGTGCCGAAGTGGTCGAGTACTACCTGCAAAAAACGGGGCTGAAAGTGGATAACTGGCGCTTTTATGAAGTGTTTGGGGTGTTTCGCTTGGCAGCGATTGCGCAGCAGATTTATTACCGTTATTATCATGGGCAGACGGATAATCCGGCGTTCAAAGATTTTGGCGTGATTGTCAACGCCTTACACAACCGCTGCGTCGAACTTATCGAAAAAAATAACAATAAATCATAGGGATTTTCATGAAACTCATCAGCCTTGTCCGTCATGGGCAAGCGTCATTTGGCGCAGACAATTATGACCAACTGTCTCCAAAAGGTATCGCTCAGACCCAGTGGCTTGGTGATAGTTTTCGCCAGTCAGGTCGGCAAGTGCACGCGCTGATGTCAGGCAGTATGGCGCGGCAAAAGGATAGTCTCAAGCATTTTTTGAGCCATTATTATGTCACCCGTGAAGGCATTGAACTGACCGAAATCACCCACCATGTGCAAAACGCTTTAAAAAATCAGGCAAATCCCAGTTTGACCATGCCGCTATTGCTCGGTGAAGATAGCAGTTTTAATGAGTTTAATCATGAACAAATTCTTTATAAAGCGGGATTGCCATTTCAGGATAAAGCCAGTTTTATGGCGTATTTGTCCAGTCAAACACACCCGGAAATTAGCTTTACTGATATTTTTACCCAAGCCATGAGCCGTTGGCAAAGCGGTCAGTACGACAGCGATTATGATGAAAGTTGGCAACACTTTTTGCAGCGCACTTGGAACGGTTTTGAGCGTTTAATTGCCCAAACTGGCGAGCATGAACATGCGATGGTATTTACCTCAGGTGGCGTGATTGCCAGTATCATGCAGCAAGTGATGAAACTATCGGATGTCCAAGCTTTTGATTTGAACTGGCATATCGCCAACGCCAGTGTTCACCAATTTCGCGTGAGTAACCAAGGTGTTTTTTTACAGACCTTTAATGAGTTTAGCTATTTGTATCAACAAGGCGAGCAGATGGTGACTTGGCGCTAAAATTTAGCTTATCAGTTTAACGTTTAAAAAAAATTTAATAAATAATTAAGGATGAAATAATGCAAACACTACCGGAATTACTGCAGCAAGTTCAGGCCACAATGACAGCCCCAAACACGGACTTATCTGGTTTTATAAATAACCAAGTGGGCAAGGGTAAAACCATTTTGATTACTGGCGCAAGCTCGGGGCTGGGGGCAGGCATGGCGACCCATTTTGCTCGCATGGGCTATAACCTGGCAATTTGTGCACGCCGCACCGAACGCCTAGAACAACTCAAAGCCAACTTATTAGCGGATAATCCGACGATTACAGTCAGTGTCAAGGCACTCGATGTGACTGATTATACGCAGGTTTTTAAAGTGTTTCATGAATTTGCCCAAGAGTTTGGCAAGCTTGATCGTATCATCATCAATGCAGGGGTCGGCGAGGGTCGCCGTATTGGCAAGGGTAATTTTGAGATTAATCGCAAAACTGCCGAAATCAATTTTATCTCAGGTCTTGCCCAGTGTGAAGCGGCGATGGAAATTTTCCGCGCCCAAAATAGCGGTCATTTGGTGGTTATCTCAAGCATGTCGGCGTTCCGTGGTCTGCCAAAACACATGTCAGTGTACGCGGCAAGTAAATCAGCGATTGCCCAGCTTGCTGAAGGGATTCGCGCCGATATGCTGCTCTCTGATTTACCGATTAAAGTGTCAACGATATATCCAGGGTATATACGCACTGAGATTAACGAAGGGGCTAAACCGTTACCCTTTGAAGTGAGTGAAGAAATCGGCACCAAAGCATTGGCAATCGCGATTGAAGGCGAGCCGGATGAAGCGTGTGTCCCTGAACAACCGTGGACACTGATGAGTGATTGGATGAAAAACGCCCCACTGACATGGGTCAATGGTTTGGCATAACCCAAAAATTTCTAAAACAACCCAAATGAGACTTTGCGCTGATTTGGGTTTTTTATTGTCTTCACATTGGGTGTCTTGATATAGGGCGTCCTAATATAGAGTATCTTAATATAGCATTGCCAACCTGTATATTTGCCTTTGGTGACAGATTTGACATTACCCAGTAAGAGGCTGTTATAAAAAATAGCGAGTATGAAGGGTTAACCAGTATAGAGGGCTAAAGGGTGTCAGTCATCGTTAATCCTATCGCCATCCTTGTTTATATTATGTATTTAAAGCCTATAGTGATATTTGCAGTAGGCTAAACAAGGGTCGTAATGATAAAATCAGCGCCTCTTTGATGATTTTTTATTTATTGTTACGATAACTGAGTGGTACAGGCAACCAAACGATGAAAAAACTTGAAAACGCGCTACAAAAAATTGATAAATACGGTCAATTTGTGATGAAAAAACTGGTCAATCGACGCTCATTAGCTGAGCTACAAGGTATCGGTCAAGGCAAAACCGTATTGATTACCGGTGCCAGCTCAGGGATTGGCGCGATGATGGCACGCCGATTTGCTTATCTAGGCTATGATTTGGCAATTTGTGCCAGACGAGAAGAGCGATTAAATGCGTTAAAGCAAGACATTGAAAGCAAGTACCCTGTCAAAGTCTCTGTCAAAACTTTGGATGTGACCGATTATAATCAGATTTTTACGGTATTTGATAGCTTTGTGAGTGACTGCAAAACCCGAGGGAAAACCATTGATAAAATTATCGTCAATGCAGGGGTGGGCGATAGCCGCGTCATTGGTCATGGACGCTTTGAGACCAATCGCCATACCGCTGAAGTCAATTTTATCGCAGCGATTGCCCAGTGTGAGGCGGCGATGAAGATTTTTCGCCAGCAAAACAGCGGTCAGTTGGTGGTCATCTCAAGTATGTCAGCGGTGCGCGGTTTGCCCCGTCATCTTACCACTTATGCGGCTGCCAAAGCGGGACTGGCAAATTTAGCCGAAGGCATTCGCGCTGATATGATGCAGGAAAAACGTCCGATAACTGTCACCACGATTTACCCTGGGTATATCCGTACCGAGCTCAATATCGGTGCCAAATATTTGCCGTTTGAGAGTACAGAAGAAGAGGGCGTCGAGGCGATTGTCGAAGCGATTGAAGCCAAAGTGAATGAAGCCTTTGTCCCAGCATGGCCTTGGCTGCCGATTGGAATTGGTATGAAAATATTACCGCTCAGGGTGATGACCAAATTTTTATAAGCGCATTTTTAAAAAATTTTAAAGTCTCGGCATAATCAAAAACGCCTTATTAAAAACGCATTGGCAGCTGATGGCTTGTCAAAGCGTTTTTGATATCGTTACCAGTCAACGTGCTACCTAATTGACTGGCTATTTTACCAATGGCATAAGTGCGCCATAGCCTGCCGCTTGCATGTCTGCCAAAGCGATAAATTGTAGCGCATCGCCATTGATGCAGTAGCGTAATCCGCCTTTATCCTTGGGGCCATCATCAAACACATGCCCTAAATGTGAGTTGGCGACCCGCGAGCGCACTTCCGTTCGTGTCATGTTAAAACTGCTATCGGTTGAGGTGGTAATGACGTTTGCGCTAATGGGTTTGGTAAAACTCGGCCAGCCACACCCCGAATCATATTTATCGGTGGATAAAAACAACGGCTCGCCACTGACGATATCCACATATAAACCTTTAGCAAATAAATGGTCGTATTGATGACTAAAGGCGCGCTCAGTAGCTGCGTTTTGGGTGACATCATACTGCGCTTGGGTCAACCGACTTTTTACATTTTTATCGTAGTTTTGATAGCGGGTAGGATTGAGCGCCTCGGTGACCGTCGTGGCAGGCGCTAAGGCTTTGATAACGGGGATTTTTTGATTGGCAAGGCTAATATCAATATGGCAGTAGCCATTGGGATTTTTGCTTAGATAATCTTGGTGATAATTTTCTGCGTCATAAAAATTCGCCAAGGGTTTATTTTCTACCACAATTTTTTGCGGATATTTTTTTGCCAAATCGGCAAGGGTTTTATCAATGATTGGCTTATCATTGGCATCGGTATAATAAATGCCGGTACGATATTGCGCCCCGCGATCATTGCCTTGTTTGTTGAGACTGGTCGGGTCAATCACTCGCACGTAGTATGCCAAGAGGGTCGCAAGATTGGTTTTATCGATATCATAGATAACTTTGACGGTTTCTGCGTGCCCTGAGCCTGCTATCACCTGCTCATAGCTCGGGTTCGCGCTATTGCCATTGGCATAACCTGATATCGCATCGACCACGCCATCCACGCGCTCCATATAGGCCTCTAGCCCCCAAAAACAGCCACCCGCCAGATAGATAGTATGCGTGCGAATCGGGGTTTTACCATCTGCTTGATAATACACACCGTTATGGTTAATCGGAGCTAAGGCTTTGATGCTAGCGGCTTGTTTGCTAGCTTGGTTATTAGCCTGCTCATGAGCTTGGGCAGTCTGGCTATACGGAGTTTTTGCTTGATTCAGGGCTTTGAGTTCTGCAAAGTCGTTGCTAGCATTGTCTGACAAGGCTTGTATTTGTGTTGGGGTAAGATTGCCTTTGACCAGTTTTAATAAATTGCCTTGTTTATCCAAAATCGCAAAACTGGGATAGACTTGCACGCCAAATTGTTTAATCAGCTTGCCATTGTTATCCATAAGCACCGCTAGGTTAGCATAGTCTTTGGCAAGCACTGTGTACCAAGTTTGAAAATCTTGGGAGGATTTTTCACTCAAATGACCTGGACTGACCACGCTGATGACATTCATATCGGGATACTGCTTTGCCCATGCGTCGCTTTCTTGGAGCGTTGCCAAACACAGCGGGCACCAGCTTGCCCAAAATTTCACCACAGTTGGCTTGTTGGGGTCAATCACATGACGACCCATTTTGCCTAATTTTGGGTTGATTTGGCTCAAACCTTGTAAGGTTGCTAACGTATCAGTCGGCAATACATCCGATTTGCTAGCAGCACGCGCAGAGCCAGTGTTTTCTTTGGCATTCATTTTTTGACAACCCAGCAACAGCAGGCTGCTGATTAATAGGGTAATAGTTAAATTCTTAGCACTTTGAGGAAAATTGACCATGGTACATTTCTCATCTATTTGTAAAGCGTCAAAGATAGCTGTAAGTTGGCACTCCAATAAATTTTTGATTAAAAACATAAAGTGAGCCTTTATCTGATTGTAACTGAATCAGCAAATAAGCACACTTTAAAGTTTTAAAAATTAACATTAAAAAAATTATGCCATCATCCATAGGGTTTAAAGAGAAAACTTTTGGTGCATTTGTGGTTATCCTAGTATTGACTAGCCATTGATTTACTTTTGACACGTTAATTCGCTCAAAGTTCGCTCAAAGTGCGGCTGCTTCATGCTAAAATCTTGTTTTATGGTTCGTCAAAAGTTTGCCCATGCATCAAGCCATCAACAACGTCGCAAAAGCCCCCATGATTGCTCGCTATACCTGGTTAGCTATTATGGTCGCCGCCATGATTTGTGCCGACCAATGGGGCGTTGCCAAACAGCAAATCAATCATCTGCTCGCGATTATCATTATGTATGGGGTCAGCGTTGAGCTAACTAAACGCCTAATAGCTACTCGACACTTTCACCCACAACACTCTTGGCTCATGTTGGCGGGGTTTATCGGGGATTTACTGGCGTGGTCAGCCTTTATTTATTATTCAGGTGGGGCCGCCAATCCGTTGATTACCTTGTTTTTAACGGTGATTGCCGTGGCGTCTATGGTGATGAGCACCGTGCACATCATCGGCTTGTCAATGCTGTCTGTTGGGCTGTATACGCTGTTATGGTATTGTTATGTGCCGCTGACCCTGAGCCACCATGATCATGCGGTGGGTCAAAAACTCCATTTACTGGGTATGTTTGGGGTTTTTATTTTTGCGGCAATCATGTTAACCGCCTTAACGGTTTATTTTAAACAGGCGATGAGCCGTAGTTATCAGGCGCTTGAGCAAGCGCAGCAAGCCATTCACCAACAACGTCGGTTGCTTGCTATCAGTAGTCTGGCTGCCAATATCGCCCATGAGATGAGCACGCCGATTGCGTCGATGCAATTACTAAGCGATGACATTGCCCAGCAATTAGATGAAGACGACGAGTTATTGGATGACATAAAACTGTTACAATCACAAATCGACGTCTGCCGCCAATCGCTGCACAAGCTCAAATCCCATATCCAATCCAATGCGCTGCCGCCAGCGCAATCTGAGCCATTGGCATGGGTAACGTCATCAAATTTACCAACGCTACTGCCCAAAGTCGTCAATGATTGGCAATTTATCAACCCCCATGTTGAAGTAGCACTCAATGTACCACCACAATCGATAGCCGTCCCCTTGAGTGAAGAACAGCTGTATTCTATTGTGATGAATATGCTCAATAATGCCATGCAGGCACAAGCCACAAGGCTTGATATTAGCGTACAGCTTGCTCAAAACGTGATGATTATTATTGAAGACAACGGACAGGGTATCGACAGTAGCATGATACAGCGTATCCAACACCAAACTGCTATCGAATCGGATCATGGCTTAGGGCTTGGCTTGACGATTGCCAAAACAGTTATAGAATATGTTGGCGGACACCTTGAGCTGACCAATAAGCAAAATTCACCCCTGCAAAAAAGGTTAAATGATTCAGGTACGTGCGTGAAGATAACGTTACCAGTAATCGATGCGCCCGCCAGTTTGTTGTAGGAGACTAGGTTGCAACACCCACCCCTGTTAGCAGAGACATGGCTTATCATTGATGATGATGAGGTGTTTTGCCGTATTTTAAAAAAGTCGTTGGAAAAACAGGGCAATCAGGTATTGACTGCCACTAATGCCGATAGCGCGCTACAACTGGCAAAGAAGCAATTACCCAGGTTTATTATATTGGATCTCAACATCGGTGATGACAACGGCATTCATCTGATTGAGCCATTACTCGCTATTACCCCCACTGCCAAAATTCTAATGCTTACTGGCTATGCCAGCATTGCGACCGCCGTCAGTGCGGTCAAAATGGGCGCGTATCATTATTTGCCTAAGCCGTGTAGTCTGGATGAAATCTATAAAGTATTGGACATCGTAGTAGCCCCTACAAAGTCAATCGGTAGTGCAACAGATGAACGTTTGTCACTTGAACATCACGAATGGGAATACATCCACCAAGTATTAGATGAATGCCAAGGCAATATCAGTGAAGCGGCGAGGGTACTTAAAATGCACCGGCGCACACTACAGCGCAAACTACAAAAAAAACGTAAAGTGGATGCACAATAACCTTTCTTAACCGCACACAGCAGCCCATAAATTGTCAGCCGAGTTAGCCCAATAGTTGGGTGAGCACAAAACACAAAAAAAGCACTTATAATAAATAAGCGCTTTTTTGATATCTATTTTTTGCTATCTATGCAAATGGCTAATCAATGAATGAAGCGTTATTCACGCCACGCGTTATCAGACCATTTACGATAGTAGGCTTAGCTAACCTTAGATAGCAACGATATTGCTAGCTTGGTCGCCTTTTTGACCTTGGGTCACAACGAAAGATACGCGTTGACCTTCGCTCAATGTTTTGAAACCTGAGCTTGCGATTTGGCTATAATGTGCGAAAACGTCTTTGCCGCCATTGTCTTGTTCGATAAAGCCAAAGCCTTTTGATTCGTTAAACCATTTTACGGTGCCGTTTACAGTATTTGACATAGGATTGTCCTTGATTAGATAGATTTTAAAAGTGGTCATCTGACCCTAAAGCTGGAACTAAGCCACAACACGATTCTATTCGGTATGAAAGAATTGCGGTAGTTTTGATACACGATTGACTTAAAATCTAGGACACAAGCGTAATGGAAACGAACTTAGAATAGACTTAATGTAATGCGATTGAAACTTCTGACTGCTTTCTAGCTGTTGTCCAGTATATAGTAATACCGGCAGATAGCAAGGAATATCACAATAGTTTTGTAAGTGAACTGTGTTAAACCCAACTTTTTACCTTTATTTAAGCCAAAGGCTGATTTTGATTTGAGCCAAAGGTTGGTTTTCATTTATGCTGAAGGTTGATTCTCTAAACCCCTTAAAAAATGGGCAAATCCTTCCTTAGCGCGGGCATCAAGGCGACTGCTAGTCACCACGCGTACCAAATTACTCCAAATAATGGGTAAATTGGCTTGCTCAAATTTTTTCACCAAACCCACATCTTCATGGCAAGTTAATTCATCAAAACCACCCACCGCCAGATAATCTTGACTGGCAAAGCTCAAATTTGCCCCATGAATATGGCGATGATCCATACAATCTTGATAATGGGCGAGGTATTGCTGTTTGGTACTCTCTGACAACGCATCCCAACAATCGATGCTCACTACGCCACATATCATGGCTGTGGGCCTAGTGGTGGGCGTAGTTGTGGGCTCAGCTTTTAGATGTTTGATTTGTGCCATTAACCAATCAGCTTCCACCATACTATCGGCATCGGTGCAAGCAATCCAATCAGCCCCCTGTTCAATCAAGTAACGCACGCCCAAATCTCTGACCTTACCCACGCAGCGAAACTCACAGCGCAGCCAGTCTACCTGGGCGTTTTGTACTTTTGATAAAGTATCATCATCACAGCTATCTAGCACGACCACCGTTTGTACCACTATGTCGCTTGATAGCTGAGCAATCGCCTGTTTAATCGCATCCAAACACGCGCTGATGCTATCGGCTTCATTATGGGCAGGGATGACTATGCCGATTTTTTTGGGTAGCCGCTGTGGGACAGTAGTATTTGCCATAATGCTTTTCTCAGTTATTCCACTAGATTTTCTTGCTTGGCAAGGCTTTGGTGATTGGCTTGCCAAATGGTCAACAAAAAATCTTGGTCAATCACATGACTTTGCTGACGGTAGTGCAGCTGTTGTTGCAAACTGTCGTGGACTGTTTCGCCTGTCAGTTGAAACCCGTCAATCGGATAGCGCCAATGACAGGCTAAAATCACGCCATTGTCTGTCAATGCAGTGTTGAGCCAAGCGATGACTTCGGTCAATGCGTCAGGCGCCAAGTAATATAAAATCTCACTGACCACAATCAAATCAAATCGCTCACTGGGCAAATCCTGCGGTATCAAACCTTGCATAACTTGCACATGTGCCTGGTTGTGCAGACGCTCACTGGCAAGTTTGACTGCCTCAAGTTGCCCATCCACACACCGCAAATCATCGCAGCGCTGGGCTAACTGCTCACTAAATACACCATTGCTACAGCCCAGTTCAATCGCCTTGGCAAAATGCGGGTAGGGTAACAATGACAGGCAAATTGCGCGTTTTCGCACTTCATACCAGCGTTTTTCATATTGCCAAGGGTCGCTACTATCGGCATAAATTTGGGCAAAATACGCTGACACATCAGTCATGAAGATATACCTCAAATGGTTGGCTAAGCCTAGTTAACGTGGTATCTGACAAAATAGGCGCTGTTCCCGTTGTTGGGTCAACATAGATTTGACTGCTAAAACAGCGCATGGCATAACTTTTTCGCTGCGCCTGCAATTCGCTTAAATCAAATCGCCATGCCTTGTGCCAGGGAATACGGCTATCGCCAGGTTTTGCCCAATGCCATGCCCAGATCAGCACTTGATAGCAGGTCAAATTTAAGCGACTTTTAAATGCATGGGCAAAACGATGCACCACTTGCCCAGTGCCTTCATGGTCGGGATGACCATCGTACGCAAATGGGGTGATTAAAATATCAGCGGGCTGAATCAGCGATGTTAACTTGTCAAAAAAATCCACTTGCCGCCCAAAAACTTCGCCATCAGGAAAATTCAAGCTCGTCATCGACACATTGGGCAAATCCAAACTGCTATCGAGCGTTTCAAGTGCAAGCTGGCTTTCAATTGCTCGGATTTTTGCCAGTTTATCGGTCGGATACAGCGGTGAGTTAGGGTGGCTTTTCTCGCCTTGGGTGACACTAACAATCAATACTTGATTACCTTGAGCCACCAACGCTTGCAGCAGCCCACCACAGCCTAAAATCTCATCATCTGGGTGCGGCGCAAAAATACACACGCGCCGATGTTTGGGAAAATGGGTCGATATATCCAGTCTGGTGAGACTGTCCAACCCTTGCCACGCTTGCCAATCTTGTGCAGATGTGCCGTCGCCTGCAATTAAACGGTCACCCACAATCGGATGCAGTGGGGCGGGCTTAGAATCTACAGTTGCCATAATCCCCCTTGTGAATCGCCTAGCTGTTCGGCAGTCAATTTGCCAATCGCTTCACTGTCAAATGCGCCATGGGTTTGACGGATAAATACCGATAAGTCTGCCGCTAGCCGTGCAAAATGGGCATTTTTGCAATAAGGCGTTGCGCCCAAAGCTTTACCAACTTTTTCAAGCACTAGCATGGCGGTAGTCTCCACTTGCGCTCTTAAGATACGGATGGGGAGTGCATGACTTTGGCTAGGCTCACTATCGATTAATTGCGCAACTTGATAAAAGTACGCTTGGGTGACACTGAGTGCTTGCGACACTTCGCCAAGATAAAATGCTTTAAAGGCTTGGGGTTTTTGCTGATAACTGTCCAATAAAAACTGTGCCAACTGGGCTGCCGCGCCATACCAACAAGCCGCTACCCCTGCCGCACCCTGCCAAAATCCTGGGCGGTCGAGATAAGGGCTGCTACCTTTGGCAATCGCATTTGATATGACTTGGGTGGCGTTAGCGCCTTTTAGATGGAGGGTGGCTGTCGCCGTGTAGGGCATACCTACCGCATACCAGCCGCTGTCATCAATGGTCACTTGCGGTTGGTTCATGGCTAACATCAGCAATTGGGCGTTATTATGGGTATCTCGGAAACTGACCAAGCCATGATCGACAAAGGTCGCACCCGAACACCACAGTTTTTGTCCCGTGCATGTTTCGCCATCAAAACGCAGTGGCTCATCACCGCCTTCTGCTGCCCATACGGCCCATAGGCCTTCAGCGATATCGTCCACGCCCAATTCTGCCAAAATCGCCAATGCATCAAGATGCGACTCAAAAAATTTGACCAAGTTCAAATCACAAGCGGCAACCTGTGCCAATACTTGCCAGCGCTGTAAAGTATGACCGTCAGCAGGCAAGGCAATTTGAGTGGACAAAAGCACCAACTGCGACAAAGTTTGCTTTAATTGTGTGACATAAGCGGCATCGCTTAGTTTAGGTGATGTATCAACCGTTCTACGAAAGTCTTGCAAAATAGCGGTGATTAATTTACTCAAGTCCGATTGGTGATAGTCGGTAGGTAAAGCATGATCCAACACTGGTGTCATTGTGAATTTCTCATTGGCTGTTTTGTTGTCTATTTTATTATCTGTTTTATTGACTTATTTGGTTTTGTCCATGTGGGTCAAATCTGCCAAAAAATGCGCTCGCCACGTGTCAATATTGGTCTCATAGATGCTCTTTAGTAGCGATTGGTGACGTTGTTCCCGTTGTTGTTTGGTGATGGTCAATGCTTGGTATAAGCCTTCTATCATGCTGTCGTTGTCAGTAGGGTCGACCAAGATAGCTTGCTGAAGTTGGTGCGCTGCCCCCGCATTTTTAGACAAAATCAAAACCCCTGCGTTTTGTTCATCCTGTGCGGCAATATATTCTTTTGCCACCAAATTCATGCCGTCTTTTAGCGAATTAACCCAACAAATTTGGCATTGCCTAAATAACGGCATTAAATTGTCATGACTGACTGGGTCTTCTTGATAGATAATCGGTTGCCAACTGGCAGTAGCAAATTGGCTATTAATTTGCTCAACGAGGGTGTGCACTTGTTGTCGTAACTGTTGATAAGTCTGAATATCAAGACGGGACGGGCAAGCAATTTGATACAGCTGAATCCGTTCAAGGTATTGGGGATAACGCTGCAAAAAGGCGGCAAAAGCTTGTAAGCGTTCGGGAATGCCTTTGGTGTAATCCAGTCGTTCCACCGCTAAAATCGTGGTGATGGTTGAAGTGAGATTTTTTAACACAGCTTGATCTGACAGCGGTTGTCTGGCAAGTTTATGAATATAGAGAGGATTGATACCAATTGGATAGGCTTGTATTAAGGTGGTATGATTGCCATGGGTAATCAGTGTACGTGCATTTGTTTGCGTAATCTGGATGGCGTGGGGGAGTAGCTGCTCAAGCACCGCGACACAATTTTGAGCGTCTTGTTGGGTTTGTAATCCAACCACATCATAATCAAGTAATTGATTAATTAAAGTTTGACCATAAGTCAAAAAATCCCATACCCATAACTGGGGAAATGGAATATGCAAAAAAAAGCCAATGCGCTGTTTCATGCCTAAGTCACGGCAATGCCTTGCTACCGCAAAAAAATGATAATCTTGTATCCAAATCATATCGTCAGGCTGTGCGATTTGCTGCAGCTGTTTGGCAAACATACGATTGACAGCTTGATAAACGCTAAAATCTTCACTACTTGATACAATCAAATCCGTGCGGTCATGCATCCCCGCCCAAAGTCGATTATTGGCGTAACCACAGTAATATTTTTCATATTGCATGGGTGAAAAAGCCGTCGTGACATAGGTGACTTTGTCATGCTGCTCAGTCGCAAATTGATTGACGGTATTGGGCATATCGCTGATATTTGTCACTACTTGACCGTTCCAACCGACCCAAATACCGCCATCTTTGGCAAGGGCTTCTTGAAGCGCTACTGCCAACCCCCCTGCCACGGCTTTAGGTGACTGTTTATTAGGTAAATTAACCCGATTCGATAACACAATCAACTTTGACATAGGGTCAATAATCCTTTAAGTAAATCGGTAACGGCTGAGACGTCGCTCACATAATAATGGGCATGGGTAGGTTCATAACCGACTTTGACACCAATTCCTTTGATATCACTACCTTTCTTATTTGGTGTATCACCATAACTTTGTACAGCAATAAATCCTGCTTCATCAGTCACATCATCGCCGATAAATATCGGACGGCAATGAGGATGATAGTGTTTTAAAACATGGTTAATGGCACTGCCTTTATCGACACCTTGCGGCAATAGCTCATACAAACATTTGCCCGCTTTAAGCTGCCAATCATTAAAATCATGCCCAATAGCTTGCATGATGGTTAAAGCGCTAGCGGCAAGTTCGGGATGCTCACGAAAATGCAGTGCCACACCAAAAGGTTTTTGCTCAATGCGCCAGTGTGGACGATCACCAGTGGCGTTAATGACGCTTTGATTAATTTTTTGTAGCTGTGCTAAATTGATGTCCACCAAAGAATAGCTATCGATTAGCGTATCACATTGCAAACCGTGACTACCAATCACCGGCAGTTTCAGCGGCGCTGTCAAGCGTCTAGCATCAGCAACTGACCGCCCTGTCACCAGCCAAATGGGTAGATGATTTTGTAACTGCGCTAAAATTGTTAAATTATCATGGCTGATAAAACTTTGCTGGGGATCGGGGTGAAATTCACTAAGCGTCCCATCAATATCTAACAGTAGCAACAAATCAGAAACCCCTTGCACAACTTTGGCTAAATTATTAGCTAAAAGTTGTGAGGGGCTAGTGACTGAATGATTAATCATGGTATAAAGGTGACTAACACTCATCTTATATTTTTATCATTTTATCATTCTAAATTAACTATGCTAAATCTATCCATAATGAAATTAAATTATGGTGTCAAAATCACTTTTCGACACTCTTCTTCACGTTTTTCAAAGATTTCATAACCTTTCGCCGCATCCGATAGATTCATACGATGGGTAATAATCGCTTCAGGCGATAAATCCCCATTTTCAATATGTTCAAGCAGTTGTGGCAAGTATTTATGTACATGGGTTTGACCCATTTTAAAGGTTAATCCTTTATCAAAGGCATCACCCATCAAGAAACCATGAATCGGACCTGCATATACCCCAGGAATACTCACTGTACCACCACGGCGCACCGCTGCCATACACTGACGTAATGCCGCGCCACTTGAGCCTTCAAGCTTGAGAGTAGTTAAGACCGTTTCAACCACGCTGCCTTTTGATTCAAAACCAACGGCATCAATCACCGCATCGACACCACGGTGCCCCGCAGTTTGCTCAATAATGGCTTCTGCGGCATCAACTTTGTCAAAATTGACAGGAATTGCGCCATACGTATCTTGTGCGTATTGCAGACGATAGTCATTGTGGTCAACGATAAATATTTGTGCCGCGCCTAACATTTTGGCGCAGGCAGCTGATAGCAAGCCCACAGGTCCTGCACCATAGATAGCCAAAGTCGAACCTTTGGTAACATTGGCATTCGTCACCGCTTGCCAAGCAGTCGGCAAAATATCCGATAAGAACAACACTTTCTCATCAGGCAATGAACCTGGGACTTTAAAAGGACCAAAATTGGCTTTTGGAACGCGCACATATTCTGCTTGTCCACCAGGCACACCGCCGTATAAATGACTAAAACCGAACAACGCCGAAGGTGGTGGAATAAGCTTTTTGTTCATTGCCGCGCCTGGACCCTCATTGGTGGTCTCACAGGCTGCCATCAAATCATTTTGACAAAAAAAGCAGCTACCACAGGCAATTACAAAGGGTATCACCACGCGATCGCCTTTTTTTACCGCTGTGACGTCAGCGCCCACTTCTTCGACAACTCCCATAAATTCATGACCAAAAATATCGCCTTCTTCGGTCGCAGGGATTTTGCCACGGTATAAATGTAAGTCCGAGCCACAAATGGCGGTAGCGGTAACTTTTAAGATAATATCATCTTTGGCTTGTAATTGTGGGTCGGGAACATTGTCGACTCGAACATCTTTGGCACCGTGATAGGTTAATGCACGCATGGGTATTACTCCTGGTTGTTGTTTTGCTGTTATTGTTATTCGACCAAATAAAGCAGCGCCACTGAACTGATATGTTATGTGGCGTTATCATTTGATGTTGTGCAGAGTAACATGCGCCATGCACGGTTGTTGTCTATTCATGTAGTAGATAGGTTAATGTAATGTAAGCTGCCTTACAATAACCCATTGAAAATATTATATAATTTTAATTATCGTCCATAAAATTATAGTATCAATTTTTAGCTATGGCTTAAACTTTAGTTCGCGTAATTTTTTTAAAGATAATGCTCAAGGCGGCTGATAAAAAACCAAGGTGCTACTACGCTACTAATTTGCTACTAAAGTAAACGCATATCAGCCAACAAAAAAAACTCAGTCAGTAAAACTGATTAGGTGTATCCCCTTGGAAGTTATACGATAAGCCAAAATTTATTGGTTTATGACTTTATCTACATTTTTATTGTCAATTTTTGACAGGTAACACGATAAATTTTGCAAGCTATTGATCCAAGTGAGGATTGAAAACAAACCTACGTCCCATCATCAAGAAAATAACCATTGACAATTAAAAAATTTTAAAGGTGGATATTGAAACGATTTATCAAAACACCATATCAATTTTAGTTCGAAGCTAATTAGTTAAAAGCTAAAAGGAAAAATAATAATGCAATTTGATAAATTTACCAATGCCTTACAAAACGCGGTTCAGCAGGCACAAACGCTCGCTGTCACTCGTGATCATACCGCGATTGAGCCGATTCATTTATTGTCAGTGCTACTCAATGAACCGAGTAATGCCAATGTGTATGAACAGGCAGGCGCAAACTTGAATCAGTTAAAAACAGACGTGCAACAATCGCTCAACAACCAAGCGGTGATTGGTACACCCACAGGTGATGTCAATCTCAGCCCAAATACGGCTAAGATTTTAAATCTAGCCGAGCGCCACGCGCAAAAAGCGGGCGATCAGTTTTTATCTACCGACTGGGTGCTAGTTGCCCTAGCAGAGACGGGCGACACCGCAAAACTGCTCACAAAAGCAGGGGTCAATGAGCCAAAACTAAGACAAGTCATTAATTTTATTCGTGGGGGTGATAAAGTGGATACACAAAATAGCGAAGACCAACGTGATGCCTTAAATAAATATACCATCGATTTAACCGCACGTGCCGAATCGGGCAAACTTGACCCCGTGATTGGGCGTGATGACGAAATCCGCCGTACCATTCAAGTGTTGTCACGCCGTACCAAAAACAATCCGGTGCTCATCGGTGAGCCGGGTGTAGGTAAAACTGCGATTGTTGAAGGATTGGCACAAAAAATCGTAAACGGTGATGTGCCAGAAGGCTTGCGCAACAAACGTGTATTATCGCTTGATTTGGGGGCACTGATTGCGGGGGCAAAATTCCGTGGTGAGTTTGAAGAACGCCTAAAAGCGGTACTTAATGACCTAGCAAAAAGCGAAGGACAAGTTATTTTATTCATTGATGAAATTCATACCATGGTCGGTGCCGGTAAAGCCGATGGCGCGATGGATGCGGGTAATATGCTTAAACCTGCGTTAGCGCGTGGTGAGCTGCACTGCGTGGGCGCGACTACCCTTGATGAATACCGCCAATATATCGAAAAAGATGCCGCCCTTGAGCGTCGTTTTCAAAAAGTATTGGTTGATGAGCCTACGGTGGAAGATACCATTGCCATTTTGCGTGGCCTAAAAGAGCGTTATGAACTGCATCACGGGGTCGATATCCAAGACAGTGCGATTATTGCCGCCGCGCGTATGAGTAACCGTTATATCACCGACCGTATGCTACCTGACAAAGCCATTGACTTGGTGGATGAAGCGGCTAGCCGTCTAAAAATGGAACTTGATAGTAAACCAGAAGCCTTGGGCAAATTAGACAGCCGTTTGATTCAGCTCAAAATGCAACGTGAAACCTTAAAGCATGAAGATGACGAAGGCGCGAAATCACAGCTAAAACTGCTCGACACCCAAATCAGCGAGCTTGAAAAAGAATACGCAGATTTAAATGAAATTTGGCAAGCAGAAAAAGCCCTCGTTAAAGGTAGCCAACAGCTCAAAGATGAGCTTGATAAAGCACGTATCGCCTATGAAAAAGCCCAGCGTGAAGGTGACTACGAGACCATGTCAAAACTGCAATACGAAACCATTCCACAACTGGAAAAACGTATTAAAGATTCTGACTTGGCTGAGCAAAAAGAGCAAGCAGGGGAAGCGCCAAGCGTCAAACTGCTACGTAACAAAGTCACCGAAAACGAAATCGCTGAAGTCGTTGCTGCTGCAACAGGTATCCCTGTTACCAAAATGATGCAAGGCGAACGTGAAAAAATGCTGCACATGGAAGAAAAATTGCATGAGCGCGTAGTCGGTCAAGATGAAGCGGTACAAGCAGTCGCCAATGCGGTGCGCCGTAGTCGTGCAGGGCTATCTGACCCCAATCGTCCTAGCGGTTCGTTCTTGTTCCTAGGTCCGACAGGGGTGGGTAAAACTGAATTGACCAAATCATTGGCAAGTTTCTTGTTTGATGATGAAAATGCCATGATTCGTATTGATATGTCTGAATTTATGGAAAAACACAGTGTCAGCCGTCTTGTCGGTGCACCCCCAGGTTACGTGGGTTATGAAGAAGGTGGGGTATTGACCGAAGCGGTACGCCGCCGACCCTACAGTGTGGTATTGTTTGATGAAGTAGAAAAAGCGCATCCTGATGTGTTTAATATCTTACTGCAAGTGCTAGACGATGGTCGCTTGACCGACAGTCAAGGTCGCGTTGTGGACTTTAAAAACACCGTCATTATCATGACTTCAAACCTTGGTTCGCATAAAATCCAAGAGATGGCAGGCGATAGCTACGAAGAAATCAAAGCGGCAGTAATGAATTCAGTCAATCAGCATTTTCGCCCAGAGTTTGTCAACCGTATTGATGAAATCGTGGTATTCCATCCACTTGGGCAAGAGCAAATGGCAGGTATTGCAGATATTCAACTGTCACGCTTACGCAAACGTCTTCAAGAGCGTGACATGAATATTGTATTGTCAGATGAAGCCATGACCCAATTGGTCGCTGTGGGTTATGACCCTGTGTATGGTGCAAGACCGCTAAAACGCGCCATCCAGCAAGAAATCGAAAATCCGCTATCCGTCAAATTGTTATCGGGTGAGTTTGTGGCGGGTGACACCATCAAAGTGGATGTCGATGCCCAAGATAAATTGACCTTTGATAAATTACGTATGAGTTAATTTTCTCACCGAAAAAACGGCTTTCGAGTGAGAGCCGTTTTTTTTCGCCTATATGTAGTAAATTACAGTATAATTCTGCCTAAATTTAAAATTTGAGGAAACAAAATGTCGATCAAATCCGACCGCTGGATACGCCAAATGGCACAAGAGCATGGCATGATTGAGCCATTTGAAGCAGGTCAAGTACGTGTGGGCGAGCAGGGACAAAAATTGGTCAGCTACGGCACCTCAAGCTATGGTTATGATGTGCGCTGCGCGCGCGAATTTAAAGTGTTTACCAATGTACATTCTGCCATCGTTGACCCAAAAAACTTTGATGAGCGTAGCTTTATTGATATCGTGGGCGATGAATGTATCATCCCGCCCAACTCATTTGCCTTGGCTCGTACTGTCGAGTATTTTCGTATTCCCCGCGATGTATTGACCATTTGTTTGGGAAAATCTACCTATGCGCGCTGCGGTATTATTGTCAATGTCACGCCGCTTGAGCCAGAATGGGAAGGGCATGTGACGCTTGAATTTAGTAATACCACCAACTTACCCGCGCGTATCTATGCCGGCGAGGGCGTGGCGCAAATGCTATTTTTCCAAAGTGATGCCGATGATGTGTGCGAAACTTCCTACAAAGACCGTGGCGGTAAGTACCAAGGTCAAATGGGCGTGACCTTACCCAAAGCCTAAAAGATAAGCAGTAAGCAGTCATATAGACCCACTTCGGTGGGTTTTATATTTTATGGCGTTAAATTGTTAAACGCTCAAATTTTACACGAGCTTACAACTGCTTTAAGCTTTCTATTTTTGAATATGTCATACTAACGATGCGCTATCGCTATCGTTTTAACATAATAATACCGCACATAAGAAGGATAACACCATGATTGAACTAAGTAATAACTATGTCGCGCTAAATTTGGCAAAATTCATCTATGAAGAAGAAGCCAAACTCACGCCAAATAAACACCAGCAAGAAAGTGATATCAAAGAATATATTTTTGAATTATATGAAGAGTGTGTTGCTGTCGTTGAAGAAAACGACTCAGCGGATTTTGAATATGAAGACTTCGATTTTGATGAAAATGAATCGTTGGCAGATGACGATGACGATATGCTTCGCTAACATGTTAATTCATAAAAAAATCGGCTACTAGCGCCGATTTTTTTATGTTTAAGTAGGGATTAAGCAATGGTTGCCGCAAAATAATCGCGGTCAAACGCTATGATAGGTTGGCTTGTTGCTTTTACCATCGCAATATGCGCATCTAAGCGCGGCAACATACGACCGACATAGTAGTCTGCTAATTTTGCTTTGTTGGCATAGAAGTCGCCTTCTTTGCCATTTGCGGCTTCAACCATCAAGCCAAACATATAAGCAAAGCTGACATAACCAAAGGCTTGTAAATAATCAACCGCACAGCCATTGATTTCGTCTTTGTTGACCGCTGCCGCCGCTACCACCGCTTTGGTTACGTCTTCAAGTTTATCCGCTGATGTTAAAATTGCTTGTTTGATGGCATGGTCTGCTTTCATGTTATTGGCAAAATCACGCATTTCTTGCACATACGTTGTCACAAACGCACCGCCGTTTTTCACCACTTTACGACCCAACAAATCAAGTGATTGGATACCATTGGTCCCTTCATAAATTTGCGAGATACGGGTGTCACGTACGATTTGTTCCATACCCCATTCACGGATATAGCCATGACCACCAAAGCATTGCTGTGCGTCAATTGACGCTTCAAGACCACGGTCGGTTAAGAATGCTTTAGCAACGGGCGTCAAAAGAGCAACACGGTCATCAGCGGCTTTTCTTGCTTCAGCATCATCGGTATATTTGTTGGTATCAAGCTCTTTGGCGACATACATCGCAAAGCAGCGTGAGGCCTCACTGATGGTTTTCGCATTTAACAGCATACGGCGAACGTCGGCATGAAATACGATTGGGTCAGCGGCTTTGTTTGGCTCTTGGATACCGCTATCGGCGCGACCTTGGATACGGTCAAGGGTATAAGCTGTGGCGTTTTGATACGCTAACTCAGCGCCACCGATACCTTGTAACCCCATTGTCAAACGCTCATAGTTCATCATGATAAACATGGACGCAAGACCGGTATTTTCTGCGCCTACCATAAAGCCTTTGGCACCATCAAAGTTCATGACGCAAGTCGCTGAGGCCTTGATACCCATTTTGTGCTCGATAGAGCCACAGCTTACCGCGTTACGCTCGCCCAATGAGCCATCCGCATTCACATGGAATTTAGGTACGATAAACAATGAAATCCCTTTTGAGCCTGCTGGGGCATCGGGGGTTTTTGCCAATACCAAATGGATGATATTGTCTGCTAAGTCATGTTCACCTGCGGTGATAAAAATTTTGGTACCTGTGATACTGTAGCTACCGTCTTGGTTTGGCACGGCTTTGGTTTTGATGATACCCAAATCCGTACCTGCGTGCGGTTCAGTCAAACACATCGTACCTGTCCACTCACCTGAGTAGATTTTTTCTAAGTAGGTTTGTTTTTGTTCTTCAGAGCCTGCGTTATAAATACACATGCACGCGCCACCTGATAGGTTTGGATAGAGCGCGAATGATTGGTTGGCAGTAAATACCATCTCTTCAGCGAGCATCGTAACCATTTTTGGCATGCCTTGACCGCCATGATTTGGATCGCCGCCCAAACCAATCCAGCCGCCTTGTGCGTATTCGTCAAATGCTGCTTTAAAACCCGTTGGGGTTTTTACTCTGCCTTCACCTAGATATTGTGCCCCTTCTTCATCGCCTGAGCGGTTGATAGGAAGTAACGTGTTTTTAGCAAATTTTGACATTTCTTCTAAAATCATATTGACCGTGTCACTGTCAACATGGGCTAACTGTTCATTTTTTTGCCAAAAATCGGCTGCATTGAATACATCATTTAAGATGAATTTCATGTCTTGAATTGGCGCATTATAAATAGGCATATTATTTCCTTTTATGGGTTAGCTCGTCATTCGAAATGAGACAAATCCTTAGACAGCTTTTGCTACCTAAGGATTGAATAAAGAATTAGACTATCAATGATTCTATCATAATTTTATTACTAGGATAGCTTAGTAAAAAATTAGAACTGGAATTCGTCAACTTCCATACTCATGTATGGCTCAAGCCCTGTATCAATACGTTTGACGTAAGTTAAGGTGCGAGGCAGTAGTTTTGCAAAGTAGAACTGAGCGGTTTTGATTTTGGCTTGATAGAATTTGGTCTCAGTGGTGTCGCCTTGGAGCGCTTGTTGAGCGACTAACGCCATACGAGCCCATAGGTAAGCTAGGGTGATGTAGCCACTATAGTACATGTAGTCAACCGCCGCTGCACCCACTGCATCAGGGTTTTCAGTGGCTTGCATACCAATGCGAGCAGTTAAATCGCCCCATTCTTTATTCAGACGTGCCAGTGGACGAATGAATTCACCCATCGCATCGTTGTCTTTGTTTTCTTCACAGAATTGATAAATGACTTTGCTAAAGTTAGCTAGCATTTTACCTTGTGAACCCAATACTTTACGACCTAACAAGTCGAGTGACTGGATTTCAGTGGTACCTTCGTATATACAAGCAATACGCGTATCACGTACGTTTTGTTCCATGCCCCATTCACGGATAAAGCCGTGACCACCATACACTTGCACACCGTGATTGGCTGCTTCATAACCTGTTTCAGTTAAGAAGGCTTTAGCAATTGGGGTTAAAAAAGACAACATTTGGTCAGCGTAAGCTTGTGTTTCGCCTTCACCTTTAGTTACCACATCAGAGAATTGTGATAGATAGTAGACGAGGGCACGGCCACCTTCTGCAAACGCTTTACAAGTTAATACCATGTTACGCACTGCTGGATGGACGATGATTGGGTCAGCCACTTGTTCTGGCGCCTTTGCACCGCTTAATGCGCGCATCGCAAGACGATCTTTGGCGTAGCTTAAGCCACCTTGGAAAGCCAATTCCGCCGCAGTTAGACCTTGAATCGCAGTACCAATACGGGCGGTATTCATAAAGGTAAACATACAGTTTAGACCTTTGTTTTCTGGTCCAATCAAGTAACCTTTAGCTTTATCAAAGTTTAGTACCGCAGTTGCAGAGGCTTTAATACCCATTTTGTGTTCAATCGAACCACAGGTAACGGTGTTACGCTCACCGATAGAGCCATCTTCGTTGACATTGAATTTTGGTACGATGAACAATGAGATACCTTTGGTACCTGCTGGCGCACCCGGTAAACGCGCTAGTACGATATGGACAATGTTGTCTGCCATGTCGTGTTCGCCCGCTGAGATAAAGATTTTTTGACCGGTGATAGCGTATGAACCGTCTTCATTGGGTTCAGCTTTGGTGCGGGTAATACCTAAATCAGAACCTGCATGTGCTTCGGTCAGACACATGGTACCTGTCCACTCACCGCTGACGAGTTTCAATAAATATTTTTGTTTTTGTTCATCGGTACCGTGGTGTTCTAGCGTACGGATAGCACCTTCAGATAGACCTGGGTACATTGAGAAAGACCAGTTAGCCGTACCTACCATTTCACTGACCGCTGAACCCAATGACAATGGCATGCCTTGACCGCCAAATTCTTCATCGGCACATAAAGAAGGAAAGCCTAATTCACAGTATTGTTTATAAGCTTCTTTAAAGCCTTTTGGCGTATATACATTACCATTTTCAAAACGACAGCCTTCTTCATCGCCTGAACGGTTAAGGGGTGACAATTCTGCTTCTGAGAAGCTTGCACCTGCTTCTATGAAACTATCAATCGTTTCTTTATCCGTATGGGCATAGCTAGGAATGGTTTTGTAGTGATCTTCAAATTTTAATAATTCATGCATGACAAATTTCATATCACGAAGCGGTGCTTTATATTGCATACGATATCCTTGATTAGTGTTTTAAAAAGAAAAAAACCTACCCCAATACTAAGGTTTTATATCTCTAAGATAGGAAAATTTGACAAAGGTGACAAGGTACTAACATGACTATAGGGTCATAAAAAAATCTAATTAGTCTAATTTAAACATTTAAACTTATAGCAAATAGTTTGGTTTATAGTTGGCTTTAAGCCACTCAGTGGTATCTTGACCAGACATGGGTTTAGCAAACCCAAAGCCTTGAATCGAATCACAACCAAGACTACGCAGATATTCGATTTCTTCACGGTTTGAGACGCCCTCAGCCAATGCTTGCATGGATAACGAGTGCGCCATCTCAATCACTGATTTGACAATCACTTGTTTTTTTGGGTCTTGTAAAATATCCATAATAAATAAGCGGTCAATTTTGAGCACATCAATCGGATATTTAATCAAATATTGCATCGCGGCAAAGCCTGTACCAAAGTCATCAATCGATATACTAAAACCATACTGGCGCAGTTTTGATAACATCGCTTGCGATTTTACTTCATCTTGAATGTTGCAGACTTCGGTGATTTCAAAACTGATTAGTTGCGCAAGCCAACTATACTGCTGTATCGTCCCTTCAATAAACTCAATAAATTTGTCACTAATCAATTGGCGAGTATCAATATTGATACAGATGAGGCAGTTATAGCCCATCTCACGCCATGTCAAAATCTGCTCGATACAAACTAACACGATTTTTTCAAATAGCGGCTGCGATGACTTATCGAGCACCTCATCCAAAAAATCGTTGGGATAGAGAAGTCCAAGGGTGGGATGCTCCCAGCGCACCAGCGCTTCAAACATCGGCAAGTCAGGCTGTGCAAACTCTAACTTAGGCTGAAAATAGGGCAAAATTTGCTGTTTTAATAACGCATTTTTAAAGGCACTGAGCAAATGAATGTCTTTAAAATTGCCTTTTTGCTGGTTGGCATCATACCAAACACAATCTTCATCACTGATAAGCCGCGCATGTTTTAACGCCGTGTCTGCTTGCAATAGCAATGTCTGAGCATCTTGGGTATGGGTTGGGAAAACCGAAGCACCAATCGACAACCTTAAATAAATTGATTGGTTGTCAATGCTAAAAGGTAGGTCAAATAACTGTTTGAGCGCTGCCACGTAGTGATGCGCGGCATTAAGGTGTTGTACCGAAATCATCGCCGCAAAACTATCACCCCCAAACCGCGAAAAAGTGACTAAACTGGCACCCGAAATTTTTAAGGACTTTACCCGTTTGACAAAACCTTGAATCAGCGTATTGGTATTTTCAATGCCAAGGCTGATGTTAAAAGATTGCAATTTATCAATATTGATGCGTAGCAATATCCCCATACACTCACGCTGATTATCGGCTGCCTGGTAATAGTCAATACAGCTTTTTAATTTGTCATAAAAAGTATCGTAATTGGGCAGACCCGTTAATTCATCATAATTGTATAGATGTAAGGTGTGGCTAAGCTGCGCATCTTTTTTGGTTAAATTGCTAAGTAGCCCTACATACACCACTCGGTTGTCATCGACTTCACACACGGAGATATCTAGCCAAACCGCCACTTCAGGTGAATTGTGATAAGAAAGCACTAAATTGGTCGAAATTGATTGTCGATTATCCAGTTTGGTAATGATGGTGGCAATCGCTTGCTGTAAGTGTGGGGCGTAGGTCTTATACGGATAAAAATAAAACGGGCTACCTATCACCTGATCGCGTGGCAAGGCGGTAATGTTTAAAAATTGCTGATTGACACAGATAAAACGTAGATGTTCATCAAGCATAAAAATGCCATCATGGATTTTTGAAAAAACCGAGGCAAACACCGCATTTTGATGTTCAAGCGAAATTTGTTGATCAAAAAAATGGCTATCGACAATAAACCCATACTGACTTAACTCATCATGACAAAATTTGTTAGCTCCTGTAAAGCAATCACGATGGTCTATTGGCATGACGGGATCGTTGTTCGGTGACATGATTATTCCTGTGCAAGGGTCAAAGTTTGATGTAACGTTAACAATGAAGACAATGCGACGACAGGGGCTGTCTCAGTTCGTAGCACACGCTCGCCAATTTGCCAAGGCATAAAACCTCGCTCGATAGCTTGCGTTATTTCTTGCTCTGAAAACCCACCTTCTGCCCCAATAAGTAACCAAAATTGGGCTAAAGAACACTGTCTAAACTGGTTTGTTATCTGAGGTAGTGGGTTGGGATATGGGGTATAGGGCGTGATGGGTTCAATATCGTTATGCTCAACATCGCTACGCTCAATGTCATCAGGAGGAACGGCTAAAATTAATTTGGTCACGTTGGTAGAAGTGGGCATGCCTGCTAGCTCACCAATCCAGTCGCTAAAAGCTTTTGGTGCCAGTAAGTTTGGCACGATATTAAGCCCACATTGCTCACATGCCGATACCGCAACCTGCTGCCAATGGGCAAGTTTTTTATCGGTTTGGTCTACTTTTAGGCGTACTTCGCCATGTTGGCTTGTGAGTAGTTGAATCGATGACACCCCAAGCTCTGTGGCTTTTTGAATGGCATAATCCATGCGCTCGCCACGGCTCATAACCAAGGCAATGTTCACAGTAAATGGTAAAGCTCGGTTGATCGGATTAAAATCGTTGATGGTAACGAGCGCTTGTTTTTTAGTGATATCCGTTAAAGTGACGGTATATTCACCACCTTGACCATCAAAAAACAACGATTGCTCGCCGATACTTGCTCTTAACACTTTACACCAATGATGAAAAATATCTTCGGTCAAAGGCACAGTGCTGCCAACTTGTAGCAAATTTGGTTGGTTATAAAAAAATCTACGCATAAATCATCTAAGTAAGTTTCACGATTGAGTTAAGTTAAGTTGGTTAAAATTCCTACAAAAGTTAAATATTTTTTGACGATAATCTCATGGATTATACGTTAAATATTAGCAATGTAGGCATAAGCTGTGAATTCTAATACAATTTTTTATAATACAGTAAGAATTGAACGTTTGTAACAAATCCTAACTTTTGACGATTAATTATGATAACAAACATTTATTTACAATTAATTAGTTAGTAAATTTCATGAGGTGTTAGTAAAGGTGTTAAGGCAAATCAATGGCTTGCAACGAGCCTTGGGGCATTTGGGGGAGATTGTCACAAAGCTTTTGCAAACAATGATTTAATATGCCAAAAATGTGACCAAGCTCTGCTGGGGTGGTGCAATAAGGCGGAATAAGATAAACATGGTTGCCAATCGGGCGAATCATCACGCCTTGATCAAGGCATGAATTGGCAAAAGCTTTGCCCAAATTTTGAGAAAAATCCAAGGTAAAAGCCGCAATCATGCCGGTTTGACGTACAAACTTTATGAGTAAATTGGCATCAGCTAATTGCTGTAAGCCATCAGCCATCGCTTGGATAAGGGATTGGTTGTGTAGCAAGACATTATCGCGTTCAAACAGTTCAAGCGACGCCAAAGCCGCGCTACAAGCCAATGGGTTGCCAGTAAAACTATGCGAATGTAAAAACCCTTTTTCCACTTTGTCATCATAGAACGCTTGATAAACATCATCGGTTGTCATGACGCAAGACATTGGCAGATAGCCTGCCGTTAGACCTTTTGACAGACAGATAAAGTCAGGGCAATAATCGTCTTGTTTATCCGCATCTGCCAAGGCTAGCATTTGTTCTACCGCAAACATAGTACCTGTACGACCAAAACCCACGGCAATCTCATCATATATCACATGGATGTGATAATGGTGCGCAAGTTTGGCAACGCCAAGCAAATAATTAGCAGAATACATCGCCATGCCCGCCGCCCCTTGTACCAAAGGTTCAAGGATAATCGCACAGATATCGCGGGATTTTTCTGCCAAGATGCGCTCTAGTGAATCCAAGCTTTTTTGCTCATGCAGCTGCGCTGCGATAGCGTCAGTATTGAAAATATGCGCGGGGGAAGGAATACGAATTTGACTGACAATCAAATCTTTGTATTGCTCACTAAACAGCGGGATATCTGTCACCGCAAGACTGCCAACGGTTTCACCGTGATAACCGTGTTCCAATGAGATAAATTTGGTTTTTTGCGTTTGCCCTGATTGCTGCCAGTACTGCAAACTCATTTTAAGTGCGACTTCCACCGCCCCTGAGCCACTGTCGGCAAAAAAAGCTTTGGTGAATGATTTGGGCGTGATGGCAACCAATTTTTCTGCAAGCGTCAAAATCGGCGGGTGAGTGACACTAGCGATTAAAGTATGCTCAAGCGTATCGAGCTGCTGTTTTATTTTTTCGTTGATAAAGGGATGGCAATGTCCATGTAAATTGACCCACCATGAGCTAATCATATCGTAATAGGCGTTACCGTCGTGGTCGTATAATTGATTGCCTTGAGCTTTGACGAGGTGGAGTGGGGGATTGTTTTCAAGGGCTTGCATCTGGGTGCAAGGAAGCCATAACGCGTTATTCATAAGGGTCTCAAAATTTTTTGTCACATTGTAGCACTTTTGACCCAAGAAAAAAGGCTTGAAAATGCCAGCCTTCTAATGCTATGAGTTATATGGTAATAATAGGAACGGTAATTATCACAGAATTTACGTACTATAAATTTTCGATAAAAAAGCGTCTAAAAAATGTCGTTTTTAGACGCCTGTATAAACAGTAAATTTATAATGGTTACTAAAATCGTATAATTAAAATACCCGATGATAGCCTGTCAAAGTGGCACACCACCCACCGTGAATATCGCTAAGGAAAATGCGACAAAAATACCAATCGCCCATTTGGCTGATTGAATCTGCCATTTACCCATCTCAACACCTGTAATATGCAGCAATAGATAGATAAATCCAACCAATGGACTTAATAAATGAAATGCTTGACCAGCGGTTGAAGCAATCGCAATATCCATTGAGCTAAAACCATATTTTATCCCAACTTGGTTTAATACTGGCAACACACCCAAATAAAAAGCATCATTACTTAGCAAAAACGTACCAGGTACAGAGATCAAGGCAACAATCAACGGCCAGTGATTACCAAATCGCTCAGGAATCCAAGTCGCTAGGGCTTCGCCCATGGCATGACTCATACCTGTGCCAGATAAAATCCCCATAAACACACCCGCTGCCAGCACCATGAAAATTACTTGTACAGCTGATGAGCCATATTTTTCAATAATTTCACGTTGATCGGCCTGTTTCGGGTAATTGGCCATTAAAGCAACGGCTAATGCAATCGCAAAAATTAATGCTGAATTTACCTTTGGTAGAAACCACATACCACCAAAAATAAGTTCAATCATGACAAGCAGCGTCAAGCCAAAATTAAACCAAATGAGGTGGGGTCTAGTAAATTTAGCATCGTCCTCATGTGGTGTATCGATTAGATGTACCATACCGTCTGTGTTTAGATTGGTGATACCCAGTCGTTTTCTCTCTGCTAAACCCCGTATGACAGCCACAGCAATGACCCATATGGCGGCGATAATCATCCCCGGCATGATTGCACGTAATAACTCCCCCTCATCAACATGCAGCGCTGTGATGATACGTGCGGTGGGTCCTCCCCAGGGTAATAAATTCATGATAGAGTTTGCTAAGACAATTAATACTGCTAAATCCATCATTTTCATATTCAATTTGCGATATACAGGTAGCATGGCTGAACAGACCACAAGAGTGGTCGTCGATCCATCGCCATCAACTGAGATGCCTAGTGCAAGAATCGCTGTGCCAACCAAGACTTTTAAAGGGTCGCCCTTGACTGCTCGGACAATAAAATTGACCAATGGCTGAAACAATCCAGCACTCAGCATTAAACCAAAGTATAAAATCGCAAATAACAGCATAAGTGCTGTACCTGCAACACCTTTAATTTTTAAATCGGCATCGCTGATCATCCCTGCAATAGCATATTTAGGAATATCAAGTGCAGAAAACCCCCACTGGTTTATGGCTCCGGCGATAACACCAATAATTAAAGGCACTAAAATAAGAGAGGTAAAAGGGGACGCTTTGCGGGTCATGATAAGTATCATAAACCCGATCACAATTAATAATCCAAACAGCGCTAACATAGTTGTAATCCTTTACATGGTCATTTACAAAGGTGGCAATATTAGCATAATAATTTGTGTTTTTTTGATAATTTCTATTTCAACGAAAAATTTATGATTAGGGGAAAATTGACGGTTAAGCAAAAATTGATGGTTACCGATTTGACAGTACCTCTAAATGTTGGTGAATTGAGAGGTTATCTGGCATTAATTCAATCAACCTTTCTATAGCATCGCTAGCATCAGGACAATTTGCCAAATGCATGAGTAATAAATCAACCTGATCTGAATGATATATGGCTTGGCTCAAGCGAGCTTCTAAACAAGTGCGCCAAGTGCATAAAAAAGGGCTCTCAGTTTTGCTAAAAAATATACCGGTATATAACTTGATGGCTGCTTCTAAATAACCAGCATTTAATGATTGTTCAACCCGTAAAAAATCACCATCAATAGGCATTAATAATCGGTAAGGACGAGAACCCAATAAACCAGTAAGTGTATCACGTAACTGCGACATTTCAGTCTTTAGCGTACCTTGTGACACTTTACGCTCACCATAAATCGCTTGGTGTAAGGCATCTAAGCTCATGCCTTGGGGACAAAGTGCTAACACTGTCAATATCTCGACTTGCCGAGGGGTCAGCCGCAAGGTTTTGCCATTGAATATGACGCTGGGTTCGTTAAATCCTTGAATATACAGATAGTGTCTTTGGCACTCATTCAAAGCGGATTGTAAAATACTGGCACAGCGTTCAGCAGCAAATATGCCAAAATTATTGTGATTCTGCCAAGTGGTCGATAAATCCAGTACGCCAATGACTTGCTTGGTGTGCGGTTCAATGATAGGCGTGGCGTAACAGACCCATTCATGAACCGAAGGCATATAGTGTTCATTGGAAAAAACGCAAGTTGATTGCTGCGTTTTTAGTGATAATGCAAGCGCATTTGTGCCAACTTGGCTTTCTCCCCAACATCCGCCTTCGATGAAGTTAACCGCTTCGGCCGCTTTTTGCATAGACTTGCTGGCAGTCGTCCAGATAATCGTACTACCGATATCAGCCACAGCCATCACCATGGAGGATTTCAACGTGATATGTTGTAATTGATTTTGACAATAGTCTAAGGCTTTTTTTAGATAATACGATTGATCGCTTTTGGTGGCGTTAATGGGTGCTTGTTGGCGCTCAGTTGGAATGTTGGCACTGTCTGAGCGATGCCATGACTGAACGATACTTTGTTGGATAAGATCTGCATTATTATCGGTAAAGGTAATGTTAAAACGCCTCTTATCAATCCGATGCCTTTGCTCTAACAGTCTATTTTTATTCATATTTTAAAATATCCTAATTCACTAACCAATCCTTGGTTTTTAAAATAAGCTATCCTCAATAGTATAATGTACATCCCTTATTGTAAAGGATAATTAAACACCTACCTTTTACCTACCGTTTCTGTAATAATATGAATGTGTAACCCCCAACTGCACGAAGCAGTTTATCTACCAACTGACAAAAGGAAATGTCATTATGCGTTATGCTGACCCTAATACTGACGGTGCTAAAATCAATTTTAAAGAAAAGTATGACAACTTTATTGGCGGCCAATGGGTTGCGCCTGTTAAAGGTGAGTACTTCGATAACATCTCACCCGTCAACGGCAAGCCCTTCGCCAAAGTCGCCAAATCAAGTCCAGAAGACATTGAACTTGCACTTGATGCTGCCCATACTGCTAAAACTAAGTGGAATGCGGCTTCACCCACAGAGCGCTCTAATCTATTATTAAAAATCGCAGATCGCCTTGAGCAAAATATTGAGTTATTGGCAGTAGCTGAAACATGGGAAAACGGTAAGCCCATCCGTGAAACTTTAGCTGCGGATATACCACTTGCCATTGACCATTTTCGCTACTTTGCCGGTGCAATCCGCGCGCAAGAAGGCGGTGTTTCACCCATTGATGATGACACCGTCGCTTATCACTTTCATGAACCTCTAGGTGTGGTTGGACAAATCATTCCTTGGAACTTCCCAATTTTAATGGCTACCTGGAAAATAGCGCCTGCACTAGCCGCGGGTAACTGCATCGTCTTAAAACCCGCCGAGCAGACGCCTGTGAGCTTATTGGTGCTTGTTGAATTGATTCAAGATTTGCTACCAGCAGGTATTTTAAATATCGTGAATGGGTATGGCGAAGAGGTGGGTAGTCATTTAGCTAGAAGCCCACGCATCTCAAAAATTGCCTTTACTGGCTCAACCCCTGTCGGTCAGCTTATTATGAAGTATGCGACAGAGAATATTATTCCAGTTACTTTAGAATTAGGCGGTAAATCACCCAATATTTTCTTTGCCGATGTCATGGATAAAGAAGATGATTACCTAGAAAAAGCGCTTGAAGGTTTTACTATGTTTGCGCTCAATCAAGGTGAAATATGTACCTGTCCTTCGAGAGCCTTAGTGCATGAAAGTATCGCCGATGCCTTTTTGGCGAAAGCCGTGGAACGGGTAAAACGTATTAAAACGGGTCATCCATTGGATACGGAAACGATGATTGGTGCGCAAGCCTCTCAGGAACAACAAGACAAAATCTTAGGCTGTATTGCTACAGGCAAACAAGAAGGCGCCGAGCTTTTAACCGGTGGAAATGCCAGACATGAGGTAGGTGAAGGCTATTATATCGAGCCGACGATTTTTAAAGGCAATAACCAAATGAAAATCTTCCAAGAAGAGATTTTTGGCCCAGTATTGTCTGTGACGACTTTCAAGGACTTTGATGATGCCATGCGTATTGCCAATGATACTATGTTTGGGCTGGGTGCTGGCGTGTGGGCACGTAGTGGTAATACTGCTTACCGTGCGGGGCGTGGCATTGAAGCTGGGCGAGTATGGACAAACTGTTACCACATTTATCCAGCCCATGCCGCATTTGGTGGTTACAAGAAATCAGGCATCGGGCGTGAAAACCACAAAATGATGTTAGAGCATTACCAAAATACCAAAAATTTACTGGTCAGCTATTCTGAAAAACCGATGGGCTTCTTCTAGAATTTGATAGGTCATAAACAACAAAAACCGCTCTCATAGAGCGGTTTTTTTATCGAAAATAAAAAATATCAATATTAAATTCATTTACCATCGCTCAATCAACCATTCATCATAAGCGGTTATTGCGCCATGAAGTTGATAAATTTAATGCACTTAGTGGCGCGGTGAACTTAGCTAAATCATAAAATCTTAGGATTTACCAGAATAAAAAAATCCCATAAAGATGCTAAGGTTGGCTATTTACTGTCAGTCTATCAAGTCAAAGTACTAAAATCTACTAAACAGTCTCGATTGATATCTTGAATTCGGTTTGCACTGGTCAATGTCATTGCCACGCGCATTTCTTTGTCTATCAAGTTGAGTAAATTGGTCACCCCAGCTTCACCATCGGCGGCTAACGCATAGATAAATGCACGTCCTAACATACATAAATCTGCCCCCAATGCCAACATTCTCACCACGTCTAAGCCATTACGGATACCCGAATCCACTAAGATTTTGATATCACCTTTAACAGCATCAGCAATTTTGGGTAGGGCAGTGGCGGTTGACATCACGCCATCAAGCTGACGTCCACCATGATTGGAAACCACGATACCATCAGCGCCAAAACGTACCGCATCTTTGGCGTCTTGTGGGTCAAGAATACCTTTGATGACCATAGCGCCATCCCAAAAATCACGAATCCATTCTAAGTCTTTCCAAGAAATCGAGGGATCAAAGTTATTACCGAGCCAGCCGATATAATCTTCTAAGCCAATCGCTTTACCAAGATATTTAGAGACATTACCCAAGTCATGGGGTCTTCCTAGCAATCCCACGTTCATTGCCCAGTGCGGATGGGTGCACGCTTGTAGATAGCGACGCATGGCGGCATTGGGTCCACTCATGCCCGAGTGCGCATCACGGTATCTCGCCCCAGGTACAGGCATATCGACGGTAAACACCAGCGTTGAACAGCCTGCTGCTTTGGCGCGCTCCAGCACATTTTGCATAAATTTACGGTCACGTAACACATACAGCTGAAACCACATAGGGCGATTGATTTTTGGAGTAACTTCTTCGATAGGGCAGACGGATACCGTTGACATGGTAAATGGAATGCCTTTTTTGTCAGCAGCCATGGCTGCTTGGACTTCACCACGGCGAGCATACATACCTGTCAAACCCACTGGCGAGAGTGCCACAGGCAAAGACAGCTGCTCACCAAAAATCTCAGTGGATAAATCAAGCTGCGTCATGTCTTTTAATACCCGCTGACGTAAGGCAATACTCGATAAGTCTTCAACATTACGTTTTAGGGTGTATTCTGCATACGCGCCACCATCAATGTAGTGGAATAAAAAAGGGGGTAAACGGCGGCGAGCCGCTTCTCGGTAATCATTGGCAGAAGAAATAATCATAATATCCCTATCTTAACTATATTATTAATGGTAGAAATAGCCACGTGCATTCAAAAATGTTTACACTAAAATACGTTTATCAAATGCGCCTGAATTAACAGGCATCAGTATTAAAAAGCATCAGTATTAAAAAGCATTAGTATTAAAAAACATCAGTGGCCAATCGGGAAACTCGCTGTCGGCGAGCCGTTGCCTCATCAATCTTGGCAACCTGTTTTATCACAAACTCAATATGCTCACCCACGGCTTTGCGAGCTAATTCACTATCACGCGCGATAATCGCATTCATCATTGCCATGTGCTGCGTATGTAGGGTTTCAAAGCCATAATGCTCGGTGTAAATTTTTCGCCGAGCTAATACCACGTTATGTCGCAGTAGGTGAAAAACATTTTTCATCATCTGCAACAATACCGCATTTTGGGAAGCTTCAGCAATCGCTAAATGAAAATTGGCATCGGCAATAGCGGCTTGTTCGGTATCGCCATGCGCCTGACTGTTTGCTAACTGCTCATAGTGAAAGCGGATTTTTTCAATGTCTTGTTTGCTGGCTCTTTGGGCAGCGTACCAAGCTGTGCCGCCTTCTAGTACAATTCTTGCTTCTTGCACATCAAGTCGATACAGGGGATCGGCATCTAATAACGGGGTTAAGGTTCGTAGTATCAAACTATCAGACAGCGCCACAAGGGGTTGGTTCTGTTTAATTTTTTGCACATCTTTGACAAACGTTCCCGACCCAATGCGACTTTCGGTAATACCGACACTATTCATCTGCTGTATCGCTTCACGCAGTGCGGTACGAGATACCCCTAGTCGCTCACACAAATGGCGCTCGGCAGGTAATCTATCGCCATTTTTTAACCCTTCACGGTCTATTAGCGAAATTAATTGTTCAATAACCTGCGTTGCAACCTTCATACCTTACCCATCATTACCCGTGTGGAATCATCCAAGGCACGACATACGCTTGTAGCGTGATGAGCACGCCCATCATAATGGTAAAAATAATACTATGTTTGACGGTAAATCTGAACAAATCTGACTCTTTACCGACCAAACCTGTGGCGGCACAGGCAATGGCAATGGATTGCGGAGAAATCATTTTACCAGTCACACCACCCGAGGTATTGGCTGCCACTAACAACACCTCAGGCACACCAATTTGCTGAGCAGTGGTGGCTTGAAGGGCGGCAAACAACGCATTGGCTGAAGTGTCTGAGCCTGTCAAAAACACCCCTAACCAACCCAAAAATGGTGAAAAGAAGGTAAAAGCTTTGCCCGTGTGTGCCAATGCTAATGCTAATGTAGCAGACAACCCCGAATAATTGGCGATAAACGCAAACGCCAACACCATACCAATAGAGTAAATCGGGGTGCGTAGTTCTTTGACGGTCTCGCCAAACGTCGATAACGCTTCTTTAGGACGCATTTTTAGCATCACGATAGAGATAATCGCCGCGAGCACGATGGCAGTACCTGTTGCCGAGAACCAATCAAATTTATAAATGGCCGCATAGTCGGTAATCTTGGTGACGACTGGGGGCAATTTTTGTACTGCATTGTGCAAATACGGCACATTGATACTCATCACCATATCGACTAATGCGCCATCAGGGTGACCATCTTTGCCTTTGACAAACAAATCTTTAAACGGCTTAATGCTCCACAACGACACCATCGCGGTCAAAATCGCAAACGGCATCCAAGCTTTGATGATTTGAGCGGGCGAGTAATGGGTGGTTGGCAACGGTGCTGATACGCTTGTGGTATCACCCATCTGATTTTTGCCATCGACTTGATTTTCAAAACGGAACACATGCTTGGGCTGCCACACTTTAAATAGCAACGTCAAACTGATTAACGAGGCAATAGCAGCGGTAATATCAGGCAACTCAGGTCCAATGTAGTTTGAGGTCAAAAACTGCGCAATAGCAAACGACCCACCACCGACCACAATCGCTGGGAAGGTTTCACGAACCCCGCGCCACCCATCCATAATCGCCATAATCCACACTAACACAATCGGCACAATAAAAGGCAACTGACGTCCGACCATTTGGCTGATGGCATGGGTTTCTACCCCAGATACTTGTCCTGCTACGATGATTGGAATCCCCATCGCGCCAAAAGCAACAGGGGCGGTATTGACAATGAGGCAAAGTCCAGCGGCATACAAAGGCTTAAACCCTAATCCGACCAATAACGCTGCTGTGATAGCCACAGGGGCACCAAAGCCTGCTGCGCCTTCTAAAAAAGTACCAAAGGCAAACCCGACCAGTAACATCTGTAAGCGTTGGTCTTGGGTGAGCGATAAAATACTGGAGCGGATAATATCAAATTGCCCTGTTTTTACCGTGACTTTATATAAAAATACCGCCCCGATAATAATCCAGGCGATAGGCCAAAGCCCGTAGAAGAATCCATAAATCGCGGATGATAACGCTAACGTCACCGGCATTTGATATAAAAATAGGGCAACAAGCAGCGCTAAAATAACGGTAATAGTGCCTGCGACACTACCTTTTAAGCGAAACACCGCTAAGGCTAGAAAAAAGAAGATAATTGGGATAAGGGCAATGGCACTTGAAAGCCAAATATTGCCCATGGGATCGTAAATCTGTTGCCAATGTTGCATCATTTCCTCCATGAAATAATTGGTATTACCAAAATAGTCTGAGTGTCAATAATTGGTCAAATAATAAAGAAAATTATGCTTTAATTCAATTGAATTTTAAAAAAACAGCGATATTTTTTAGGTTTTTTGTAAATTGGTAATACCAGTTTGTGGTAGTAATGTGATTTATTGTGTAGATAGATACAAAAAAGCTTGTTATTGAAGTCAGCAGAGTTTCAAGTTTTTACTGTCAGGGTGCGTGATGAAAGCTACCCAGTATTTTGCTGTATGGTTGACAGCACAAGCCATGAGGGACGCAAGTAGCGTGCTTTATTTTTTCAAAAGACATCAACTAGAATAACTTTTTGACTAAGGTAGGTTAATAGTAGGTAGAGCGCATTGGATGACTGAACTAAAATCAAGTCATAGTGATTTTATAAGAATATATTTTACCCCACTCTCAACTTGAAATAAGCAACTCAAACTGAAGTGGGGGGTTACCTA
>NZ_DALZOJ010000005.1:0-200946 GCF_032004885.1 Moraxella sp. CTOTU47579
TCAGTCGGCTTTTGCCCAGCTTAAGGCTATTAGCGGTGCGTAACTTCAGTTATTAAATGAAGTCAAAGCCACGCTACTTATCACGCTTGCGCCATTACCCAATCAAGATAATAAGCCGCAGCTTTGGGACAAGGCGGTAGCGGTTGCCAAGCTTACCCCAAGTTTGCAGCATATCATTGGGGTGACGATGGCTCATCATTTCACCCATCAACTTAATATAACCTTGCCAGATGCAAGTAAAGAATTTGTACAGCAGTTACCAGAGACGGTCACCTATCATGACTTTTATGCTGGGATTGCAAGCCAGCCCAAAGATAGATTAATTAATCCCCGTACCATTGTCCCTGAGGATCTGTCTTCATTCTTTGGAACCGGTGGTACAACTGGCATGCCCAAAATCGCCATGCGTAATCATAAAAATGAAGTCGCCAATGTCTTACAGGCACGGGCGTTGTTTGGTGATGACATGCTAAATCAGGGCAATGTCGTGCTGTGCGGACTACCCCTATTTCACGTCAATGCCGTCATGGTTACAGGATTATTACCGTTATCGATGGGGGGTGAAATTTTGCTGGTTTCGCCAGAGGGCTATCGCGGCGATGGGGTGATGGCAAATTTTTGGGCGATTATTGCGCATTATCGCGTGAGTTTTTTTAGTGGTGTGCCCACGCTGTTTGCTGGCTTATTAAATCTACCAGTTGGCGACCATGATATTGCTAGTTTAAAGCACTGTTTGTGTGGCGCAGCCCCGATGCCGATAGAAGTATTTAAACAATTTGAAAAACAAACAGGGGTACAAATCATTGAAGCGTACGGTATGACGGAAGGCAATTGTGGTAGTTCAGCCAACCCAAGATTTGGGGAGAAGAAAATTGGTTCAATAGGGCTACGCTTCCCATATCAGCCTATGCAAGTGATGATGCTTGATGATAATGGCAAGTTTGTGCGAGTTGCCAACACAGGCGAGGTGGGCAATATTTGTATTCGCGGCGATAATGTGTTTGTCGGCTATTATTTGGCGCAGCAGAACCAAGGGATTTGGGTAACTGACTCTGACAATCAAACTTGGTTTAATTCAGGCGATTTGGGCTATCAAGATGCAGACGGCTACTTTTTCTTGACGGGTAGAAAAAAAGAGTTAATTATCCGAGGTGGACACAATATTGACCCAAAAATGATCGAAGAGGTGGTTTATCAATATGACGGGGTAGCCGGCTGTGCCGCCATTGGTAAACCTGATAGCTATACAGGCGAGTTACCTGTTTTATTCGTTGCCCCTAAGCCGGGTGTCAGCTTAGATACTGATAAACTCATGCAATTTTGCCAACAAAACATTGGCGAAAAAGCGGCGATTCCTAAAGCCATCTACGTGATTGATGCATTGCCTTTAACGGCAGTGGGTAAAGTATTTAAACCTGCACTAAAACGTCAAGCGACCGTGATGGCTGTCAGTGAAGTACTGCAACAACATCATATCAAGGCTACCGTCAGCAGCAAAGATGATTCTACTTATGGGTTTATTGTACTAGTCAAACTAGATGGCGATGCGTCACATCAACCCCAAGCCAAGACAGTGTTGGACCAATTGGCGATTCATTGGCAGTGGGCTGAATAGGTTTTTTAAATAATTAAGGTAACTACTAAATTAAGCGATGGTACAAGACGCATTAACCCTTATAGCGTTTTTCGAAAATCACTGGCTGACATATTAAACTGCTGTTGAAAAGCTCTGGAAAAAGATGCCAGATTAAAAAAGCCAGTCGCCATTGAAATGGTGGTCACTGGCATGGTGGTATGTTTGAGTAGATTTTTAGCATGGTCTAATCGTAAATTAAGATAATACTGTTGGGGTGAGACCCCTAGCTGTTTGGCAAATTGCCGCTGTAGTTGTCTTTCAGAAATGCCGACGTATTTAGCAATATCCGCTAGCGTGAGCGGTTCTTCGATATTGGTTTTCATTAACGTGATAGCATCGATAACATGCGCGTAGCTATGACTGAGGGTCTTTGGCTTAGGTAAATGTTGGATGCTCGCTGGCTCTCGGATAGCGGTGATGACAAACATGTCTTGAATTTTTTCAACGATTTCTCGCCCAAAGTGCTGTTTGATGATGTGCAGGGTCATATCAAGCGCACATACCCCGCCAGAGCAGGTGTAGAGTCGATCACCAATGGTAAAAATATGGTTTAAGAATTTTACATTGCCAAATTGTTCCTGAGCCAGCGTAACATTTTCCCAATGCAGCGAGGCTGATTGATTGGCTAACAACCCTGCATTCGCAAGCGCGATTGCTCCCGTACAAAGCCCCCCTAACGCAATATCCCGAACGGCTAAACGCTCCACAATCCCCTTTAGCGCGTCTGTCATTAAATTTTCGGCTTCATAGCCACCGCAGATAAACACGAGCTCACAATCAAATAGATGTTTGATTTCAGCGGTATGAGTGACTTGCACCCCATTACTGGCACTGGTCTGATGACCTGCAAAACCACTAATAATCCAGCTATATAGTGGCTGACTACTGACATAGTTTGCCATTCGTAACGGCTCGATGACATTGCTAAAAGCCATCATGGTAAAGCCATCAATCAATAAAAAACCAATTTTTTTAATATTCGCTGTCATAAGTAAAGTATGAATGGACAAGCCATGTTGTCGTAATTAGTCAAAAAAATGTCGCCTTATGAAAAACTGACTTTTTAAATTTGCGTATGATGAGGGATGTGGAGAGCAAAGAATTTCTTAACATCAACCTAAACCTCGTGAGGCGCAAACAATGAATCAGTCAGTTGAACATATGATAAATAAAGCAGCTAGCCTAGATACTGCACTTAGCATGCCAAGCTTAATCCAAATCAAAAATGGCGAGAAGGTCAAGCCGACTTTTAGCGCCCAAGAATACCAAAACCGCCAACAAAAGCTTAAAGCCTATATGGCAAAAAGCGACATTGATAGCGTGTTATTCACCTCCTATCACAATATCAACTACTATGCAGACTTCTTATATTGCTCATTTGGACGCTTCTATGGTCTGGTCATCGACCAAGACAAAGTAGTGACTATCTCCGCCAATATCGACGGTGGACAGCCTTGGCGACGTACCATGGGCGATGACAATATCGTCTATACCGACTGGCAACGCGATAACTACTTTAAAGCTGTGGCAAGTCAAATCAAAAATAAAGGCAGAGTGGGGATTGAATACGATCACTTACCCATTGAACGTTTGAAAAAACTACAAGACGCTTTGCCCAATGTTGAATTTGTCGATATTAGCCAAGCTTGTATGAAAATGCGGATGGTGAAATCAGCCGAGGAAATCGCCCTTATCAAGCAAGGTGCACAGGTTTGTGACATTGGTGGGGCAGCGCTCGTTAACGCCGTGCATGAAGGTGTTCCTGAGTATGAGGTAGCGCTAGCCTCTACCCAAGCGATGGTACGAGAAATCGGGCAACGCTTTGAGCATGTCGAACTCATGGATACTTGGACGTGGTTTCAATCAGGTATCAACACCGATGGCGCGCACAATCCTGTGACCAATCGCAAAGTGCAGCGCAATGATATTTTAAGCTTAAACTGCTTTTCGATGATTGCAGGCTACTATGTGGCGCTGGAGCGTACGCTGTATTTTGGTGAACCTGATGCAGCAACGCTCAAATATTGGGAAATTAACTGCAAAGTGCATGAAGAAGGCATGAAACTCATCAAACCTGGCGTTCGTTGCTGTGATATCGCCTTAGAGCTCAACAAAATCTATGCCGAATATGGCATTTTAGACCGCCGCACCTTTGGGTATGGGCACTCATTTGGCGTGTTGTCACACTATTATGGCCGTGAAGCAGGTTTAGAACTGCGTGAAGACATTGATACGGTACTTGAGCCAAATATGGTCATCTCAATGGAACCGATGATTATGATTCCAGAAGGTATGGCAGGGGCAGGCGGTTATCGTGAACATGATATTTTGGTTTTAACTGAAACAGGCGCAGACAACATCACAGGCTTCGCCTATGGTCCCGCGCATAACATTATCAGTTAGCTTACTTTAGCATGACTTACTACCAACCAAGGGGAAACTAAATGACAACTTTTGCACTTTCACCCACTGCCATAGCAATGCAACAACCAGCTGCAGAGCCGTATGTTAAAGATCCTGTGTTACTCAAAAAAGCCGCCAAAGCCAGTTTTATTGGTAACTTTGTCGAGTGGTTTGATTACGCATCGTATGGCTATTTTGCCACTGTCATCGCTAGCGTATTTTTTGCTAAAACCGATGCAACCGTCGCATTGATGTCAACTTATGCAATTTTTGCGCTATCCTTTATTGTCCGCCCGTTTGGGGGTATTTTTTGGGGACATATTGGCGATAAATACGGTCGAAAAGCGGCTTTATCTTGGTCGATTTTGATTATGTCAGGTGCTACTTTCTTAATCGGATTGTTGCCAAGTTATGCCACCGTCGGTATCTTAGCGCCTGTGTTGTTGTTACTGCTGCGCATGATTCAAGGTTTTTCAGCCTCGGGAGAGTATGCAGGGGCATCAGCATTTATGGCAGAGTATGCGCCCCCCGACAAAAAAGGGTTTTATACCAGTATCGTACCTGCCAGTACATCGGCCGGTCTATTATTAGGTTCGCTGATTGCGGCAGCTATGACCGCCTTTATGGATGCTGACTTTGTACAAACTTGGGGCTGGCGTATTCCGTTTTTATTGGCTGCACCACTGGGTCTAGTGGGTCGATATATGCGGTTGAATCTTGAAAAAACCCCGGCTTTTAAGGCTTTTGAAGAAAGCACCATTGAAAAACCGGTGCCAATCAAAAATTTGTTTGCCAACCATAAAAAAACCTTGTGTAGTGCGTTTATGTTATGTAGTTTGAATGCGGTGGCTTTTTACTTAATCCTAAGCTATATGCCGACTTATTTATCGACCCAAATGCACATCAATGAAACGCAGTCGCTGCTAGCTGCCTCCATTTCATTAGTCGCTTATATCGGTATGATTTTTACGATGGGTAAACTGTCAGACAAATACGGTCGCAAAACCATGCTGATCATCGCATCTGTATTGTTTATCGCGTTGACCGTGCCTTTGTTTCATATGCTAAGCCTGGGTGGGTTTTTAACCATTGTGTTGATTCAACTGCTGTTCTCGCTGTTATTATCCGTCAATGACGGTACACTACCGGCTTTTTTAAGTGAGATTTTCCCAGTCGAGGTGCGTTATTCAGGTTTTGCTTTCACCTTTAACTCAGCCAATGCCCTACTTGGCGGCACAACCCCGTTGATGGCAACTTGGTTAATGAGCAAAACAGGCAGTCAAATCGCGCCAGCTTGGTTATTGGTGATAGCAAGCGTAATCGCGCTGGTAGCAACGGTGATGTATAAAAAATCCGATAGTGTGTCTATGTTAGAAAAAGGTTAAAAAAACGTTAAAAAAATGTTAGAAAAATAATTGATTAACCACGGTTATCAATAACCCCATGAAGTTAATTTAAGTTTTTTCCCAAAGTGGTTTTAGCCAACCTTGTTTGCTAGAATCACTTTTTTTATTTCCCATTTTTTAGGAGTTGCCAGTGACTCGTAAACCTGCTTTCGGTACCAACCAATCCCCTAACACGCGCAATCATGCGACGATGGGTGGCTTACAAGTCATTGTGGCGGCTATCTGTTGGGGCACGCTGGGTATCTTTACTACCTATCTACATCAACTGGGTTTTGATAGTGTGCAAATTGCCATTTTAAGAGTGGTGACGGCTGCTATGATGCTACTGATGTTATTGCCATCGTTGTGGACGTCTATTAGGCAGTTGTCATTTGGCGAGATATTACAGTTGAGCCTGCAATCGTTGATTGGCGTGCTAGGCATGACGGTTTGCTATTTTATCGCGGTCAATTTTGTGGGCGCGGGCATTGCGGTATCACTACTATATACGGCGCCGATTTTTAGTTTGGTATTGGCATTTTTTTTATTAAAAGAACCGATAACAAAAAAATCATTTACCTTAGCTTGCATCGCGGTAGTGGGTGTGGCATTGACAACGCTCAGTGAGAACTTTACATTGAGTTGGGGGATTGTGTTTGGTCTATTATCTGGGGTGTGCTATTCACTGTATGGCATTTTAGGAAAAAAAGCCTTACACAAACACTATCCACCGACCTTGGTGTTTTTTAGTTCGGTGGTGATTAGTGCCATGGCTTTATTATTCCTACCGATGACCTATCAAACCTATGCCAAAGCATTCAGCATGCCTGTCATCACTTGGTTGTGGGTGATGGGGCTCAGCCTAGTGGGTACCGTGATTCCGTTTTTCTTGTATATGTCAGCCTTACATAAACTCCCTGCGACCAAAGCCTCGGTATTCACCGTGTTTGAGCCGTTTACCGCGATTGTATTGTCGATCGTATTACTGCACCAATCGCTCAATGGCATGCAGTACTCAGGGATGATATTAATCCTTTTAGCCACCCTCCTAAACTCTATCAAATTGCCCATGCAGCGTCATCGGCAACTGACGGAAGTCGATACTCAAGTTTAATAACAGCCCACCACCGTGTAAACATCCCTGATTTGGGCTTCAGTATGGTGGTATCAAGTCTCACTGCCGCAATGTGGCACACCCCTTGCATTCTATAAAACCATATATTTTTTATATAGTTAGATAGATATGGCTTGGCACTCAGTACTTACCTTAGCTTTTGACACCCAACATGCGGGTGAGCATGCGCGCACCAATTTGGTACAACGCCATCACCAAGGCGCCTTGCGGGTACAAAAAGCCTTGTATCCTGAAAGCGGTGAACAGCAAGGTATTTGTCATGTCATCATGCTGTATCCGCCTGCTGGCATCGCCTTAGGCGATAAACTCGATATTGACATTGGCGTAAAACATCACGCCCACGCTGTGATTACCACGCCCGGGGCAAATAAATGGTACGGCAATTTACCAAGTTACACCGCTAACAAGCAAACCGATGATAGCCCATCAGCCAGAAAAACCCAAGAAACCAAAAAAAACCAAGAAACTCAAGAGAATTCAAATAGTTATGCTGTTCAAAATGTCACGGTTTATCTACAAGATGACAGCCGTTTTGAATGGCTACCGCAAGAAAACTGTTTTTATAACGCAAGTTTTGCCCATGCCACCAATCAGTTTTTTATCAGCCCAGCTGCCAGTGTTATCGCTTGGGAAATTAACCTGTTAGGGCGAGAGTATCATGGCGAGCGCTACAGTACAGGCGAGATGCGGTTATCAAACCTATTTTGGCGCGTGGATGAGCAGCCCAAATTGCTGCTTGCTGATACCTTACATCACTGTGCCGAACACGATTGGTTTGGCTCAGCCGTGGGTCTCAATAACCATAGCGTCTTTGCGAGCTTATGGGTTGTGCCAAGCGTTGATGCGCAAAAACAGCTGATTGAATGGGTCAAGCAATTACGCTTATTTATCGACCACCATAGCTTGCCTGTCTCTTGCACCCAAACAGGCGAGGTGATGATTATTCGCTATTTGGGGGATGATGTCCGCCAATGTTTTGACAGTTTTGGTGCAGTTCGTGGTGAGATTCGCACTTTAATGTGGCAACAAGACAGTCATTTGCCCCGAATTTGGGCAACCTAATGGCAGTGAAGGTCTAATTTTTAACACTGAAAAAATAATTGGAGTAACCCATGCATTTAACCCCCGCCGAAAAAGATAAATTACTCATTTTTACCGCAGGACTGGTTGCCGAGCGCCGCAAACAACGTGGCTTAAAACTTAACTATCCAGAAGCAATAGCCTATATCAGTATGTTGGTGCTCGAAGGCGCAAGAGAGGGCAAAACAGTGGCACAGTTGATGGGCGAAGGCACCACGTGGCTTAGGGTTGAGGATGTGATGGATGGTATCGCCGAGATGATTGACGATGTGCAAGTGGAAGCCACCTTTCCAGATGGTACCAAACTGGTGACCATTCACCAACCGATTGTGTAATTTAAACAGTATAAGGGGTAAACCATGAAAGTTGGCGAATATAAGCTAAAAGACCAAGCCATTATCCTGAATGAAGGGCGCGCCGTCCAAACTATTTTGGTCAAAAATACCGGCGACAGACCGATTCAAATCGGCTCTCACTACCATTTTGCCGAAGCCAATGACGCACTGGCGTTTGACCGTGACAAGGCGCTTGGGTTTCGCTTAAATATCTTATCGGGTACAGCAGTGCGTTTTGAGCCAGGGCAAGCGCGATCAGTCGAACTGGTCGAGTTTGGTGGCAATAAGGCGATTTTTGGGTTTGCTGGGCGGGTGATGGGGCAAGCCACCGCATCTGTGGATACCGCAAGTTTACCAAAATCACAAAAAACCGTACCCCGCCAAATGTATGCCGAGCATTTTGGCTTAACCGTGGGCGATAAACTGCGTCTTGCTGATACCGAGCTGTGGCTCGAAGTGGAAAAAGACTTTACCAGCTATGGTGAAGAGGTCAAATTTGGTGGTGGCAAAGTGATTCGTGATGGCATGGGGCAAGGGCAGCGCCCGTTTGCTGAGGTGGCTGACACCGTGATTACCAACGCGCTTATTTTGGATTATACCGGGATTTATAAAGCCGATGTGGCGATAAAAGACAGCCGAATTTGGGCGATTGGCAAGGCGGGCAACCCCGATATTCAATCCAATGTCACCATCGCTATTGGCGCAAGCACCGAGATTATTGCAGGTGAAGGCAAAATTTTGACCGCGGGCGGGATTGACACCCATATTCACTTTATCGCGCCACAGCAAGCGGAGGTTGCCTTGATGTCTGGGGTGACGACCATGATTGGCGGTGGTTCAGGGCCTGCCCAAGGCACGCTTGCCACCACATGCACCAACGGCAAATACCATATCGAAACCATGCTCAAAGCCCTTGATGATATGCCCATGAACATTGGGCTACTAGGCAAAGGCAATGTCAGCTTGCCGCAGCCGATTGTCGAGCAAATCGAAGCAGGCGTGGTCGGGCTAAAACTGCATGAAGACTGGGGCACCACGCCGCAAGCGATTGATAACTGCTTGAGCGTTGCCGAAGAGTATGATGTGCAAGTGGCGATTCATACCGATACGCTCAACGAAAGTGGCTATCTAGAAAGCACGCTAAACGCCTTTAAAGATCGCTGTATTCACACCTTTCACACCGAAGGCGCAGGCGGCGGGCACGCCCCTGATATTTTGCGGGCGATTGGCGAGCCACATGTGTTGCCGTCGTCGACCAACCCCACGCGTCCGTTTACCATCAACACCATCGATGAGCATCTCGACATGCTGATGGTCTGTCACCATTTGAGCCCTGCGATTGCCGAAGATATCGCCTTTGCTGAGAGCCGTATCCGCCAAGAAACCATCGCCGCTGAAGACATTTTGCACGATTTGGGGGCAATCTCGATGATGAGTAGCGACTCGCAAGCGATGGGACGGGTGGGCGAGGTGATTATCCGCACTTGGCAAACGGCGGATAAAATGAAACGCCAACGCGGATTTTTAGCACCTGATACAGTGAGCCAAAATGCGTCTAATATTGGGCTTCATGACATCGACCCAGTGACCAAAAATACAGTGACCGAAGATACAGTGACAGAAAATGACAATTTTCGCATTAAACGCTATATCGCCAAATACACCATCAATCCCGCCATTACCCATGGTATTGCCGAGGAAGTCGGTTCGGTAGAAGTCGGTAAATGGGCGGATTTGGTGCTATGGTCGCCCAAATTCTTTGGGGTAAAACCTGACACGATTTTAAAAGGTGGTAGCATCGCCGCTTATCCGATGGGCGATATCAATGCCTCCATCCCAACCCCGCAGCCGGTGCATTATCGTCCGATGTTCGCAAGCCTTGGCAAAGCCATCCACCAAACCAGTATCACCTTTGTATCCAAAATCGCCTTTGACAACAATATCCAACACAAACTCGGGTTGCAAAAAGTGATTCGCCCTGTGCAGGGTATTCGTGACATTCGCAAAAAAGATATGCGGTTTAATAGCTATTGCCCTGAGATGTCGATCAACCCAGAAACCTATGAAGTGCGGGCGGATGGTCAGCTTCTCACTTGCCAGCCGTCAGCTGTGTTGCCAATGGCACAGCGGTATTTCTTGTTTTAAATGGGATTTTAGATATGAATGCCAATGTGATGACTAAAACCGAACAATCCCATCTGTGATGAATGTGGCAGTGAGTTTTTTAACAATGTATCGCCAATGAAAAATCTTTGCCCAAACTGTTCGCATTTACTGTATGGGCTTAACAACTGTGAACATCAATTTAAAGAGGGTCGCTGTCAAAAATGCGGTTGTCATGGGAAACTTCTGAGTAGGTAGAAAATTTAACAAAGGATAATGATGAAAATTTATAATCAGCGGGTGCAACTGTTAACTCACCAACAGCAAACCGATTTGGTCAACCAACAAGCAAACGGGCAGTTTTTGCAGCTCGACTTTGACACACGCCAGCGGTCACGCTTTCGTGCAACCCTGCAAAATGGTGAAGCGGTCGGTATCGACCTGCCACGCACAGGTACGCTCAAAGATGGGGATGTGGTACAAAATGCGTCAGGCGACATCATACAAATTTTTGCCAAACCACAAACCCTCACCAAAGTCACCGCCGACAATGCTTTTGAACTGATGCGGGGGGCGTACCATTTAGGCAATCGTCATGTACCACTGATGCTCGTTGAGCAGGGTCAAGCGCAGCATGCCCTGTACTTTGAGCCCGATTATGTGCTTGCCGATATGCTAGTGAAATTGGGCTTAACCGTGAGCGAGGTAGAACATGCTTTTGAACCTGAAACAGGGGCGTATGGGCATGGCGGGCATTCACATGGGCATGATAATCGGTTAAGCCATGCCGACACGCAAAGCACAATCGTCGGTGATTTAACCAAAGCCACGTTTTTTTCATGAAAACGATGACAACAATATCGCACCTCACACACACGGCGCCGCCACAACAATTGCTTAAGCTGATGATGCTGGCATCGAGCAATTTGCCGATTGGTAGTTATACCTATTCCCAAGGCGTGGAGTCTGCTATTGAGCAAGGTTTTATTCATGATGAAGCCAGTAGTTTGGCGTTTTTGCAGGCGTATCAACAAGAGGTTTTACTCAATTTTGAATTGCCGCTGATGGCAAGTATGATGCAGCTGTCAGCGCAAAAAAATCACCACAGCTTGGTGGATAGTCTAGCCAATTTTTATGGGGCAAGCCGTGATAGCCATGAGTTTTTATTAGAGAGTCAACAATTGGCGCAGGCATTTTGTGCCTGGCTCGATGGCGTGCTCGGCCTTGCGATGCCACAAGATTGGATAGCGCAAGGCTATTTACCGTTATTCGCTCGCTTGGCGTATTTTTGGCAACTGCCCATAGCCGATAGCTTGATGACCTATGCGTTTGCTCAAATGGAAAATCTGACCTTAGCGATTGTCAAAACCTTGCCGCTAGGACAAATGGCAGGCCAACGTATCATTTGGCAATTGGGGCAAGCGATGGATGAACCGATTGCCAAGCTTTGCCAAACGCAAGCCAGCAAAGTCAAAATGGCATTGACAGCCATCAATCATCAGCAAACGGTTATGGGTAAGCTACAAGACATTGCGCCACAATTTTTACAGGCACAGCAGCATGCCCAAACATTACTAATTTTAATCAACCACTTGCAACTATCAGCGTCTATACCATCTTTGGCAGAATTATCCTGTCATCATGAACAACAATATAGTCGTCTGTTTCGTTCCTAAACCCCCTGTCTTTAACAACCCGTCTTTAACATCAATCACAAGGAAACCCCATGACTGGCTTTACCCAAAAAACCCCAACCCAACAGCCTCGCTTATCCCCGTTACGCCTTGGCATTGGCGGGCCTGTTGGCTCTGGCAAAACCGCTTTGACCTTAAGTCTGTGTCGCCGTCTCAAAGATGTGTACAACATGGCGGTGATTACCAACGATATTTATACCAAAGAAGATTCGGAGTTTTTGACCCGCCACGACGCCATGCCCGCTGAGCGGATTATCGGGGTGGAAACGGGCGGTTGTCCGCACACAGCGATTCGTGAAGATGCGTCGATTAATCTTAATGCCGTGGCTACCTTGCAAAATCGCTTTGACGGTCTTGAGCTGATTATCATTGAGTCCGGCGGTGATAACTTGGCGGCGACCTTTAGCCCAGAGTTGTCGGATTTGACTATTTATGTGATTGATGTGAGTGCAGGCGACAAAATCCCCCGTAAAGGTGGACCCGGGATTACCAAATCAGATTTGCTGATCATCAATAAAACCGACCTTGCGCCACTCGTGGGCGCGGATTTGTCGATTATGGATAAAGACGCCAAAAAAATGCGCGGCGATAAGCCGTTTGTGTTTAGCAACATGAAAACTCAAGACGGTTTGGATGACATTATCAAATTTATCCAACAACAGGGCATGCTAAGAGCGCTAGAGATTCCGTCACAGCCGGTACAACATTTACCAAGCTCAAGCGAAAATATGTAAAAAATGCGATAAAATCAAGGAGACATAATGAAAACTTTAACCCAAAAAACAACCCAAAAAACGGCGTTGGCAACTGCGCTTTTTAGCCTTTCAAGTGTGGCAGTGGCGCATGTCGGTCATGGTTTAACCCATCATGCAGGTGCAAGTTCGGTGGATTTAATGGCTGCCGTCACTGCAGGGCTCATGCACCCTATCTCAGGTCTTGACCACGTGGTGCTTGCGGTTGGCATGGGCATGGTGTTTGCCCGTCACAAAAAACTGGGTTTAGGCTTATTGGTGACAAGCCTACTGTTAGGATTTGCTTTGGTGCAACTAGCTCATGTGGCGATTGGCTCATCGATTATTGAAGGTGCGATTTTGCTATCGGTGGTGTTGACAGCGGTCGCAGTTTTGGCGCAGCGCACCAAGATAGCACAAGCCAAACAGAAAAGCTTTTCGCTCATGATGGCGATCAGCTTATTTGGTTTGACGCTATTTCATGGTATGGCGCATGCCGTGGAGATGCCAGTCAGTAGCGTGAGTCAAGGCTTTGGCTTAGGCATGATAACCGCGATGTCTGCCTTGTTTGCTGTGGGTGCAGGGGTGATGAATTGGGTAAAAGCACAATCCCATGCGCATCCCAAGCTGTCTTGGCTACCTTCGATTATAGCGGCATTGGGCATGGCAATGGTATTGGCTAACTAGTGATTAACAACATTTTTGATAAAAAGTGCAAGCTGTCTGGCTTGCACTTTTTTTATGCAACAAATTGGGTCATGTCATAAAGACACTGGCGATAAAGCATTGTTTAGCGTCAGTCAATGCTAGAGCAATGCCAAATAAATGACAGATGAATGGTAATAGTGCAAAAAACTATTCCAGTTCATCAGATTGGTGAAATCGCTAAGGCTGCCAAAGTTTACCCATTTTTTACCAAGGAGCAGCATTTAGCCAATGGGTGATTATTTAAAATAAATGTTTTTAACTATACCAATTCAACCTTTTGATTTAATTGATAAAATTTCCAAAAATAGCTTTTAACATGCAGATTGGCACACTAATTGAATTATCACTATAGTCAGTTAAGACAACCAGCAACCGATAGCCAAAGCCTATCCGTTACGCTCTACCTTAAAACGGCAATCCATCTATTTTAGGAGTGACACATGTTAGACAAAAAAACCACCGAGCTAACCACGACTGAGCGTCAATTAAGCCGTCGTGCATTTGGCAGATCCTTGGTTGCCCTAGCGGTAACGGGCAGTATGATGTTGACAGGTTGTTCAAAACCGCAATCATCAAGTGACGCCAAACCAGCCAGTGGCACGTCAACCACTGCTGCCACCGGTAGTGCGCCTGCCCCTAGCAATGGTGATACCATCAAAGTGGGTATATTACATTCACTCTCAGGTACTATGGCAATCTCTGAAACATCGCTCAAAGACACCGCGTTGATGGCGATTGATGAAATCAATGCCAAAGGTGGGGTGATGGGCAAAAAACTTGAGCCTGTGGTTGTCGACCCTGCCTCAGACTGGCCATTGTTCGCCGAAAAAACGCGCCAGCTACTAACACAAGACAAAGTCGCGGTTATCTTTGGTTGCTGGACATCGGTTTCTCGTAAATCCGTGTTGCCTGTGGTTGAAGAATTAAACGGCTTATTGTTCTACCCTGTGCAGTACGAAGGACAAGAGCAGTCCAAAAACATCTTTTATACGGGCGCCGCGCCCAACCAACAAGCCATTCCTGCGGTTGAATACTTGATGTCACCAGAAGGTGGCGGTGCCAAACGCTTCGTCTTACTGGGTACTGACTATGTGTATCCCCGTACCACCAATAAGATTTTACGGGCGTTTTTAAAGTCTAAAGGTGTGGCAGATAGCGACATCATGGAAGAATATACCCCATTTGGCTTTAACAACTACCAAACCATCGTGGGTAATATTAAAAAATTCTCAGCGGGTAAAAAGACCGCCGTTATCTCCACCATCAATGGCGACTCAAACGTCCCCTTCTACCGTGAGCTTGGTAACCAAGGCATCAAAGCGGCGGATATTCCTGTGATGGCGTTCTCTGTGGGCGAAGAAGAACTTCGCGGTATCGACACTACCCCATTAGTCGGACACTTGGCAGCATGGAACTACTTTGAATCGGTCAAAAACCCTGTCAACATCAAGTTTGTGAACGCTTATAAAAAATACGCCATTGACCACAAACTGCCAAATGCCGATAAAGTAGTGACCAATGACCCAATGGAAGCCACCTATGTGGGTATCAATATGTGGAAGCAAGCGGTTGAAAAAGCGGGCTCCACCGATGTGGATAAAGTCCGTGCTGCCATGGCAGGTCAAAGCTTTGCCGCGCCATCGGGCTACACGCTAACCATGGATGCCGAAAATCACCACTTACACAAACCTGTGATGATTGGGCAAATTCGTGCCGATGGTCAGTTTGACGTGGTTTACAAAACCAAAGATGCCATTAAAGCTGAACCTTGGAGTCCTTATATCCCCAAATAAGTATTCCGAAATAAGTATGACGAAATAAGCCTTTCCAATAAGCTTGAATGAAGTTAACACTCGATGTTGTGACAGCCATACCGCGCATCAATACCCCAGCTGGTATGGCTTATTTTTTTGCCAAAATTTTACGATTTCACCTTTTATTGATTTAAACATTGATCCGTCACCCCACCAAACAGATGGACTAATCATAAAGACTAATCATACAAACTAAGGAGCGACCATCATGCTCAATGGTAATCATTCTCTCGGGCAGTTTTTGCAAAAAAGTAAAAAAATTGTGCTCGGCATGTCGCTAGCGACCACGATGGGCATTGGCTTGCCAAGCGTGAGTAATGCACAGGCAAGTACCGCTTCGGCAACTACGATAACCAGTACAGTAACCACAGCAGCTACAACTACGGCATCCGCAAGCACGGCAGCCAGCGCAGGCGATGATATTCAAAAATTCGTAGCCGCCGATTTTGCGGGGCGTCAAGCCATGCTCAACAACTGGACAGGCACCAGTCAATCCTATGACAAACTGGTCGAGCTGATTAACAAAGACGAGCTGTACCGTGATGATGCCGGCAATGTCTATACTTTAGAAAATACCGACCAACTCTACCACTATCCTGCGCATACTTTGGTAAGCAATTGGCCAAGCGACCTAAACCAAGTCACACTCAATAACGCGCTGCGTTCGGCGTTGACCTTAGGGCAAACCAAAGCCAAACTCAAATCTGACGATGCCAGCGAACGCCTTAAAGCGGTGGATATCTTAGCCGACAACATCGCCACACTCGATAAAAAAACCGTTGCCGATATTTATGCCAATGAAAAAGACAGTACGGTAAAAGCAGCATTGGCACAACTGCAAGCGCGTATGGATTTGCAATCGGGCGATGAGATGACCCAGATTGCGGCATTAAAAACCTTGGCGTCCAGTAACAGCCCCGATGTGTTAGCCGATATCGAAGCGATGGCAAAACAAACCAGCCATTCACCCGAGCTCAAACAAGCCTTACAAACAACCCAAGACAAAGTCAAATCGCGTATCAAAGCCAGTGAGTGGACGGGACACGTGTTTTCTGGCTTCAGCACCGCCAGTATTTTGTTGTTGGCGGCGTTGGGACTTGCCATTACTTACGGTCTATTGGGTGTCATTAACATGGCGCATGGTGAGCTCATTATGATTGGTGCCTATACCACCTATGTGGTGCAAAGTTTTTTTAAGAGCCATTTGGCAGGCTATGTCGATTGGTACATGCTTGCCGCGATTCCGCTGGCGTTTTTGGTGAGCGCCGTTATTGGCATGATTATTGAGCGGGTAGTGATACGTCCGCTATATGGCAGACAGCTAGAAACCTTGCTTGCCACGTTTGGGGTGAGTTTGATTCTGATGCAGTTAGTTCGCATGATTTTTGGGGCGCAAAACGTCGAAGTCTCCAATATTTCATGGCTAAGCGGTGCTGTCGCCTTGACCCCAAGCTTGATGTTGCCATACAACCGTATTGCTATTATCGGTTTTACCATTATCGTATTGCTGTTATTGGTGTTTTTACTCAAATACACCCGCTTTGGTCTGTTTGTACGTGCCGTGACCCAAAACCGTCAAATGGCGCGTGCGGTGGGTATTCGCTCGGCGCGTGTCGATATGATGGCGTTTGGGCTCGGCTCTGGCTTGGCAGGTTTGGCAGGCTGCGCTTTGGCGCAAGTGGGCAATGTAGGTCCTGATTTGGGGCAAAACTACATCATCGATGCTTTCTTGGTAGTAGTGGTCGGCGGTGTCGGTCAAATTTGGGGGGCAGTACTGGCCGCCTTGGGTCTAGGCGTGAGTGGTACCGTGCTTGAGATTGGCATGGGTGCGGTGATTGCCAAAATCATTTTGTTGGTACTGGTGGTGCTATTTATCCAAAAACGCCCACAAGGTCTGTTTGCCCTTAAAGGTCGCTTTGTCGAGTAATCATTGGAGAGTTAAAAAATGCGTATTTTACAATTATTTGCAGATAAACCAGTGAGTCGCTTGGCAATTATGGGCTGTTTTGCGGTGTTGATGGTGTTGCCTTGGTTGCATTTGCTACCTGCCGATTCGGCGCTGCATTTATCCGCTTATTGGGTCACTTTGATTGGCAAAATCATGTGTCTGGCGATGGTTGCTTTGGCACTGGACTTGGTATGGGGCTATGCGGGGATTTTGAGCCTTGGGCATGGCTTGTACTTTGCCCTTGGCGGGTATGCGATGGGTATGTATCTGATGCGCCAAGCATCAGGCAACAGCTTGCCCGAGTTTATGCGGTTTTTGAGCTGGGATAAAATGCCTTGGTTTTGGGCAGGCACAGACAACTTTGCTTGGGCGGCGATATTGGTGGTGCTGGTGCCGGCAGTGGTGGCTTTTATATTTGGGTTTTTTGCCTTTCGCTCAAAAATCAAAGACGTATATTTCTCGATTATCACCCAAGCCATGGTGTTTGCCGCATCACTTCTATTTTTCCGTAACGAAACTGGGTTTGGCGGTAACAACGGTTTTACCGGGTTTAAAACCATCTTAGGTATGGACATCGCTGCTCCCATGACGCGCACCTTGCTCTGTTTTGCCACAGCATTCGTGCTGATGCTTGCCTACCTTGGCCTACGTTATTTGATGCACAAGCCGTATGGCCGCGTACTGGGCGCCGTACGTGATAGCGAAAACCGTTTGCAATACCTGGGCTACCGTACCCTATGGTACAAGCTATCTGCGTGGGTGTTATCGGCGATTATCGCAGGGATTGCTGGCGCGTTGTATGTGCCACAAGTGGGCATTATCAATCCCAGTGAGATGAACCCTGTCAACTCGATTGAAATGGCGGTCTGGGTCGCCACAGGTGGACGCGGCACGCTGATCGGGGCGATATTGGGCGCAGGTGTGGTCAATGCGGTGAAAACTTACTTTACCGTGGCATATCCCGAAGCTTGGCTATTGATTTTGGGCGGGTTGTTTGTGGTCGTCACCTTGTTTTTACCCAAAGGCATTATTGGTCTATTGGACAAAATCACGCATGGCAAAAAAACGGTCGAGCCAAGCGTAAAAAATATGGAAACAAACCAAGAAACAAACATAGAAGCAAAAAAAGAATCTTAGGCGGAAGGGGCTTTAGGGTCGGCAGCGGCGTTAGGCTGACCGCCTGCAACCCAGTAGTTATTTTGATTATACCCGATGACTAATACCCCATAAATACCCCATTAATAACACATCAAAGAGTCTGTTATGAATACAAACGATAATAATATTAATGACTTTGCTGAGAGCAACTACGGAAGGCTAAAGTCACAAGAAGCGGATTTTAGCAAAGGTATTGCCCTATATATGGAAGATGTCAGTGTGTGGTTTGATAAATTCCGCGCCTTAAACAACTTATCTTTGTACATCAAAGAAGGCGAGCTGCGTTGTATTATCGGACCTAACGGTGCGGGTAAAACCACGCTGATGGACGTGATTACCGGTAAAACTCGCCCCACGGAAGGGTCAGTGTATTTTGGACAAACCCACAATCTTGCCAGCATGACCACCGAGCAAATTGCCGAAGCTGGCATTGGGCGAAAATTTCAAAAACCCACGGTGTTTGAAAATTTTACCGTCATGGAGAACTTACTGCTTGCCGCACCCAAAGACAAGCGGGTCAAAAAAAGCCTGTTTAGCAAACTTGACCCAGATGCGCAAAATGCCCTTGACCAGACTTTAGCGACGATTCGCTTGGGTGAGTTTGTCAATAAACCTGCAGGATTGTTGTCGCACGGGCAAAAACAATGGCTGGAGATTGGGATGCTACTGATGCAGCGCCCCAAGCTGATTTTGCTCGATGAGCCAGTGGCAGGCATGACCGATGCCGAAACCGAACGCACCGCCGAGCTATGTTTGGAGCTCAAAAAAGACCATACCTTGGTGGTGGTTGAGCATGACATGAGCTTTATTGACACCATCAGTGAGCAAGTGACGGTATTGGCACAAGGGGCGATTTTGGCAGAAGGGACGCTTGCTGAAGTACAAGCCAACGACGATGTCATCGAAAAATATCTAGGGCGATAGGGGATAGCGATGTTAGAAGTAAACACAATCAATCAATATTATGGCGGTAGTCATATTTTGCGCGATGTCAGTTTGACCGCGCCTGTGGGTGAGTGTTCTGTGGTACTCGGTCGCAATGGCGTGGGTAAAACCACACTGTTAAAGTGCCTGATGGGGGTTTTACCGATTAAATCGGGTCAAATTTTGCTCGATGGCAAAGACATCAGCAAATTATCGCCCGAAAACCGCGTGCGCGCAGGCATGGCGTATGTGCCACAAGGGCGAGATATTTTTTCAACCTTAACCGTAGAAGAAAATATCTTGATTGGCATGGCAAAGTTTAAAGGCAGCAAAGCCAAAAAAGTCCCAAACCATTTGTACGAGATTTTTCCTGTGCTCGATGAGATGAGCCAGCGCCGGGGCGGTGACTTGTCAGGCGGTCAACAACAACAATTAGCGATAGCCAGGGCGCTCGCTTCTGAGCCACGGGTGCTGATTTTGGACGAGCCGACTGAAGGGATTCAGCCATCGATTATCAAAGATATCGGACGGGTGATTCGTCGCTTGGCTGACCAAGGTGATATGGCGATTATTTTGGTCGAGCAGTTTTATGACTTTGCCGAAGAACTTGCCGACAACTATACGGTTATGGCACGGGGGCAAGTCATCGCCCAAGGCATGGGCGGTGATATGCCAGAAAAAGGCATCAGGGAGCTAGTGGCAATTTAGTAAATAGCAAAAGCTTGCGTGAGTTAGCTTTTAGCCAGATGACAGTCATCTGGCTAAAAAGCTGCTGATAAAAATTGATTGATTAAAGAGTGCGATTACGCTGCATTAACCTTCACATTACTTTGGACTAATCATTTTTGAATTAGTCACTTTCGATTAATCACTTTGGACTAGTCATGGCTTCAGGTTTGACCCATTCATCAAATTGGGCGTCAGTCAATAAACCGAGTTCAACGGCAACTTGTTTTAAGGTTTTATTTTCTTTATAAGCAGTTTTGGCAATTTTTGCTGCATTTTCATAGCCGACATGGCGATTGAGCGCGGTGACTAACATCAATGAGTTGTGTAGGAAATAATCAATTTTTTCTGTCACAGGCTCGATGCCTACCGCGCAATGGTCATTGAAGCTGTCACAAGTATCGGCAAGTAAGCGAATCGATTGTAGCAGGTTGTAGCCGATGACTGGCATAAACACATTGAGTTCAAAATTGCCCGACGCCCCCGCCATATTGATGGTGACATCGTTACCCATCACTTGCGCCACGACCATCGTCATGGCTTCAGACTGGGTCGGATTGACTTTACCTGGCATGATGGATGAACCTGGCTCATTTTCAGGGATTTTAAGCTCGCCAATCCCACATCTAGGACCTGAAGCCAACCAGCGCACATCATTGGCAATTTTATTAAGGCTTGCCGCCAAGGTTTTTAGGGCACCTGAGGCAAAAACTTCAGCGTCTCTGGCCGCTAACGCTTCAAATTTATTGGGCGCGGTGACAAACGGAATTTGTGTTAAATCCGCTAAGGTCTGTGCGACAGTCTGCGCATAGTCAGGATGCGCATTGAGTCCTGTACCGACTGCAGTACCGCCTAAAGGCAGTTCATACAGACCTTGTAGCGCGGCATCTAGACGAATGAGCGCATGATCTAACTGACTGACATAGCCGCTAAACTCTTGTCCTAGCGTCAAAGGGGTGGCGTCTTGCAAATGGGTACGTCCGATTTTTACAATGCTAGCAAACTGCTCAGCTTTGCTTGCTAAGGTGTCACGCAGTTTTTGCACCGCAGGGATAAGCAGATAGATAATCTGACGCGCCGCCGCTACTCGAATCGCGGTGGGAAAGCTGTCATTGGTAGATTGGGCGTGGTTGACATCGTCATTGGGATGAATTGGCTGATAACGACCTTTGCCTTGACCGACAAGTTCATTGGCGCGGTTGGCAATCACTTCATTCATATTCATGTTTGACTGGGTGCCAGAGCCTGTTTGCCAAACCACCAAAGGAAATTGGTCACGCAGTGCCCCGTTGATGATTTCATCGGCGGCCTGCACGATAAGGTCACGTTTATCATCACTGATACGCCCTAATTTGGCATTGGTGATGGCGGCGGCTTTTTTGACCAGTGCCATGGCTTCAATCAGCGGCTGTGGCAAGGTTTCGCCACCGATTTTAAAGTTATTGCGGCTACGCTCGGTTTGCGCGCCCCAGTAGGCATCTATAGGGACGTTGACAGCGCCCATGGTGTCTTTTTCGCTGCGAAATTGCTGGGTATCGGTTTGGTTGTCGGTTGTCATTATTGTTCTCTTTTTTAGTGAATTTTTTTGATTCTGTCATTATCAAAGCGGCTGGTTATCGCCACTTATGCATCAAAGCACATATGCACCAAGGCACAGGGTAAAGTTTAACAGAGTTATCGACCATAGAAGTTTGACAATATGTGTCGTTTGTTATCTTTGTTAAAGTAAGCGGTAAAATGACGGGTGATAACGAAAGATAGTTAACATTTTATTGCGATATGTTGTTGAGCAATCGTTTACTATGAACGAAATTTTGCCAGCGTCGGTAGATTTTTTGGCCTTTCGATACGCTTTGGGTTGCTATCTAGCACTGTATAAATTTACCTAGCGGGTAGGTAGCAAAAAAATAATTAAAATAGCCATCGTTATCATTATCATCATTAAGCAACTATTATTAAGAAGCAATTATCATTAAGCAAATTTGACGGTATGAAAAAATCACAACAACTTCCAGATTTTAGTTCGGTCGGCACGCTATGGCGACCGTTTTTGTTTTTCTTGTTGCCTTTACTGCTGACCAACATCTTGCAATCGCTGTCAGGGACGATTAACACTATTTTTGTTGGGCAGATGCTAGGGGTACAGGCGATTGCCGCCGTGTCGGTGTTTGCCCCAGTGCTGTTTTTTTTGATGGCATTTATTATCGGTATCGCTTCAGGCTCATCGATTTTGGTAGGGCAGGCTTGGGGTGCCAGAGAGTTGGATTTGGTCAAACGAATTACCGGCAATAGCTTTGCAATTATTTTGATATTAGGGGTAATGATTGCGATTGCGGGCAGCTTGCTCAGTCAATTGATTATTGTGCAGATGGGCGTCCCTGCTGAGATTCAAGGCTTGGCAAACCGTTATGCCAAGTTAATGTTGGCAGGCAGTCCGCTACTGTTTTTATTTATCGCTTATACTTCGTTATTGCGCGGGGTTGGCGATTCGGTGACGCCCCTGTTTGCCGTGGGTATTTCCATTGTGATTGGGATTGTGGTGACGCCTGCGCTCATTCAAGGTTGGTTCGGGTTACCCAAGCTAGATATTCAGGCCCCTGCGATTGCGACTTTATTGTCACAGTTGTTGGTATTGCTGTTTTTATTTTTTTATACCCGTGCCAAAAATCACCCCTTACAAATTGATACTCAATTACTCAAATATATACGCATCCAACCCGACATCGCGCGTAAAGTGATTCGGTTGGGGTTACCTACCGCGTTTCAGATGGTCACGGGCGCGATATCTGGCTTGGTGATTATTGGGCTGGTCAATGGCTTTGGTACCAATGCTACCGCAGCTTATGGCGCAGTCAACCAAGTGTTGAGCTATGTGCAATTTCCTGCCATGTCGATTGCGATAGCAGCATCAATTTATGCCTCGCAAGCGATTGGCGCAGGTAAAGCAAGTGCCTTAAACTGCGTCACTCGCACTGCCATGATGACCAATCTCATTATTACGGGTGGGTTGATTGTTCTGGCGTATCTTTTTTCCCGTTATTTGATGGCGATGTTTATCACGGTGGAAGGCGTGATTATACTAGCGCAACAGTTATTGCACATTGTGTTATGGAGTTTGCTTTTTTTTAGCAGTGGCATGATTTTTAGTGGCATGATGCGCGCTACTGGGATGGTGTGGCAGCCTATGTTTATCAGTATCGGCAGTATCTTATTGGTAGAGATTCCCAGTGCGATTTTACTCAGTCGTCATTTTGGACTGCAAGGCATTTGGTGGGCGTATGTGGCAAACTTTATAGTGATGAGCGTGTTACAAGGCTTGTACTACCAATTTGTTTGGAAGAAAAAAGCAGTCGAGCGATTGGTGTAAGCAGTATTTATTTCAATCTGGCAAAAGTAAGCTATCTAGATACCGACACCGACTATTGTCCAAAACCGCATACGCTAAGCTTAGATAATGATATAACGAGATTTTGCTGTATCATTATCTTGCGGCTGCAGCACTTGACATCCCAACCCCAACCGACCATCATGCCTATCTGACTTACCAGCTTGACGTCATCAAATGCGAGCATCGGTATTATTTGCTTGATTTAGCCGCTTGATAAAGCCTTATATTTATTAACGGATTGCCGCAGTCAAGCCAAATTTGATAACTACCAAAAGTGATGGCTAAATGTGTTGACTACCTAATTCGTTAGCTAAGAGGCGCTTTTTTTCCAACCGGGTAAATGATAATTAAACGCCAGCGCGGCAATACGCAGCCCTGTGGTGGTGACGGTACTGATGAACATAATCACCCAAGCGGCAAGCGAGCTGTAAACCGCCAAAATCGCATACACCCAGCCGCCAACCAACGCACACATAGCATACGGACGATGGTCAAAAAACGCGGTGGGCATCTCACCACAGGCAATATCACGCATCACCCCGCCAAATACCCCAGTAATAATCCCCATGATGACTGACACCGCCATCGGCATACCGCTTGCCAGTGACGCTTGTACCCCAGAGGCGACAAACAAGCCTAACCCTAACGCATCTGCCAATTGAATCGCCGCAGGGGTGATACGAAACGGACGGCGGCTATTGACTAGCATCACCACAATACAAAGCGCAAACACCAGCCATAACATCAGCTCTTGGGACACCCAAAAAAACGGCCGCCGCTCTAGCAAAATATCACGCAGCGTGCCACCCCCATACGCCGATAAAAATCCCAGCACCGCTACCCCAAACATATCCATACGTTTGCGCACGCCTGCCAAGATACCTGACAAGGCAAAAGCAATGGTGCCAATGACTTCTACGGCGATTCTGAGTGATTCACCCCAAGGTGCCAAATCAGTTAGCTGCATAGCATAAAAACCAAACAATTATAAAAAATCACATCATACCATACCCACCAAAATAACCGCCTAGCAAAAACCCAAGGTATTTGCATTATCTATGGCAAGGCAATTGAACTATAGTAAAGCAATTGCCTAGGACTGGTCGATATAGACGGGAACGGATTATGTCAAGAGCGGTATATGCCAAAAATGGTATAACCAAAAGCGCGGTATAACCAAAAGCACGATATAAATGGACAGGGGATGACACAGTGAAGAACCTGCTAGATGGTTTGACGTGGGTTGATTTTTAACTGTATGACAGTTGCTATTGCCAATAGCTCACCGGTGAGTCTTCAAGTTCATTTAGAATTTTTCTTAGCCCATCTGACCAGTGTTGGCGTATGCTGGCAAAGTACTCATCGTTTTCATCAATGCGAAACCCTTGTGGCATCTGTAGGCTGTCATTGTGATAGACCAACACATCAATGGGCATACCGACGGATAAGTTGGAGCGGATGGTTGAATCAAAAGAAATCAGAATGGCTCGCATCGCTGATTTGAGTGATGCGTCATAATTCATGGAACGGTCTAAAATAGGTTTGCCGTATTTACTTTCCCCTAACTGGAAAAAAGGCGTATCGGTCGTTGCTCTGATGCAATTACCTTCAGGGTAGATAAAATAAATTTCGGGGGATTGCCCCTTGATTTGCCCACCCAAAATAAAACTGCTTCTAAACTTGGTATCCGTTTCTTGTGCGATGGTTTGGGCATGGATGGTGGTTTCTCGCAGGCACTCACCCACCAATTGCGCGGCATCATACAGGGTAGGGACGGTATGCAGATTACGCTCTTGCGCAAGTTTGATGGCGTTATCTAGTTTGGTAAATACCGCTTGTGACGTCGCCAAGTTGCCGGCGGTTTGTAGCACCAAAAACCGCTCGCCTTCAATGCCGTATTGATACATTTTGCGAAACATCGATACTTGGTCAACGCCCGCATTGGTGCGAGTATCACTGGCGAAAATCATCCCATCTTTGAGTCGGATACCCACACAATAGGTCATGGTTGTTCCTTTTTTAGCAAATACTGGTTTAGCAAATATTGGTGAATCAATAGTGGCAAATTACTGCTGCGCTGCAAACTGCGCGTTAAGCTGCGGTATGTACTGGGGGCTTGTAGATACCATGACTTGACTATACAGTCGCTCGTCACCGCCCCCTGTTCGCACCCCGCGCACTGGCGCCGCATCGGCATAGTCACGCCCAAAGGCGATGTAGACATGGGAATTAGGGGTAAAATGTTGGTTAGAGATATCAAAGGTGTACCAATTACCCGCAAGCCAGACTTCTGCCCAGGCATGGCTTGCCATATGCGCTTGGGTCGCTTCATAAATATAACCCGATACATAGCGCGCTGCAATGCCTTTATCCCGTAGCAGTGCCAAAAATACATGGGTATGGTCTTGGCACACCCCAGCCGCCATCGCAAACGCTTGCTCTGCTGTGGTGCCGACATGGGTCACGCTTTTGGTATAGGGCATTTTATCGAGCAAGTCTTTTGCCAATGATTTGAGGATGGCTAACTGCGTATCGATGTCCTCACTTTGTAAAAACTGCTCAAGCGCGTCATGGGCAAATTCACGCATGGCTTCGGAGCATTGGGTCAGCTTGGTGGGTACGGCAAAAATCTGATACGGCACTTGCTGATTGTCAGGGATAAATAAAGTATCAGTGTTAATTTCTACTTCGCCAAAGGCTTGAATTTGCAAGTTGTTATGCGGTTCGTGACGGCTTAGGGTAAGCCATTGGTTGCCAAAGCCGTCCGTTTGCATTTGTGCGACTTTAGGCAGCATCACTTGCCAGTTATGGATGGTTTGGTGGGGTAGTGTCATCGGCGTCATGCGGATGTATTGCACACTGCGTAAGGCAAGTTGTTCATAAAAATAATTGGTTTGGTGGCTGATTATAAGTCTCATTGTGCTCTCACTAACTGCTTATTTTTGTCAAAATGATGGTAATCATCTAATAGATTTGGCTTACACACCTTGCTGTAAAATATTTGAAAACGCGCCCGATAGTGACTGAAAATCTTTGGGTTGATTAGACTTTAACAGTTGATTGACCAATCGATCCAGCTCACGCCAGCGGGTGTTTTCTGGCAAGGTATTAACAACCTCTTTAAGTTTTTGCACGCACTCACGGCAATCTTTTTTCATCAATATATGACAGTCCAGCGATTCAAAACATTGTCCGAGTTGCCAAAACGTGACCACAATCGGGTTTTCCTGCTGCATCGAGGCATTGCAGGCATAGAGCTGTAGGCTAGCGGCGCGGTACGCTCCTGTATTGGCTAGCCGTTTGATGAGGTTATAGAGTTCCGCCGTATCTTTGCCAATAACGCCTTTGACGTCTTGGACATTTTGCTCGATAAAACCAATGGTTTCGGGCACCTTTTTGTTGGCAAGATAGTCATATAGGGCATCGGCATCGGCTGAAATCGGCAAGCCAAGATTGTGCACGATGGCATCGACGTCTATTTGGCTGTACTGGTCATTTGACAGCCGTGTAATGATTTGTTCATAGTAGCGTAAGCGCTCACTGTATCGACCTAGCCACACTAAGTAGCTCGCTGTTGATAACAGCAAAATTAAGCGATTGTGATTGATGTTTTCATACGCCAATAAAGTCGACGATTGCGATTTTCGTTCATGGTTGGTTTGAATGGTGCCCAAATGAGCAGTGCCTTGTTTGCCGCTGAGTTTGCCATTGACGGTATCGACCACCCAAGTGTCTTTTACCCCGCCGCCTTGGGATGAGTTGACCACCAATGAGCCTTCGGTCATTGCCACCCGTGTCAATCCGCCTGGCACAATATCCACCGTACCGTCACCATGTGACAATACAAAAGGACGCAAATCAATATGGCGCGGTGCGATGCCACTGGCGACTGCGGTTGGGTTGGTGGACAGACTAATGGTCGGCTGGGCGATAAACCCTGCTGGGTTGTCTAGTAAGCGTTTGCGGTAAGCGGCAATTTGTTCTTTGCTTGACGTCGGTCCTATCAGCATCCCATATCCCCCCGAGCCCTGCGTTTCTTTAATCACCAACTCGGGCATATGGTCGAGCACATATGCCAACTCATCGGCATCACTGCATTGATAGGTTTGCACATTGGGTAGAATCGGTTTTTCACCCAAATAATACTCAATTATCTTGGGTACAAACGGATAAAGGCTTTTATCGTCAGCAATCCCTGTGCCTGGGGCGTTGGTTATCACCACATTGCCTGCGCGATACGCACTCATCAGCCCTGACACCCCCAAGATTGAATCGGGTAAAAACGCCAACGGGTCCAAAAATGGGTCGTCAATACGGCGATAAATCACATCCACTTGTACCTTGCCACGCACCCCTTGGATGTAGACATGGTTGTTTTCTACAATCAAATCATAGCCATGCACCAAGGGCACATTCATCTCACGCGCCAAAAACGCATGTTCATAATAGGCACTATTAAAACGTCCCGGGGTGAGTACCACGATTTGTGGGTCGTATTTGTTGGTGGTGCTCGATAGACACGCCTTTAACCGTTTTGGATAGTCTGCCACCGGCAACACTGATTGAGATTGGTAGAGTTTGCTTAGTAGGGTTTGTGACACATTGCGGCTCTCGAGCATATAAGAGACACCAGAAGGGGTGCGTAAGTTGTCTTCGAGCACACAATATTGTCCGTGCTGGTCGCGAATCAAATCAATGCCGCTGATATGGGCATAGACGGGTTTATCCAAGTTGATACCCAGCATCCACGGCTCGTAGCCACTGTTTTTAAACACAAACTCGCTTGGCACAATGCCTTCTTTGACAATCGTCTGTTCGTGATAAATATCATGGATAAATTGATTGAGCGCGCGGATACGTTGTTGGCAGCCTTTTTCCATCACTTGCCATTCTTGGATGTCAATGATGCGCGGGATGATATCAAAGGGTATCATGCGCTCAATGTTGCTAGCATCGCTATAGACAGTGAAGGTCACGCCGCGGCGATAAAAAATATCCGATGCTTGGTTATTCAAACTAATTAACGTGTCTGAATTCATTTCTTGAAGCCAAGCACCCACCTGTTGTGCCGAATGTCTATATTGCCCATCGGCGAGTTGCAGTTCATCAAATGCTTTGGCAATTGGCATTATTGGCTCCTTATGTATGACAAAAGATGGAATAGTTTTTGCCTCACGATGGCAGACATTTTCTTGACAGATTATTCTATAAATAACTTATTAAATAATTCATCAAGTTTCATGCCAAAAAAAACAAAGCAAAAGGCATAAATAGTTGAAAAATAGATTAAAAATCGCTCAATTTTGCCCCAAAATTAATCGAATTATTGAAGTTGGTGCAGTGTAAAACAAAAAACCTATGCCATAGGCGCATAAAAATCATGACATGAACCAAATTGATGCACGAGAAATATTTTGGTGAAAAATTAAACCAATATTTTTCTACTAAATTGTTATTATATTAAAATTATTTTTATTAAAAATTATTGCAATACATAATCAGATAATGCGCATACTAATAGCAATAGTCAATACCCAACTTGTACAATTCAAACAACCTGAACTAGTCGGATGCCGGCTTCGTTGATTACTCGACGCTAAGGCTCGTGACCTAAAGGATAAAAACAGTTAACAGGCTAATCGTTTTTTATTAAGTTCTCCCCCAAAAAATCAATGAATAAGCGTATTTTTAAATTCAAAAATGCCCGATTCATATAGACCGCATAGATTGATACGCTGCTAAATGGCTGCTCAAACAATTTGACCAGTCGTCCTTGCGCAATCTCATCCTCAATCAGCCATTCGGGCAATATCGCAGCGCCCATGCCTGTCAGCGCCATCTGTGCCATCATGACGGTGTTATTACTGCTGTTATAAGGTTTGAGTGTGGTTGCCATGTGCGTATAGTTGGGTAAAATCCCTGGCAGGTTACTGAGCGCCTCTGCAGACGTAGGCGGCTCGTGCTGCGCAAGAAAACGCGGACTTGCGACATAATAAAAATCTATTTTGCCCAGCGGTTTGACAATTAAATTATCTTGTGGCGTATTGACTACTCGCAGGGCTAGGTCATAGCCTGCAGCAATCAAATCGGTGAAGCGATTTTCCAAATCAACCGTTAGCTCAATTTTGGGGTAATCTTGCTGGAATTTGGCAAGCAGATTGACAAAATAGGACGTGGCAAACCATACCGGTGCAATGATTCGCAGTTTTCCTTCCGGCAGTACACTGCCATCATGTGCCTTGGTTTTTGCCTGCTGCAAAATATCTAGGGCGTGTACCGCTTCAGCGTAGTATTGTTGACCGACTTCAGTGAGGCTCAAATTACGGTTGTTGCGATGTAATAGCTTGGCTTGCACATAGGCTTCAAGGTGTTGTAAGTGTTTGCTAGTCATGGCAAGGGACATATCGAGTGCGTCAGCGGCTTTGGTAAAACTGCCTTTTTCTACGATGGTGCGAAACACTTGCAAGCTTTTGAGCGTATCCATGCGTATCCTTCAGTGAGTTAATGCTTCTAGTGAATTAACGCTTGAATGCGTCATTTCAATTATCAACTAATAAGAAATAATATATCAATATTTTATGTGTTTTTCTCTTAATAAGATATCAATATAATGGCGCCATCACATATATTCATGACCGTAATTTTAGAATAATAGGACACAACAATGAACAATGTTTCTCGATACCAACCTTATGTACTTGGCTTGCTTCGCATCGTACTGGGCTACACCTTTATGCTACATGGCATGGCAAAATTATTTGGGGTGCCGCATGTGGCGATGTTTGATGGTTTGCAATTGTTTTCGCTGATGGGCTTAGCAGGCGTGTTAGAATTGGTCGGTGGCGTGTTATTGATTTTGGGCTGGTTCACGCGTCCTGTCGCCTTTATTCTGTCAGGTCAAATGGCAGTGGCATACTTTATGATGCACGCGGGCATTGATAATTTTTGGTTGCCACTGCTCAACCAAGGTGAAGCTGCTGTGCTGTATAGTTTTGCTTTCTTGTACTTATCTGTCGCAGGCGCGGGTGCTTTCTCCATTGATAATCGCGGGCAAGCTGTCAGTGCCTAGTTCATAAAAATTTTAGGTAATAAAAATATTAGCTAATAAAAATTTTAGTTGATAAAAGTTTTAGGTGATAACAATAGGAGGTCGCCATGAAGGGTTTAACATTAACTGATGTATTCGGCGCAAGTATTGACAAGCCAACGCTGCCGAGTTTATTTATCTCGCATGGGGCACCGACGATTGCGATTGAAGATACACCATTTACTAAGGCGCTGCATCAGCTCGGTGCAGCTTTACCCAAGCCTAGGCTTATCCTTATCATGTCGGCGCACTGGGAAAGTGGCGAGTGGCTGATCAACGCCAATCCAGCGCCCAGCACTTGGCATGATTTTGGCGGTTTTCCTAAAGCGTTATTTGAAATCCAGTACCCCGCAGCCGGTCATCCGGCGGCTGCGCAAAGTATCGCCAAGCAGCTAGCGCAAATGCAAGTGGCGGTTAAAGTGGTCGACACTCAACCATTTGATCATGGTGTCTGGACACCGCTGCTACACATGTACCCCAATGCCGATGTGCCAATCGTGCAGGTGTCGTTGCCACACGGGTTTAGCCCCAGTCAGTTGTATCAGCTTGGGCAGTTGTTTGCGCCACTACGGCAACAAGGGGTATTGATTGTGGCATCGGGCAGTATTACCCATAACTTGTACAATGTGCGTTTTAACAGCCAACAGATTGAGCCGCAAGCTAAAACCTTTAAATACTGGATAATAGATCAGTTAAAAGCCAATGACAAAACGATGTTTGATTGGCAGACGCATAGCTTGGCTCGCCACAATCACCCAACGCCCGAGCATTTATTGCCTGTATTTTTTGCGCGGGGCGCAGGGGATGTGATGTCGGTAGTGCATGAAAGCTTTGCTCACTACAATCTGGGTATGGATATTTATCGGTTTGATTAGTGGATAAAAAAAGGCGAATTAACCGCAGTAAATTTGCCTTATCATCAATCTATCGCACAAGCTTTATAAGTAATGCTTCATAAAAATGTCATTTGTATTGCTTTATTTTAGTACTTTTAATCCAATATTGTAGCGGCTGAATAAGTAGCAAAAAAAGCCTCAAAAAAAGCCATTATTCTAGGATAATGGCTTTTTTATGGCGATAAAAAAGTTTTGGTAAATACCGCTTAGGATTAAGTTGAAAATTGTTTACTTGTATGTAAAGGATTGTAGCTCGCCGTCAGCAACCCTGCTATCAATCCTCAATATCTGCTAAAATAACACAGATAATTTTAAACTACTGATAATCAATTATGGGTTTATTTCGTTTTTTTGAAAATCGTCTGGAAGTCTATCCAGAAGACAATTACAACCTACCAACGGATAATTTTCTGAAGTTTCTGTGGGCGTGTACCAAGGGCTTGCGCGGTTGGATTTTTGCCTTCATGTTCTTGACGGGCTTGATAGGCGTGTATGAGTCGCTACTGTACAAGTGGATTGGCGATATCGTCAACTGGCTGGGTGCTTATACGCCCGCTAATCTGTGGTCAGAAAAAGGCAATAGTTTGCTAATGATGGCGGCTGTGTTGGTGGTCAGCCCGATTTTGGTGGGCTTAAGTTCGCTGATTCATTTTCAGACCCTGCAAGGCGTGTTCCCGATGCAGATGCGCTGGCGTTTTCACCGTCAAATGCTCGGTCAATCCATGCAGTTTTATCAAGACGAGTTTTCCGGTCGGGTGTCTGCCAAGGTGATGCAAACCGCGCTTGCGGTACGCGATACCATTATGACCATTGCCGATATGCTGGTGTATGTATTGGTGTATTTTGTCAGTAGTGGCATTATTTTATTTCACCTTGATGGTTGGCTACTTATCCCATTTCTGTTGTGGATGGTGATGTTTTTTGCCACTGTGGCGTATTTTATCCCCAAGCTTAAAAATTCTGCCAGTCGCCAAGCCGATGCCCGTGCCTTGATGACAGGGCGGATTACGGATGCGTATGCCAATATCACGACAGTAAAATTATTTAGCCACTCTCGCCGTGAGTTGACCTATGCCAAAGATGCGATGAGCCAGTTTTTGGGTACGGTGCATGAGCAAATGCGCTGGGTGTCCCGCCTTGAGCTGGTCAATCATTTGATTAATGTGGTATTGGTCGGTACTACGGTGGCGCTCGGTTTGTACCTGTGGTATTACAACGGCTTAAGCGTAGGGGCGATTGCGGCAGCGACTGCAATGGCGATGCGTCTTAACGGGTTGACCCACTGGATAATGTGGCAAACGGCGGCATTGTTTGAGAATATCGGTACCGTGCAGGACGGCATGAAAACCTTGTCAAAACCGCATACCGTGGTAGATAAGCCGAATGCTAGGGATTTAATCATCACGCAAGGCGAAATCAACTTTAGCCATGTCGATTTTAATTATGGCCGCAGTGGCAATAAAACCAATGATGCCGATGCCAAGCAAAAACTACTCGATGACTTTAACCTTGAAATTAAGGCAGGTGAAAAAATCGGTCTAGTGGGACGCTCTGGCGCAGGTAAATCAACCTTGGTGAATTTGCTACTGCGTTTCTATGATGTCGATGGTGGTGCGATTTTAATTGATAATCAAAACATCAGCGATGTCACCCAAGAGAGCTTACGCCAACAAATCGGCATGGTCACCCAAGATACCTCACTACTACACCGCACCGTGCGAGAAAATATTGCCTATGGTCGCCCAGATGCCACCGATGAGCAAATCATCAGCGCCGCCAAACAAGCGCATGCATGGGAGTTTATCCAACATCTAAGCGACGCCAAAGGCAATGTCGGCTTGGATACCCAAGTCGGTGAACGAGGGGTCAAACTCTCGGGTGGACAACGCCAGCGCATTGCCATCGCCCGTGTGATGCTCAAAAATGCCCCGATTTTGCTGCTGGATGAAGCGACCTCAGCACTCGATAGCGAAGTGGAATACGCCATCACTGACAGCCTTAACGATATGATGGCAGGCAAGACCGTGATTGCGATTGCCCACCGATTATCGACAATTGCGTCGATGGATAGATTGGTGGTGATGGATAGAGGGCAAATCGTCGAGCAAGGTAGCCATGCGCAGCTATTGGCTCAAAATGGCGTGTATGCCAAATTATGGGCAAGACAAAGTGGCGGTTTTCTTGGCGAAGATGATTAAATAAAAGACGTGCTAACTTACGCTAGATTTGATACCGCCCAACGGCAAGGGTGAATGCCAAGTCACAAAAGGGGTAGCCATAATTTTTCACTGGGTCTTATAATCAAGTAACCAAGTCACTTTTTAGTCACCTTTTAGTCACTAAAAAGTGGCTAAAAAAGTGATTAATTAGGACAATTGGCATGGAAGAACAACGCATCAATCTAAATGGCAAAAACGCCAAATACTATAACATTAAAAACCCCACCGCCAGCCAGACTGCCCATTTTTACGGCGGCAACGGCTTTGCCCTAGGCGTCTATGAGCCGCTCTTGATCGACTTGGCGCAACATCTTAACATCACCGCGCTAACCATGCGGGGGGAATGGTACGATAAACCGACCGAAACCGCGCTGACGCGGGAACAGGACGCCGATATCTTGATTGAGTTCTTGCAAGCCACCCTAGCAGAGCGAGACGGCAAGCCCGTCATCGGTATCGGGCACTCACAAGGCGCAACGGCCACCACCATGGCAGCTGCCAAACGCCCAGATTTGTTTAGCGCGCTTTATTTGCTTGAGCCTGTCACCTTTACCAACCAGCAAGGCAAGCTTTACAGCCTGGTGCCACGCATGGTGAAAATGACCCGAGAACCCTTTAAAAGCACCCAAGTCAAACAAGCCAACTGGGGCAGTGTGGATGCGTATTATCAGTTTCTTCGCCGTCATAAAGCGTACAAACGTATCACCGATGAGCACCTTTTAACCTATGCCAAAAATAGTCTAGAGGCAGGTGAGCAGGCTGAACTCACGCTACGTTTTTCACCCAAGCAAGAACTCGCCAATTATTTTGGTACACCGCTGATTATGAAGCCATTACAACAGCTTATTGCCGACAACAAAGTACCTGTGCAGTTAATTATCGGTAAGCCGTCGATGTTTATCAGTCAACAAGTGCGCCAGATGTGGGATACATTCGTGCCCAAGGAGCAAATGACGGTGCTCAATGACTATGGACATTTATTGCCACTTGAAGCACCAGAATTATGCGCCAAGCTCATTTTTCAAAAGCTGAAGTTGACAAGCTAACATGAGTTTATTTGCCGCCAATCCCAACGAGAATTTATTGCCCTACGATGGCATTGTCAATGATTTTGGGCAGGTTTTTGACAACCCCGCTTATGAGCCCAATGCGCTTTATCGGCATTTTTTAACGCAGTTACCTTGGCAGCATGACGTTGTCACAATTTTTGGCAAAACCCATGTCACCCACCGCCAAATCGTGTGGATGAGTGAAAACGATTATCACTATTCTGGACAACGCAAGACGGCAACGCCTTGGACAGCAGATGTTTTGGCATTAAAACAGCACATAGAATTGCTGCTGGCTGAGCAACATATGAGCGCAAATTTTAACGCCTGTTTGTTTAATTATTACCCCACAGGCGATGATGGTATGGGCTACCATGCCGATAATGAAAGCGAACTGGGTAATGAACCCATTATCGCGTCTGTCTCATTAGGGGCAACCCGTAAATTTGTATTTAAGCACCGCATCACCAAGGAAAAAGTCGAGATTCCCTTGCAAAATGGACAGCTAATTGTCATGCGCGGACAAACCCAGCGCCATTGGTTACACAGCCTGCCTAAAACCAAAAAAGTAACGGAAGGTAGAATTAATCTGACCTTCCGTCATATAGCGAATTAGATATCATTTAGCTATCGAGAAGCGCCTGCTAGCTATCGAGAAGCGCCTGCGCCGCAGCAATATCGAGGGTACCTTCATAAATAGCACGGCCTGTAATGATACCTTCAAGATAATCACTGTAGGGTTTTAGGTTTTCGATGTCTTGTAAATCCGTCACCCCACCTGAGGCAATCACCGGAATACCGCCTTCTTTTGCCAAGTTGACTGTTTGCTCGACATTGACGCCTTGCATCATGCCATCACGCGCAATATCAGTATAGACGATAGAAGATACACCTGCATCAGCAAAGCGTTTTGCCAAATCCACCGCTTTGACATCGGTGACATTTGCCCAGCCATGCGTCGCTACCATGCCGTCTTTGGCATCAATGCCCACAATGATATGACCGGCAAATTCTTGACACGCTTGTTCAACAAATTCAGGTTGTTCGACCGCTTTGGTACCGATAATAATATAGCTCAAACCTGCTTCTAGATAATGACGGATGGTATCAAGGCTACGGATACCGCCACCGAGTTGAATGGGTAAATTTGGGTAGGCTTTGGCAATCGCGGTGACGACGTCTTTATGCACAGGCACGCCATCGAAAGCACCGTTTAAATCCACCAAATGCAAGCGTCGAGCGCCTTCTTTTACCCAGCGGCTTGCCATTGCCACAGGGTCGTCACTAAATACGGTATCATCTTCCATACGCCCTTGTTTTAGGCGGACACATTTGCCGTCTTTGAGGTCAATGGCAGGGATAATTAAAGTTGGCGTAGTTGATAACGTCGTCATGGGGCTGTCCTGTTGTCGGTTGGCTCAAATTGAGCAAGGTTGGTCAAAATGCGTGTCGCTAGAATTTGGCGATAATTTTACCGTATAATGCCGACTAAGGTTAAGATATTTTGCATGTGGGTATTAGCATAACAGGGGTAGCGATAATGTTATACGTGGTCATAGCAGGGATTTTTATATTAGGGTACATGGCGATTGCCTTTGAGCACAACATCCATGTCAACAAAGCTGCCAGCGCGCTACTGACTGCGATTGCGTTATGGGTACTGCTGACCTTTGGTATCGATACGCTTGTTGCCAACCATTCGGTGATCGCCAGTCTTGCCAATCATCAAGATTCTTTGCATTTTGTCGGCGAGCAGTTACGTGAGCATTTGGCAGAAATCGCCGAGATTTTGTTCTTCTTGATGGGCGCGATGGCGATTGTTGAACTGATTGATGCGCATGATGGCTTTCGAGTGATTACCGATAAAATTCATACCAAAAATGCCAGTAAGCTACTCGCCATTATTACCATTATCACCTTTTTTCTCTCATCGTTACTCGACAACTTAACCACCACCATTGTGATGGTATCACTGGTGTCAAAAATCATCGATGATCAAAAAATGCGATGGTATTTTGCCGGTCTTATTGTGATTGCGGCCAATGCAGGCGGCGCTTGGTCACCTGTGGGTGATGTCACCACCACCATGCTATGGATTGGCGGGCAGATTACCGCAACGGGTATTATGGCAAATGTGTTTATCCCAAGTATCGTATGTACATTAATCCCAATGGGCTTGGTGATGATGCAGCTAAAGGGTCAAACCGTGACCGCACCTGTACTGCCAAGCGGACAAGAATCTGACAGTGAATTGGCTAGCATGCCTATAGAGCAGCGTATCGAAAGCCTACGTGCTACCATCAAATCAAACGCCCAAGACAGCATCAGTCAAAAAACGCGCATGACAGTGTTACTGCTGGGTTTGGGTGCATTGGCATTTGTGCCAATTTTTAAAACCCTTACCCATTTGCCCCCTTATGTGGGCGTGTTGTTTGGCTTGGCTGTACTGTGGATGGTCACTGAAATCATGCACCGTCACCAAGATGACTATATCCGTGAGCGTATCGGGGTTGAAGGCGTATTAAGCCGTATTGATATTCCCAGTATTTTATTTTTCCTCGGTATTTTATTGGCGGTGGCAGCGCTTGCCACTGCGGGCATACTCGGTGACGTAGCAAAATGGCTGGATGCCACTTTTGGCAATGTATATGTCATCAATGTCATGATTGGCTTATTATCCTCAATCGTGGACAATGTACCTTTGGTAGCAGGGGCAATGAATATGTATCCGCTGACCACTGATGCCAGTATCGCGCAAGCGGCTGCAGCTGAAGCGGCGCGCCTTGAGCTGTTTCGTCAAGATGGCATGTTTTGGGAGTTTTTGGCTTATTGTGCGGGGACAGGCGGCAGCTGTTTGATTATCGGCTCAGCCGCGGGCGTGGCAGCGATGGGGATGGAGAAAATCCCCTTTATGTGGTACATGAAAAAAATCACTTGGCTTGCACTGATTGGCTATCTGGTCGGGGCAGGGGTGTATGTGCTGATTGAAACGATGATAAGATAATACGATAATTGGCTATTCAAGCATAAAAAAGGCGCTCATTTGCGCCTTTTTTATGGACTGGTTTTATGGACTGGTGGGTGATGGCATAGCTTCAATGTGATTAAACTTGCGCTAAATATAAAAAGTCAAAATTTACCCCAAAAAGCTATTGATTTTGATAAAAATATGCTAAACTATTGCCCTTTTTGGTGTACCTAAACTTTGCTAAAACTGTATTTATACCGTTTTTTCAATTGTTTGGGTCTTTTAGGCTCTAACCACTGAACTAGATTCAATTGATTGCATTCACAGAGAGAACATTATGGTAGTTATCCGTTTACAACGCGGTGGTGCGAAAAAACGCCCATTTTATCAAATCGTGGTAACCGACTCACGCAATGCCCGTGACGGTCGTTACATCGAAAACATCGGGTTCTTTAACCCACTAGCGCAAGGTCAAGAAGTGCCACTACGCATCAACGCTGACGCTTACCAAGCATGGATCAACAAAGGCGCACAACCTTCTGACCGTGTTGCCGCTTTATTTAAAGCAGCTAGCAAAGCACAAGCAACTGCTTAATTTTTTATAAAAATTAAGTAGAGCGGACTTTAATATGGCAAAACAACCGACAGACTTGCATACCAATGAGGCTAACACATCGCTGTTTAAAATCGGCGAGCTAAAAAAGCCTTATGGCATTCATGGCTGGCTATGGGTATTTAGCTTTACTGAAGACCGTGAAGCGATATTTCATATGCAGCCTTGGGTCATCAATACTGCCATGGGTCAAAAGACCTTGACGGTAAAAAACTGGCGACAACAAGGTAAAGGCTACGTGGTACAACTTAACGAAGTACCCGACCGCAATATCGCAGAAACTATGTTTGGCGTGAGCCTTTGGGCAGAAAAAAACAATCTGTCTGAGCTTGCAGAAGACGAATATTATTGGTCAGATTTGATTGGTTTGACAGTGATTAGCCAGTCAGAAAATGTCATTTTAGGACGTGTAAAAGAGCTGTTTGAAACAGGGGCACATGCCATTATGGTAGTCGAGCCGACTGCTGATAGTGTCGATGGCGAAGAACGATTGATTCCTTGGCACAAACAGACCATTGGCGAGGTGAATTTAGCCGAGCAGACCTTGATGGTCGATTGGGGCAGTGATTACTAACACTGATGTTTTAGTAGATTAAAGTGCCAGTTTATAGTGAGAATAGCGTATGTTTTTTGCGGTGATAACCATTTTACCCGATATGTTCGCAAGTATCACCGATTTTGGCATCACTGGGCGGGCGCTGGCTCGCAAGCAAGCGGAAATCTTGCTGATTAACCCAAGAGACTTTACCACAGACAATTATCGTCGTATCGATGAGCGTCCGTTTGGTGGGGGTCCCGGCATGGTGATGATGGCAGAGCCGTTACAAAAAGCCATCGACTACGCTAAAACGCAAGCCAATGCGCGTGGTAAAAGCTGTCCTGTGGTGTATTTATCGCCACAAGGCAAGACACTGAGCGAAAGCAGGGTGCTTGATTTTTGCCAATATGACGGCTTGATTTTATTATGCGGTCGTTATGAAGGCATCGATGAAAGACTACTGAGTCAGTCTGTCGATATCGAATGCTCAATTGGTGATTACGTGTTGACAGGCGGTGAATTGCCCGCGATGGTGTTGATGGATAGTGTGATACGCCGTTTGCCCAATGTGATGGGCGATGATTTATCGGCGCAGCAAGACTCCTTCGTGGATGGCTTGCTCGATTGTCCACAATATACCAAACCGACTGAATATCAAGGGATGAAAGTGCCTGACGTGCTGTTGTCAGGGCATCATGCCAACATCGCCAAGTGGCGATTTATTCAGCAGGCAACACGCACCCAGTTAAGACGTCCTGATTTGTGGCAAGCCTTTGTGCCAACCAAACAGCAACAAAAATGGCTGAAAGAAGCAGCGCAATCTGCTAAAGACAGCAACCCAGATTCATCCACTTGACGGATGCCCTAATCGTGTCGATTGCTATCAAGGCACATAAAATTAGCGGGGAGTATGCGCATTTGCTGACATCAACTAACCTTAGTCAGCTTAGCCTCTGTCCCCAGTGAGAGGAGAAAATCTCATGAGTAACAAACATCCTTTGGTTCAACAAATCGAAAATAGCCAGCTTAAGCAAGACGTACCAAGTTTTGGTCCTGGTGACACTGTTGTCGTACAAGTAAAAGTGCGTGAAGGCGACCGTGAGCGTCTACAAGCATTTGAAGGTGTTGTTATCGCTAAACGTAACCGCGGCTTAAACTCTGCGTTTACCGTACGTAAAATCTCTAGTGGTGTAGGTGTTGAACGTGCGTTCCAAACCCATTCACCACAAATTGCAAAGATTGAAGTAAAACGTCGTGGTGATGTACGCCGTGCCAAACTTTACTACCTACGTGACCGTTCTGGTAAATCAGCACGTATCCGTGAAAAACTGTCAGTGCGTAAAGAAGAAGCGCAAGCTTAAGGCTTTAACTGCGTTATTTATTATTTGCCTAAATGGGTTAAACTTTGATTGTCATGGTTTAATCAACACCAAAAAAGCAAAAACCCCAAATAAATCTATTTGGGGTTTTTTGTTAGCTAACTTTAGCCTTTTATGGGTGGGCTAGTCATGATTAATTAAGCTATGCTCTTTGGTATCTTTCATACGAGTATAAACAATCAATGAAATCCCAATCATAATCGTCACATATAAGAAAAACCATTCTTCATGGCCTGCTTGCTTGAAGGACAATGCCACATACTCGGCTGTACCGCCAAACAAAGTATTGGCAATCGCATAGGGTAACGCCACGCCCAACGCACGAATATGCGCAGGGAACATTTCAGCTTTAACGACCGCATTAATTGACGTATAGCCTGTGACAATTATCAAACCAAACAAACATAACGCAAACGCCATCCACGGGTCTGTCGTGCCTGCTAAGGTGCTAAAAATAAAGTAAGTAAATAACACCCCCATCACACCAAATCCTATCATCAGCGGTTTACGCCCGATTCTATCGGATAATGCCCCAGCGACAGGTTGCAAGAGCATAAAAATAAATAACGCAATAGCGGTGATTTGGGTAGCCGACTCTTTACTAAACCCTGACGTGTTGACCAAGAATTTTTGCAAATAAGTGGTGTAAGCATAAAATGCCAATGTACCGCCTGCCGTCAATCCAATGACCGTAAATGCCGCTTTCGGGTGTTCTTTAAATAAAGCCAATGCGCCGGATTTTTTTTGCGAACTACTGGTATCAACTTTATTAAAGGATTCTGTCTCAAGCAAGCCACGGCGAATATAAAATACAAAAAACGCCAACAAAGCCCCAATGACAAACGGAATCCGCCAGCCCCAAGCTTTGAGCTCAGCAGGGGTTAAAACTTGCTGTAGAATAATCAGAAGCACTAGCGCAATTAACTGCCCAGAAATCAGCGTAACATATTGAAAACTGGAAAAAAATCCGCGCTTGTCTTTACCCGCCATCTCGCTGAGGTAAGTGGCGCTAGCCCCATATTCACCGCCTACACTGATACCTTGAATTAAACGAGCAGTCACCAACATAATTGGGGCAAAAATTCCAATACTGTCATAACCAGGTGTCACAGCAATCATCAGTGAGCCTAAGCACATTAATGTTACCGATAGCGTAAGACCTGCTTTACGACCTTTCTTGTCCGCATAAACGCCCATTATCCATGCACCGATCGGTCGCATGACAAAACCCACCGCAAAAATCGCTGCGGCACTCAGCAATTGAGCCGTTTGGTTGCCTTTTGGAAAAAATACAGGGGCAAAATATAAGGTAAAAGCTGCATACGCATACCAGTCGTACCATTCGACCATGTTACCCGCTGAACCGCCTAAAATAGATTTTAACCGTGTTTTTTGGTCAATAGTTTCAATCGATTGAGACATTGAAAATCCTTGTCATAGACTTGTTGAATACATGCTAAAGGTTATTTTTGCGCTGTCCAGCCTTTGGGGCGTTCGTAGTCTTCATTATCCAAAAATTTATTGCGCTGCTCAGTAATAAATTTTTTAGCTTCTGGGTCAATCATGCTCAAGTGATTTTCATTGATGAGCATGGTTTGGTGCTCAAGCCATTCGTTCCACGCTTTGGCAGACACGGTGTTTTGCAATTCTTCACCAAGCTTGTTAGGGAACGGCGGTTTTGGCATTTTGGGTAGCTTTTGTTTATATTTACGGCACATGACCATGTGGTCAGCGGGGTTATAAGTTTCCATTTGTTATCCTTTTAATAGTTGCTAGTCTAAATCGCTTGCATCGGCATAAATCCAAGCGGTAGCGCCACTGTCAAAGTGACCTTCCACTCGTGCGTAGGCATCGACTTCGTAGCGGTCGGCTTGGGCAAGCTCATCATCGGTAATGTCAAAAATCACACCTGCCACTTTGTCGGTTGGGTTGTTGGTTTTAAGTAGTATCGGATGAAAACGTTTGCCACTTTTGGCGAGCACATCGTCATCGGTGATTTCGATTTCACCCAACTGGTAGCCAATGAGTTGGTCTTTACTACCCACCAGTGTACGCCCAAAGGTGGCAAGCTGTACATTTTCTTGTTGTAATGTGCCATACGAGAACAGTTTTGGCATATTAATAACCTAATTGTTCGATACGCTCACGCCCACGCTCAATCGCCATTTTGACTTGATTGGGCGCTGTACCGCCGATGTGGTTACGGGCATTGAGCGAACCTTCAAGGGTCAGATATTCAAATACGTCCTCACCAATCAAATCACTAAAGCCTTGAAGCTCATCGAGCGACAATTCACTCAAATCCACGCCTTTTTGCACACCTAACGCTACTGCTTTACCCACTACTTCATGCGCGTCGCGGAAGGCTAAGCCTTTACGCACTAGATAATCCGCCAAATCGGTGGCGGTCGCATACCCTTTCATGGTCGCGGCACGCATATTTTCTTTGTTTGGAATCAAGTTTGGTAGCATATCAGCAAAAGCAAGTAGAGAGCCTGTTACAGTATCTACCACGTCAAATAACGGCTCTTTATCTTCTTGGTTGTCTTTGTTGTAAGCCAGCGGTTGGTTTTTCATCAATGTCAATAGGGTAATCATATCGCCAAACACGCGTGCAGCTTTACCCCGTACCAGCTCTGGCACATCGGGGTTTTTCTTCTGTGGCATAATCGATGAGCCCGTGCAAAAACGATCAGGGACGACCACAAACCCAAATTGCGCTGACATCCACAAGATGATTTCTTCACTCATACGTGACAAGTGCATCATTAACAGGCTTGCGCTACTGGCAAATTCAATGGCAAAATCACGGTCGGATACGGCATCCAGCGAATTTTGACAAATCCCTTCAAAGCCTAATAGCTGTGCGGTAAATTCCCGCTCAATCGGATAAGTCGTACCTGCCAGCGCTGCGGCGCCTAGGGGCATTTGGTTGATACGTTTTCGACCATCAATCAAGCGCTCGCTATCACGCATTAGCATCTCAAACCATGCCATCACATGATGACCAAAACTGACAGGCTGCGCGGTCTGCAGATGGGTAAAGCCTGGCATGATAGTGTCGGTATGCTCGCTTGCCAAATCCAGTAAGCCCGTTTGTAGACGTTTTAACAATCCTAAAATAATATCGGTTTGGTCACGCAGATATAAACGGATATCGGTTGCGACTTGGTCATTACGACTACGACCTGTATGCAGTTTTTTGCCGACATCGCCAATAATAGCGGTCAGACGAGACTCCACATTCATGTGCACGTCTTCAAGCGCCACTGACCAAACAAATTTGCCATCGGCGATTTCTTGTTTGATTTGGGTCAAACCGCCAACGATTTGGTCTTTGTCTGCCTCGGTAATAATCCCCGCTTTAGCAAGCATGGTGGCATGAGCAATCGAGCCTGCAATGTCTTGATTGGCAAAACGTTGGTCAAATCCGACAGACGCGGTAAATTCAGCGACAAAACTGTCAGTGGCTTCGCTAAAACGTCCACCCCACATACTAGATGTGCTAGAATCAGCGGAAATTTGATTGCTCATAATACGTCCATTTTTTGTGTAAGTGTGAAAGGAATAAAAACAATGAGATTGCTGGAGCTGTTATTTCCCTCTGCAAAATCTAGGGCTAGTATAGCAAAAACTGAGGATGCCTCACAAATTTCACTCAAGCGGATTAAAGAGCCGCTCACCAGCACCTTTTTCCTGCCCAATATGAGCGAAAAACAGACCATCAAACTGTGGGTAAGCTATATTGCGTTTTATTCACTGGTTTCGATTGTAACGCTGTTAACTTTTACCCATGATATCAGTTTGATTATCCGTCATAGCATTGAAACGGTGGTGATTACTAGCTTAGTTGTGACGGGTGAAATGATTTTTTTGGCGAATTCTGCCAAAAAATTCAGAGAATTTAATTGGCGTTCAAAACAAATCACCGCCTATCTGCTATCGACCTCGTTTATTATCGTGCCGGTACTGAGTTTGCTAGGTCGGTTGCTGTTATTTTTCACACTGGGCTATGAAGTCAGTTTAAATACGCTGATACTAGAAACCCTGGTGAATACTTTATGTGCTTTTTTGATGATAGCGGTGCTGCTCACTTTTTTTGAGATACAGTATCAAAATATTCGCCGCGCTGAACTGCGTAACCAACAAAAACTCATCGAGCAAAACGAGCAGTTAAAGGCGCGTATCACCCCGCATTTTTTCTTTAACCTACTCAATACTATGCAATATCTGATAGAAACCGATGCGTATGAAGCCGAGAGAATGATTTGTCATATCTCAAATCTGTATCGGGTGAGCTTTGATGAGACGCGTGAGATTGCGCTACTTGATGAGATGGCGCTATGCGAAAGCTATTTGAGCATCGAAAAATACCGTTTTGATAAAAAGCTGAAAGTAACTTGGCATTTGCCCGATGAAGATTTGCTCTATGACATGGTGATTACCTCGTTATCGCTACAAATAGTGATTGAAAAACTGATCGTACTGATTGTTGAAAACAGCACCGACCCCATTCACATTATTATTAGTATCGATTGGCAAAACGATGTTGCCAAAATTGATGTCGAAATTGAGCTGCCGACCACGACGTATCAGCTGATTTGTCAAGATATTCACCAAAAACTGCAGTTTAACAGTCAACTGGCAATTTTACGTCAGTACTTTGGTCATGAAGCCAGCATTCACTTTGAATTATCTGGACATTTGTTAGTGACTCAAATTCGTTATCCCCTCAAAGATGTCGCGGCTTTTTAGCCCAGTCATTTTGTTAGTCGGAATTGGCATAAAAAAGTCACCAATCTGACGCGGCATTTCACATTTTATCTAACAAACTATGGTATATTAATTTGCGTCTACTTAAAACAATGCGTTTATTAGTTTATCTAATCAGTTAAGCGGTATTTTATGAGTGTTTGATTGCTCACTAAGCGGTTGTGTTGGATTTGGCATTAGATTGTGAAGAAAGTAAGACTTGTAGGGTCAAATACAGGTGTTTTTGACCTCAAAGGAGCAAAGGAGTAAACAATGAGAGTTGTGATCTGTGACGATGAGCCATTGGCCCGAGAGAGGCTAACACGCATCGTAAGAGAAGAAGGACATGAGGTTGTTGCACAGGCAGCCACAGGTATTGAGGCCATTGCAAAAGTCAAAGAAACCGCACCCGATGTAATTTTGTTAGACATTCGTATGCCAGAAATGGATGGTATCCGCTGCGCCAAAGAGCTTAATGAACTTAATAATCCACCAGCCATTATTTTTGTGACCGCGTACGACCATTATGCGATTGCTGCATTCAAAGCACACGCAATTGGCTATTTGCTAAAGCCTGCCAACAAAGAAGAGTTGTTACAGGTACTATCAAGAGCGTCATTGCTTAGTAATGCACAGCTCAATGAAATCAGTCGATTAGAAGACCCGTTAGCACAGTCCAATCGTCAGCATATTGCGGCGCGTACCCATCGTGGTGTGGAGCTGATTGCGCTGCAAGATATTTATTACTTTACAGCGGACCAAAAATATGTGCAAATCCGTCATAAAGGCGGCACGGTTTTAATTGATGAAACCCTCAAAGAGCTTGAGCAAGAATTTGGGGATGCGTTCTTTCGTATCCATCGCAATGCGTTAATCAATGTTAACTACCTAGAAATGCTTGAAGCGATTGACCAAGGTCAGTACCAAGTGCGTTTCAAAGGTTTGCCCGACCAGCTTGCCGTTAGTCGCCGTCATTTGCCATCACTACGCGATAAAATCCAATCAATGTAGCGTAGGCTTTCGTATGTTTGCGTCTACTTCAATGAGCCGTAAGAGTAATTAGCCTGACATTTTGCTATACTGTTGCCTAACTCGCTGAATCACTGACAGATACCCATCTGACAAATGCCTAGCTTAGAGAGTTGGGCATTTTTATTGCTTGCTAAAAAAGATACTGCTATGACTACGTTAACCACTTTAAATATCGCTACTCGCCAAAGCCCGCTTGCATTGTGGCAAGCTGAACATATCCAAGCGCGGTTGCAAGCGCTGTACCCAAGCCTGACCGTCAATCTAGTACCGATGGTCACCAAAGGCGACAAAATCCTAGATACCCCGCTAGCCAAAATCGGCGGAAAAGGTCTGTTTGTTAAAGAGCTTGAGCAAGCCTTGTATGAAAAACGTGCCGATATCGCCGTGCATTCGCTCAAAGATGTACCCATGGTGCTTCCTGAAGGTCTGACGCTTGGCGCATATTGTGAGCGTGAGCAGCCAACCGATGCCTTCATATCAAATCACTATGAAAGTCTAGATGCGTTGCCACAAGGCGCTAAACTTGGTACCTCAAGTTTACGCCGTCAATGCCAAATTCAGCAATATCGTCCTGACTTAGAGATTATCAGCCTACGCGGCAATGTAGGCACGCGCTTATCCAAGCTAGATGCAGGTGAGTATGATGCCATTATTTTGGCAACCAGTGGCTTGACGCGTTTGGGGCTTACCGATCGTATCCGCCATGAACTTGATACGCATATCAGTTTGCCAGCGGTCGGACAAGGTGCGCTTGCCATTGAATGCCGAAGTGATGATGCCGATGTGCTGGCACTATTAAAATCGCTCAATGACGAGCCAAGCCGTCTATGCGTGATGGCAGAACGCGCCATGAATCGTCATTTGCAGGGTGGTTGCCAAGTGCCGATTGCAGGCTTTGCTACCATTAAAGATGGACAAATTTATTTACAGGGTCGTGTCGGCAGTGTAGATGGTAAAACCTTGTTAAAAGCTGAGCATCATAACGCGTTAGTTGATGACGTACGGGAGTCTGAGCAAATTGCCGAAGCCGTGGGCGTGGTGGTGGCTGAAGCGCTCATTGCACAGGGTGCAGACAAAATCTTGGCGCAGATTTATCAAGACCGCTGATATTGAACGATACGCATAGCGATGCAATTTATCAATACCAGACCCGATCAGCGAGCCAAAGCGCTAAGCCTATTTTTGCGCCAGCATGGTGTTGCAGTGATTGAGCTGCCGCTGTTGACGTTGGTAGAAAAGCCGCTAACAGTCGCAGAGCGGGCAGTTTTACAATCGATTGACCGTTATCAAGTGGTGGTGCTAGTCAGTGAAGCGGCAGTAAAGTATGGCTTAGCAAGGCTTGCCACCTCGGTCAAGCTAACGGAATTGTCCAAAAAGATTACATGGGTTGCGGTGGGTGACAAAACCGCAAATTGCTTTAAACAGACTTGGCAGCAGATCACAGAGTTGCCAGCGCCTACGGTTACTTTTCCCGGTGAAAAACGTACTCAAAACAATGAAGGGCTATTGAATTTGCCGGTAATCCAAGCGCTTGGTAAAGGCGATTATTTGCAGGTATGGCGCGGCATCGGCGGGCGAGAATTATTGGCAGATACATTGGCGGCAAAAGGTGTGCAAGTGCATTTGCTAAACTTGTACCAACGGGTTTTACCAAGCACAACCACCCAAGCATTCGCGGTTTGGCAGCAACATCAGAGCCACAACCAACCCATCGTTGTACTCATCTCAAGTTTGACCGCCTGGCAAAACTGGCAACAACTAACATTAGGCACTGAAATGGCTGCCAGCTGTTATTATTTGGTATTGCAGTCGCGTATTGCACAGCAAATGTTATTACGGCAGGCCAATCTTAACATAACTATCATCCCCGACTTACTACCTGCGACGATTCTACAAGCTTTAACTACTCACCAATAGTTGCATGGCTTTCGGTTTTGCTAAGCTGTTTTGCGCTGAATCTTCTACCCATGACAGCGTTTGCAGCGCTTGTTGCAGTGTTTGAGTTAGCCGCATACCCTGCTCTATCGTCAGCGTCATGGTGAGCGGGGTCAAAAACCAATGAAAATGGGTAAGGCTATGTTTGACAGTATCAGTGCTATCTAAATTAACCTGCTGGATATTTAGCAGCTGCTCAGCTTGTAAGAACTCGAAGATAATCTGCTCAGCGGTGTTATATTCTGCTTCAAACGTCGCCTCTTGCTGCCAGGTTGCCAGTAGCGGCGCGCCTGTATTTTTTGCCCCCGGTTGTTTTTTGACAAAGGCCAATGGTAAACACCACAGTCCGCCCCAAATCCCAGTGTCAGGACGTTGTAGCCACAAGGTTTTGTCATCGCAAACCAGCTTTAACGCTAGCGAAAACTTAGACGGATTGGGCGATTTTTTACTTTTTACCGGATAAAAACTTTGCTTACCTTGGGCATTTGCCACGCAGTCGGCTTGCACTGGACACAGTAGGCAGGCAGGTTTGGCTTTGGTGCATAGCGTCGCCCCCATATCCATCATCGCTTGGGCGTAGTGCCCGCTATCACGGGTCGGTGTTAGGCGCTCGGCAAGTTGCCAAAGCGCTTTGGTTGTGGCAGTTTTGGTGATATCGCCGTCAATACCTGCCCAGCGGGTCAGCACACGTTTGACATTACCATCGCAAATCACCCCCCTGTCACCGCCATATTGGTCAGCTCTGACACCCATCGCCACAATCGCGCCTGCCGTAGATTGCCCCACCCCTGAAATCTGCTCCCAGTGGGCAACCGTTTGCGGAAATTTACCAGTTTGCTCGATGATATCCACCAGCTGCTTGGCACCTTTATGCAGGTTGCGCGCACGCGCATAGTAACCCAGTCCTGCCCAGTGCTCAGCGACTTGCTCCCAAGATGCGTTTGCCAAATCCTGCACGGTGGGAAAACTTGCCATAAATCGCTCAAAATAAGGAATTACCGTCGCCACTTGGGTCTGCTGTAGCATGATTTCAGATAACCACACCGGATAGGGGTCTGGCGTGTCAAGCTGATGCTGCTGCCACGGCAAATCATGACGCCCGCTATGGTCAAACCAAGTCAAAATACGCGGTGCAAAACTATCAAGCTGCGCTTTGGTATGCGCTTCGGTATGCGCTTGGGTATAATTGTGGCTTAAGTGCTGATTGGGACTTGGCATCGTTGAGTGGCTGGTATTCGGATGTGCGTTCAAAATTCACCATCGGGTTACTATCGTGATAGCTATATAAGACTTTCTGGTTAGTATTCAATAGTGACTGACAACAGACTTAACAAAGCTGCACTCAAACTGGGACATAGACATAAAAAAAGCAATATCGTCACAGATATTGCTTTTGCTGTTAGGATGCAACTGTATGTTATACAAGATTGTCCCGCATAAACGCAATCATTTTATCCCAGCTGGCTTTTGCGGCATCCGCATCATAGCCCAAGTCCACGCCATTTTCTTCGGCGCGTTTGTCAGCATTAGGATTGGTAAAGCCGTGTTTGGCACCTTCGTACACATCGACTGTGTACTCTACATCGGCGTTGTCCAACTCTTTTTTTAGCCCTTCAATGGCATCCATTGACACCATGCTATCGGCTTCACCATGTGCCACCAACACTTTGGCGGTGAATTTGCCTTTTTGTGCCGGTTGTTTTGGGGCAGGGTTGCCGTGGAAAGTCGCCACTGCTTTGAGCGGGAAACCTTCACGCGCCATGTCTAGGGCGATTTTGCCGCCAAAGCAAAAACCAATTGCGCCAAGACGGTTTGTGTCAACAGCTTCAAGGTCAGTAAAGTCATCCATAATGAGTTTACAGCGCGCCATCAACATGTCTTGGTCGGCGAGCATTTGGCTCATCCATTCATTGGCTTGGGCGGCATCTGTGGTCAGTTTACCTTCGCCATACACATCCATGGCGACGGCAGCAAAACCCGCTTCGGCTAAACGCTCAGTGACTTTTTGTGGGTGCTCAACCACGCCCCACCATTCAGGCGCCACCAAAATCGCTGGGGCAGGATTGTCGTGGCTCGCTGATTCTGGTAGACAGACATAGCTTTTGAGCTCCACGCCATCGGTGGTGGTAGATTCGAGTTGTAAAATTTGAATTGGCATCATGGATCCTTATGTTATGGTAAATATATGATTGGTTGCTATTGTTATAAGACACTGGCGTTATAAAAACGCTGGATTCATACGCTAATGAGAGCGTGGCAAGTCAGTGCAACGGTTAATATAGGCACTACTGTATACTGAAATCATCGTATTTTCCGTTATAATACTGTCACTGTTTTATACAAGCCGAAAGTTGGAAACATAATGAGCCAATCTGTTACCTTACGCCCGCAATTTTGGGAGCGATTTTCGTTAGAACAATTGACCCAAGCTGAATGGGAAGCCTTGTGCGATGGCTGTGGGGCGTGTTGTTTGATTAAATTTAAAGACGATGACACCGATGAAGTTGAATACAGTGATGTCGCCTGTCGACTGCTTGATTGTGCCACAGGGGCTTGCCAGCATTACCCAACAAGGCGCGACTATGTGCCCGATTGCATCAGCCTAACCATCGATAACATTGGCGAGATGTACTGGCTACCGGCAAGCTGCGCCTACAAGCGCTTGTACTACGGGCAACAACTGCCAAGCTGGCATTTACTCCTCACTCAAGATGCTGCCGTGACACAAGCCATGATGCGCCAAAAAAATATCAGCGTGGCGGGACGCTGTCAGTCTGAAACAGAAGTTTCTGAGCTAGAGCAGGAAGAACGGGTGATTCATTGGATTCGCCAATAGCGCTTGGTTATTCGAGACTTTACTAGCACCGAGCAAGCTGATGGGTGAGTAAAATCAGCCAAAAAATACAATAAAATTAAGAAAAATACCATTGCAATCATCATGGGGTTAAGGTAAGGTAAAAAAATCTTTCGCCATATGAGGGTCTCGTCGGCTATGTCAGACGACAATTCGAGTTCACACCTGTCAAACAAACAGCAAAGCAGTAGCTGGTCACGCGGTCTGAAACGCTGGCTATCCACCGCCCCTGAAACCCGTGATGAACTAGTCAAATTGGTACATGATTCGCGTCGATTTTTGGCGCCCGACACCGTCGATATGTTAGAGGGTGTCTTAGATTTACCCGCCATTCAAGTGCGAGAAATCATGACCCCTGTCAGCCACGTTGCAGGCATCACCCAGCACCAAAACTTGCAAGACATCATGTCGCTCTATATGGAAACCGCCCACTCGCGTTATCCTGTATTTACCGATGACAACAAAGACACGGTGATGGGTATCTTACTTGCCAAAGATTTGATTCCATTTTTGGTCGCCAAGGCGCAAGGTCAAAATATTGACCATTTTAATCTTGAAGCGATTGTACGTCAGCCAATTTATATCAGTGAAACTGCGCGCTCTGACAACCTGCTGCGTCTATTTCAAAAAAACCAAATTCATATGGCAATCGTCATTGATGAGTTTGGGGTGACAGCAGGCGTGGTGACGATGGAAGACTTACTCGAAGAAATTGTCGGTGATATCATTGATGAGCATGACGACATCGAAGAAGATACCGATATCAATCATATAGTGCCTGTACCCAACCAGCCTGATACATGGATTGTGCAATCCATCACCTCAGTCTCAGACTGTAATGAACAGCTAGGTACCCATTTTGATAGTGAGGATGTCACCAGTATGGGCGGACTGGTCATGCAAGAGCTTGGCGAAGTCAATGAGGTGTTGGGTCAAACGGTCTTTATTGACGATTGTCGTTTGACGGTATTGTCAGCAGATGGTCGATTTATCCAAGAAATTGAACTGGTTAAAGGGTATAATCAGCTCGACGATTAGTCCAATTACTTATGTTTGCAAAACCGTTTAACCCTAAAGGCAATACTCGCCAATGCGTCTTACTACCCAGTCCCTAAAAAAGCAACTTTCTGTACAATCTCATCACGATAGTGCCAAATCTGCAAATACCAAACAGCCCCTGTTACCCAAACTGGTGCTGGCTTGGCTTGCGGGTGCGGCATTTGTCTTTGCGTTAGCGCCTTACAATTTTTGGATAGTGGCACTGTTGTCGCCACTGGTGCTGTATTGGCTGTTATTGCCCTCCATGTCAAATTGGCGGGCGTTTTGGCTCGGTGAAATGTATGGCATGGGATTGTGGAGCGTGGGCGCGTTTTGGTTGTTTACCTCGATTCATACCTACGGCGATACCCCTACCTTATTAGCTTTGCTGATGATTGGCTTTGTTGGCTTGGGGATGGGATTGTTTCATGGCGCCTTGGCAGTCATTTTTAATCGCTTTGTGGCAAAACAGCCGCTAAGCTTTGCGTCATTATGGGTGGTACAAGAGTGGTTAAAAACCTGGCTATTTACAGGTTTTCCTTGGCTATTCGTGGGCTATGCTTATACAGCGCAACCTTGGCTGACGAGCCTTGCCCCAATTTTTGGGGTGTTGGCGCTGAGCTTTGTATCCGTGTTCGTCTCAGCAAGTCTGGTGGAAGCGGCGCGAAAAAAATACCGTTTTTTAATTCCATCGTCTGTGATGTTACTGGCAAGCGTTGCGCTGTGGCTTATTGCCCCGCAATGGACGACCCCCAAAGGCACACCAAATCTAAAAGTTTCGTTAGTGCAAGGCAATATTCCGCAGGACTTAAAATGGCTGCAAGAGTACCAAATCCAAACGCTGGGTATCTATGCAGGCTTAAGTAAAACAGAATGGGGGCAGGACATTATCTTATGGCCAGAGTCGTCAATTCCGATGTTTCAGACCGACGCCATGCCCTTTATCAGCCAAATTGCTGCCCAAGCCCGCGAAAGCAATAGCGCATGGCTCACCGGTATTCCGTATGTCGATGTCAATAAATACGACCCAAAAGTTGATAAATACGAGCCATTTTACAACAGTGTGATTGCTTTGGGCGCCGATGCCAAAGGCTTATACAAGAAACAAAATTTGGTACCCGTGGGCGAATATATCCCGTTTGAAGGTATGTTAGATTGGGCATTGCCAAACTTGATGAGTGGCACCATGAGTTTTCGCAGTGGGTCTGCGCACCAAGCACCCTTGCAAGTCAAAAACCACCCAGTTGGCGTGGCGATTTGTTATGAAGTTGCCTATCCTGATACCACCCGCCGCAATGCCAAAAATACCGACTTTTTATTGACCGTATCCAATGATGCTTGGTTTGGCACATCGGCAGGTCCACTACAGCATCTACAAATGGTGCAAATGCGCTCGATTGAAACCGGCCGCTGGTTTATGCGCGCGACCAATACAGGCGTGACCGCAATCATCAATGATAAAGGCAATATTGTTGCCAAAGCGCCAGCCTTTGAACGCACGGTGCTACGGGGTGAGATCCAATCGCGCGTTGGTAATACGCCATTTATGCGCTGGGGTAGTTATCCTATCTTGGCACTGGCAGCGCTCTTGCTACTGATTAGTTGGCTGGTTCGTAAAACACGTTAAAAACCTTAAATGCAGTAAGGTTTTGTCACCAATTGCAAAAATTTAGTATATAATGGTTACAAAGTTCCGTATAATAGTTATAAATTAGATTTGAATTCATTTAGATTCAACAACTCTTGCCCCAATGATTTACAGTGAGGTTTACGATGGCTCATCATGAAGTCGTGGAAAACAATGTCAAAAAAGAACTTAGTTATTCTTTAATTGGCGTTTTAGCGTTTCTAGGCGTGGTTTTATTAATCCTTATTTCAGCAATTGTTCGCCCTGCTGGTAACCACGTTGACGTTGCAAAACTCAATGCTGAAGTGGAAGCCAAAGCCGCCGCATCTGCTGCCGCCGCTGCCAAACCAGCGGGTTCGACGCCTGCGGCAACCTCACCTGCGGCAGGTGAAACCACCACCGCCACTGCCAATGCAGACACCGCAACAGGTCCAAACGCCACGGTTGCCAGCCCAGACAATGCTTCTATGACGCCATCTTCTGCACCAACGGCTACTGCAAAAACATCGACCATTGAAGCGCGTAATGCCTCAACGGCTGAAGCCAAAGCAGAGATTAAAGCCAAAACAGGTGACACCCCAAATATCGCACCACCTGTTGCCTCAGCGGTAAAATCGCAAGAACAGTCAAAATAAGACATTGATACCTACATAAAAAACCACAGCTACATAAAAAAACCACGTTAGATAACGTGGTTTTTTTTGTGCGCTAAGTCGCCATTGTCAAACTTAAGCTTTTTGGTAAGTGACAAACTGATAGCTTAACGCGCTTTGCTCATCCGTGAATTTTTCACTTTCTGATGTTTTGACAAAATCACTGGTAATCTCTGGATAAAACGCCGCTGCATTGTCAATCACAGTATCGACATGGGTGATTTCTAAGCGATCACTAAACAGTAGGGCTTGTTGGAAGACTTTTTCGCCACCAATTACCCAAATCGTTTGCAAACCTTTACCATGGGCGAGCGACGAGGCTTGGGTCAGTGCTTCATCTAGGTTGTGCATCACAATGACGGCATCATCATCTACTTGGTAGTCCAAATTGGTGGTAATCACAAAATTGGTACGGTTGGGCAAGGGTTTTGCGCCCATGGATTCAAAGGTCTTGCGACCCATAATCACGATACCGCCATTGGTATGTTTTTTAAAATGTTTCAAGTCCTCAGAGATATGCCAAGGCAATTGATTGTCTTTGCCAATGGCGCGGTTTTGGCTCATCGCCACGATTTGGGCGACTTCCACATTAGAATAACTCATGATTTATCCTTATTGCTGTGAGTTTTGGCATTGGGCTGCAAGCTTATACAGAGACTTCAGCCTTAATTGTGGCATGGCTTTGATAGTTTTCAATTTTTATATCGTTAAAATCAAACGCAAAAATGTCAGTAACTTCAGGGTTGAGCCAAAGTTTTGGTAGGGCAAACGGCTCGCGGCTAAGCTGCTCATGCACTTGCTGTAGATGGTTGTTATAGATATGACAATCACCGCCCGTCCACACAAACTCACCGACGCCAAGCCCGGTCACATGGGCTATCATGTGGGTAAGCAAGGCATAGCTGGCAATGTTAAAAGGTACACCCAAAAACAAATCCGCCGAGCGTTGGTACAACTGACAAGATAATTTGCCATCGGCGACAAAAAACTGAAACAGGGTATGACAAGGGGGCAAGGCCACTTCGTTGGCCTCCAAAGGATTCCAGCCAGAGACAATCAAACGGCGCGAGTTTGGGTTGTTTTTGATTTCATTGACCACCCAACTGATTTGGTCAAAACCGTCTGAATGGTAGCTGCCGTCCGCTTTTTTGCTTGCCCCGAAGTTGCGCCACTGGTGTCCGTATACCGCGCCAAGTTCGCCTTCAGGCTTGCCAAAACGGGCAGTTTGCTCGGCGGTTGCCCATTCATTCCAAATGCGTACACCATTGTCCTGCAAGTATTGGACGTGGGTATCGCCTTTTAAAAACCAAAGCAGCTCATAAATCACGCTTTTGGTATGGATTTTTTTGGTGGTCAGTAGTGGAAAACCCTCATTCAAATCAAACCGCATCTGCGCGCCAAAATAGCTGATGGTACCCGTACCCGTACGGTCGCCTTTTTGTATGCCGTTGGCTAGCACCAGTTTAAGTAAATCCAAATAGGCTTGTTCGTTCTTTGACGTAATCATGGGTGATGAGTTCCTTGGTTAGTTTTCTTTGTTAGTCCACATTCTTTTGACTGCCCCAATCATAGATTTGGTTTTTATACGCCCAAATCAATAAAACCAAACCACCGATAATCATCGGTAGGCTTAAGATTTGCCCTTTTGTCATCCACCCTAATAAAATAAAACCTTGGTCAGCATCAGGTTGGCGGAAGAATTCGGTAATAAAACGTGCAATACCGTAGCCCATCACAAACAAGCCACTAATCGCCATACGCGGACGCGGCCGACTGGCAAACCACCAAACCAAAACAAACAGTACCACGCCTTCGGTAAAAGCCTGATACAACTGTGACGGATGGCGGGGAAGTAACAAATAATTGTTGCCATCAATCATAAAGGTTTGCGCAAGGCTTTGCAGGGCAGGGCTTTGTTTGAGCAGTTCATTGTCTTCATTGACCGCTTGCGGGAACAGCATCAGCCAGTTGTAACCACCGTCAGACACCCGACCCCACAATTCGCCATTGATAAAATTGCCAATACGCCCAAACAGTAGTCCGGTTGGCACGCAGGGAATAATAAAATCTAGCACATTCCAAATGTTCTTTTTATATTTGCGGGCAAAAAATAGCATTGCGATGGCAACACCCAAAAATCCCCCATGAAACGACATACCGCCTTGGTTGATTTTGAACAAATACATCGGATTGGCTAAAAATTCGCTTAATTGATAAAACAGCACATAGCCGATACGACCGCCTAGAATCACGCCCATCGCCCCATAAAATACCAAGTCAGCGACCATGTCGGCATTCCAGTCTGGGCGTGATTTAGTGCGATACCAAGCCAACGCATAAGCGGCAGCAAAAGCCAGTAAATACATCAGCCCGTACCAGTGGGCTTGGATAGGTCCCAAATGCAGAGCGACAGGATCCCATTGCGGGTGAGTTAAAATTAGTGGAAACATGGCAATTTAGTCATTATCGAAAATGCCAATATCATAGCAGTTTTGGCTAGTTTGGGCTATTTTTTGTTGTGCGCTTTTAGTTATTACCAACGGCTATCGTTCTCACAAGGCGCACCGTTACAAACGCATTTCAATGCCTTGCTGTGCCATAAACTGCTTGGCTTCCCCCACGGTATATTCGCCAAAATGGAAAATACTCGCCGCTAGTACCGCATCAACACCACCTTGCAGCACCCCATCTGCCAAGTGTTGCAAATTACCGACGCCACCCGAGGCAATCACTGGCACATTTACGCTATCGGTAATGCGCTTCATCAAGGCGATATCATAGCCGTTTTTGGTACCATCTGAGTCCATCGAGGTCACAAGCAGTTCACCCGCCCCAAAACCTGCCATTTTTACCGCCCATGCCACCGCATCAATGCCAGTCGCTTTGCGTCCCCCATGGGTAAAGATTTCCCATTGATTGTCACCCACTTTTTTGGCATCAATCGCTACTACGATACACTGACTGCCAAAACGTGCTGCCGCTTCACCGACAAATTCAGGGTTAAAAATTGCCGCCGAATTAATTGATACTTTATCCGCGCCCGCGTTTAGCAAGTGACGAATGTCATCGACTTTACGCACCCCACCGCCCACGGTCAGCGGTACAAATACGGTTTCTGCCATGCGTTCTACTGTGTGATAAGTGGTGTCGCGTCCATGATGGGTAGCGGTGATGTCCAAAAAAGTGATTTCATCCGCGCCCTGTTCGTTGTAGCGCTGCGCCACTTCAACAGGGTCGCCCGCGTCTTTGATGTCGACAAATTGCACACCTTTGACCACCCGACCATTGTCAACATCAAGGCAAGGGATAATTCGTTTTGCTAACATATTCGATTTCCTTCTATAATAGCCGTAAGTTTATCAAATTTACTTTGCCATTACCGCAGTTTTATCGGTGTGCTGCGCTTCAAGGATGCCTTATGTCTGTATATACCCAGTTGACTGACCAACAATTCAGTGATTTTTGCCAACAATTTGGCGTGGATTTTGCCAAAGCCATACCTATCACACAGGGTATCAAAAACAGTAATTGGTTTATTGAAACAACCACGGACGAAGCCGGCGAGCCGTCTTATGTATTTACCTTGTTTGAAGAACGCAAACCGCATGAAATTCAAAAAATGGCGATTATCCTAAACCGCTTAAAAGACCAGCTACCCGTAGCCGCACCGCTAGCCGCCAAAAACGGCGAGTTTTTGCTGTATTTTGACAACAAAGCCATTGTAGTGTCACCAAAACTCTCGGGCGGTCACCCGAAAGCAACCACACCTGATATGTGTCGTCAAATGGGCGAGGCTTTAGCCGTTCTTCATCAAACCTTGCAAACCTTGACCCCTGCTCAAAACTATGGCGTTGAGTTATATCCTTGGCATCTGGTGCGTGACCGTGAAACCAAGTTTATGCCAAGCGATGAAGCCAAACTGATGAATGATATTTGGCAAGCCTACGAAACTGTAGCGAGCAAAAATTTGCCAACAGGTTTATGTCATCTAGATATGTTTGCCGATAACACGCTGTGGGATTTTAGTGATGAAACCCAGCCAACACTCACAGGTTTGCTTGATTTTACCGAAGTCAGTGTTGAACATTTTGTGATGGATGTGGCGATTACCATTAATGATTTTTGCACCACTTGGGGTAACGCCAATGATGGCGAAGCGGTGAATTTTGATGACGCCAAAATGCAAGCGTTTTTACAAGGGTACGAGAGCAAACGCGCTTTGAGCGATGATGAGAAAGAGGCATTGCCGATTATGCTTGCCATGGCGGGCGTGACGTTTTGGCTGCTGCGTTTGAATGTGATTTATTATAACCGTCAGCAAGGTCGTACGGGCGATAATATTATGGTGAAAAATCCTGATTTGATGAAACGCTTGGCGGCATACCATTGGGCGAGAAAATAACAAATGTATATTGTTTATGTTGATGAAAGTGGTGATATAGGATTACAAAATAGCCCTTCTAATTATTTTTGCTTGAGTGCAATCATTATTCATGAAAGTAAGTGGGACCAAACCTTGAATTCAATCATTGACTTTAGGCGGTTTCTGAGAGAAAAATACGGGTTCAAATTACGTGAAGAGATTCATTGCTCACATTTTATTCACAAACCTGCTGAGTTCCAACGAATCGCCAAATCCATGCGTTTAAGATTATTGAGAGATGTAATTGATTTTCAAGCAAATTTATCAAACTATCAAATCATCAATGTAGTGGTAAATAAAAAGAATAAACAAATAGGCAGTGACATTTTTAATTTGGCATGGCAAACTTTAATTCAACGTATTGAAAATACATTGCAGTATCGAAATTTTATTGGTTCAACGAATATTCAAGATACTGCCATGTTATTTGTTGATAAAACTGATGAAGTCAAGCTAAGAAATCTCACCCGAAAAATGCGGCGTTATAATCCCGTTCCTAACAGCTTTAATCTAGGTGCTGGTTATCGTATCTTACCAACTAAACTAATTATTGAAGACGCAATTCATAAAGATTCTGCACATTCTTATTTTATTCAGTTAGCAGATGTTAATGCATATTTTCTCAGTCAAAAGTTTCAACCAAATCAGTATATTAAAAGAAAAGGTGGTAAAAATTACCTTGACCGCTTGCAACCAGTATTATTTAAACAGGCAAGTAAGAAAGATTTACTAGGAATTGTTATTCGCTAAAAAAGAAAGGTTCAGCTTTCGCTGAACCGATGAGTCCTACTGTAAAGTCTAGCTTTAGGTCAGACTACATCGTTATGATAGCATTTGCTATGAAATAGTTCAAGGAACTAAACCAAATATTACAAAAAGTGAATTTTAATGTGCCAATTATTAGGAATGAATTGTAACACACCCACCGATATTCATTTTAGCTTTGCGGGGTTTCGTCAGCGAGGCGGGCAGACCGATATCCATACCGATGGGTTTGGTATTGTGTTTTTTGAAAAAAATCCCGACCCATCACAGGGTAATCGTAAAGCTGGGGTACGTCAATTTCACGATGACAAGCCAAGTTTCTGCTCACCGGTGGCGGATTTAGTCAACAGTTATCCGATTAAGGCGATGAATGTAATTAGCCATATTCGAAAAGCCACGCAAGGCACAAATTGCTTGGCTAATACCCACCCATTTGTCCGTGAGGTATGGGGCGAGGAATGGGCATTTGCGCATAATGGGCAATTGCAGATGGATTTTATTGACCAGCTCAGCCCTGTGCCCACCCACTATCAGCCTGTAGGTACAACCGATTCGGAGATGGCATTTTGTTATCTGCTCAATCGCCTCAAATCACAATTTAGTGAGCCGCCCAGTGACGAGGTGTTATTCCAGTTTTTGACCACGATTTGTCGTGAGTTATCGGCGCTGGGCTTGTTTAATTGTCTCATTAGCAATGGTGATTGGCAGTTGGCCTATGCAGGGAGCTTGCTGTTTTTTATCACCCGTAAAGCGCCATTTGGTGAGGCGAAACTCGCTGACAGTGAGCTGGCGATTGATTTTAGTGAAGTGACTTCGCAGACCGATAAAGTGACCTTGATTACTACCATTCCTTTGACTTATAACGAACACTGGCAACAGCTGTATGTGGATGAATGTTTGATGTTTCGGGATGGCGATATTTTATTTAAAGATACCCCTGATAATCCGATCTGCTTAACCATTGAAGAAGGCATTGCCATCGCCCGCAAAGTAGGGGCGAGCTTATAATATGATAAAAGTCGCTTATTCTGATATTTTTAAATATGACGTCCCCGAACGCCATCGTTTCCCTATGCAAAAATATCCAATGATTGCGGCGCGGTTATTGGCGGAGGGTACATTGACCCAAGCCAATTTTTTTGCCCCGCAGCGATTGAGCGAAGACGAAATTCTCACCACACATACACAAAGGTACTGGCAGCATCTAAAACAGCAAACATTGCCTGCCAAAGACGCGCGCGCCATCGGCTTTGAGATGACGCCAAGGCTCGTTGAGCGGGAACGCGTGATTGCCCACGGCACTTATGAATGTGCGTTATTCGCCAAACAATTCGGTGTCGCGCTCAATATCGCAGGCGGTACCCACCATGCGTTTGCCGATCATGGGGAAGGGTTTTGCGTGTTTAATGATGTGGCGGTGGCGAGTAATTTATTGTTGGCACGTGGACAGGCGACCCAAATTCTGACCGTGGATTTGGACGTCCATCAAGGGAACGGTACAGCGCATTTGATGGCAAATGAACCTCGGGTATTTACCTTTAGCATGCATGGCGCAAAAAACTATCCGTTTCGCAAGCAAGCATCTGATTTGGATATTGATTTGCCAAACGAGACAGGGGATGACGCGTATTTAGCCATATTAATGGAGACGCTGCCCAGACTTATTGCAAAAGTGAAACCCGATATGCTGTTTTACCAGTCTGCTGTGGATGTGCTCGCCACCGATAAGCTCGGTAAACTTGCGCTCACCCGTGACGGCTGCGCCAAGCGCGATGCGTTTGTATTTAGCCAAGCCAAAGCCCATCGGATCCCAGTGGCGGTGGTGATGGGTGGCGGTTACTCAGAAAACATCGACGATGTGGTGGAAGCCCATTGCAATACCTTTCGCATGGCAAAAAGGCTGTATGAGTGAGTGTTAAGAGATAAAAAAAGCCCTGTTTCACAGAGCTTTTAAAATAAACCGTGGTTATGCTAATAAATGCACTCACACGTACGCTGATAATTAAGCTAATACTTTCTCAAGCGCTTGCTTAAAACGGCTGACGGTACCGTCAATATCCGTCAACTTATCCAGACCAAACAGACCTAAACGGAATGTTTTAAAGCTGTCAGGTTCGCCAACTTTCAGTGGGACGCCGCCTGCAATTTGTAAGCCTTGGGCGGCAAATGCTGCACCTTTGTGCATATCATCACGCTCAGTATAAACCACAATCACACCCGGCGCTTGGTAGCCTTCAGCTGCGACGCTGATGATATTGTGTTGATTGAGGACAGAGAGCACTTTTTGACCCAATTCAAATTGGGCGCTTTTGAGTTTATCAAGTCCAATCGCTTCGGCTTCTTTGACGGTATCGCGGAATTTGGTCAGCCCATCGGTTGGCATCGTCGCATGATACGCATGACCGCCATTTTCATAAGCGCGCATGATAGTGAGCCATTGTTTGAGATCGAGCCCAAAACTGGTCGATTCGGTGGCTTCTACTTTGGCAACGGCTGTTTCATTCATCATTACTAGCCCCGCACATGGCGTGCTTGACCAGCCTTTTTGTGGCGCAGAGATGAGCACATCAATGCCCAACGCTTTCATATCAAGCCATGCACAGCCGGATGCGATACAGTCGATGACCAGTAAACCACCGACACTATGCACCGCATCGGCAAGTTGTTTGATATAGTCATCGGGCAGCATCAAGCCTGCCGCGGTTTCGACATGCGGGGCAAATACCACCGCAGGTTTTTTAGATTGAATCTCAGCAACAGCCGTTTCGATTGCCACTGGCTCAAACTGCTGTTGTTGCCCAATTGAATCGCTGTTGTCACCGATGTGTGCGGTCAGGACAGTCACGTCATCCGTGATACGACCTTTTTCAAGGATTTGCGTCCAGCGAAAACTAAAAAAACCGTTGCGGATGATGAGCACTGTTTGGTCGGTGGCAAGCTGGCGCGCAACCGCTTCCATACCGTAACTCCCTGTACCCGGCACGATTGCCACCGCATCGGCGTTATACACGTTTTTTAAGCTTGTGGACAAATCATTCATCACGGTTTGGAATTTTTTGGACATGTGATTGAGCGAGCGGTCGGTGTAGACCACAGAGTATTCTAATAAACCGTCTGGATCAATATCTTGGCGTAGCGCTGGCATGGGACTCTCCTTTAATATCGTTGTCTTATCGCAAAATCGCAAATAAAATTAGTCTAGCAAAAAAGCCCTTTTAAAAAACAAAAAAATTGTAGAGCGGTTGTTAAAGTTTTTGTTATCAATGGTGCAGCGATTAAGCCAAAAACTGTCCGCAGCAGCGTTTGTATTTCTCACCACTGCCGCAGGGGCAAGGTTGCTTTTGGGTGACAGGCATGACCACTGTCGGATCTAAAAAATACCAACGGTTTATGCGACCGCTGGGGATGTTGACGAAGGTAGAAAGTTCATGATGCGCATCCTTGCCAGTGATTGAGTGAAAGAATGCGTTAAATTCCACTTGAGCGTGGCGTTTGCCAATTTTCGGCGTGTGTTTGATGACTGCTAACCCTGCCCAATCGGTCTGCTGCGCCCAGTCGCTAATGGCTTGGGTATCGAGTAACGGCTGCTGAAAAGGCGCGGTGGTGGCAACGATATATTCGATATGTTGAAGCACAAATGCTGCGTACCGAGCGCGCATTAGCTGTGCTGCGGTATCGGCGGTTTTTTGCCCCACATGCAGGGGCGCACAGCAATCAGCATAAGACAGTGTAGAGCCGCACGGGCAAGGTGATGTATGTGTCATGTTAATGAATGTTCGGTAGGTTGATGGCGGTAGGCAAGATATTTTTCTTTAAAATAAGCCAACTAATCGGGTCTTGTAGCGTCTGCCAAAATACTTTAAACGGCGGGGCAAACACAATCAGGGCAGCCAAGATGGCATATAAGCCCAAATACCAGCCTATTTGATCGAATTTAAACACTTTAAACGCGGTACCAAAAGATTTTTTGACGCTCAGCCCTAACAGGTTGACGCTAAACATCTCATCTAACAGCAGATGAACAATGGCGCCAAACATCAAAAACAGCCCTAAAAACCAACTGATAACAGCGCCTTGCTTAAAGCCATAAAAGCTGGCGTACACGAGGGTCATCGCCATAATCCCTAGATAGGGAATCGAGTGCACGATGCCACGATGCACCGTCAATTTGCTATATAAATTAAACACACCGTAGCGCATCAACAAATAAGATACTAACCACAATACAGCCAATGCAACCAACGAAAACTGCCCGACACACAAGATAACAATAAAAAATGCGCTCAACAGCGATATGACATTAAATCCTACGGTCGCGGGTACCGAGTGATCCAAATCAATATCGGGCAGCAAGCCACCAATGGTACCAGCCACCACACACATCAAATATTCAGGCGCGGTCAGCATCCCTGCCTTATAAATCACCAAGCCAGTGACGCCACTTGCGACAAAAGCCACGCTTATGTGGGTGTTAAAATTTGCCATAGTCTTCGCCCAGTTTCCCAATAGCTTAAAATCAGCGAGTCAATACTCGAGTGGTAAAATCCCGAGTGGTAAAATTTAGTAGCTTAAATCAAGTAGCTTAAATCAAGTAGCTAAAGGCAGATAGCCAAAAAATCATTTATCACATACGCAATTGCGCGCTCAATTATATGCTAATTTTGATGACAAAGCGTCAACTGAGCGCAAGGAAAATTGATTTTGTGGGGTGGGGCATGGAGAAAAGCAAAATGCTGTAACCTATGTAACCTAGGATGTGGCAAGGCAACACTATATACCACAAAAGCCTACGACAAACAGACAGCAAAAACAAAAAAGCCATCGTCCGTCAGACAATGGCTTTTTTAAAATTAGTGGCGTCCCCACGGGGATTCGAACCCCGGTTACCGCCGTGAAAGGGCGATGTCCTAGGCCTCTAGACGATGGGGACGCAATCGCACGAGGTGCTCTAAGCAGACTTAATAGTGGTGGAGCTAAGCGGAGTCGAACCGCTGACCCCTTGCATGCCATGCAAGTGCTCTACCAACTGAGCTATAGCCCCATTTTTGGGAATTATTTAGACTGCTTTGCCTAAGAGTGCGCGTATTTTATTGAAAACTGATTTTGCTGTCAAGATGATTTTTGCCTAAAAACACAAAATTTTTACCCATTCTTGCTATAATGATGCCTGGTTAATATTGCCTTCATATAACGACTGTAGATTAGTTATATTTTGTTGTTTTGTCTAAATTTATAAGGATAGCCCATGTGGTTGGTGAATTTTATTTTGCATATCGGTGAGCATTTACAAGAGCTGGTCAACAACTATGGCAATTGGATTTATGCAATTTTGTTTGCCATTGTGTTTTGCGAGACAGGTTTGGTTGTGTTGCCATTTTTGCCAGGGGATTCGATGTTGTTTGCCGCAGGCACCATTGCCGCAGTGGGCGATATGAATATCTTTGTGCTGATTGGTTTATTGATTGTGGCAGCAGTATTGGGCGATTTTGTCAATTTTGAGATTGGCAAACACTTTGGGCAAAAGTTATTTTCCAATCCCAATTCCAAGATTTTTAAGCAAAGCTATTTGCAAAAAACCCACGATTATTATGAAAGATACGGCGGACGCACCATTATTATTGCCCGTTTTATTCCCATTGTACGCACTTTCGCGCCGTTTGTAGGCGGGATGGGTAACATGAATTATTCCCAGTTTGCTCGCTATAACATCGTTGGCGCGGTATTATGGGTGGTATCTTTCACCACGCTAGGCTATTTTTTTGGTCAATTACCCTTTGTCAAAGAACATTTTTCGTGGATTATGATTGCGATTATCGTGTTTTCTGTGGTGCCTATGGTGATTGAAATCATTCGTCATCGCAAGGATAAATAATTGAATTAGTCCTCAAAAATAACGCTAAATGCCAAAATCAATCTAGCATTTAGCGTTGCCTTCCAAATTTATATTTTATCAGCCACCTATCATCGCTAGGATTCAATTTATAAAAATTCGATAGTCGGCTATAATAGCCGCTAATTTGAAATTTTTGTAAAATTGAGAAATCCATGTCAAAAGTCCGCACCCGTATTGCCCCAAGCCCCACAGGCTTTCCCCACGTTGGCACCGCCTATATCGCGCTATTTAACCTTGCCTTTGCCAAAGCGCATGGCGGCGACTTTATCCTGCGCATTGAAGACACCGACCAAACGCGATCCACTGCGCAATCTGAACAAATGATTTTGGACGCCCTGCGCTGGGTCGGTCTTGACTGGTCAGAAGGTCCAGACGTCGGCGGTCCACATGCACCGTACCGCCAAAGCGAACGCAAAGACATCTACAAGCAATACGCCGAAGAACTGTTAGACAAAGGTCATGCATTCCGCTGTTTTGCCACAGCCGAAGAGTTAGATCAAATGCGAGCCGAACAAATGGCGAGGGGTGAGACGCCAAAATATGACGGTCGCTATGCAAATCTTTCCCGTGAACAATCGGACAAGCTCGCCGCCGAAGGCAAGCCATTCGTCATTCGTATGCGTGTGCCAGACGAGGGTGTCTGCAAATTTGACGATATGCTACGTGGCGAGGTCGAGATTCCTTGGTCACAAGTGGATATGCAAGTGCTACTTAAAACCGACGGTCTACCGACCTACCACTTGGCAAACGTGGTCGATGACCATTTGATGCAGATTACCCACGTCATCCGTGGCGAAGAGTGGATTAACTCTGCCCCAAAACATCAATTATTGTATAAATATTTTGGTTGGGATATGCCAGTACTCTGTCATATGCCACTGCTCAGAAACCCCGACAAATCCAAACTATCCAAACGCAAAAACCCAACGTCTATCACCTATTACCGTGATGCAGGTGTATTGCCAGAAGCCTTGCTCAACTATTTGGGACGGATGGGCTACTCCATGCCAAATGAAGCCGAAAAATTCACCTTGGATGACATGATTGCCAGTTTTGACATCAAACGGGTGTCGCTTGGTGGTCCGATTTTTGACGTGGAAAAACTCACTTGGCTCAATGGCGAATGGTTGCGTTCACTGTCACCCGAAGCCTTAAAAACCAAAATTCTTGATTGGGCAAATGACAGCGACAAACTCACCGCCATTGCCAAAGCCATTCAGCCACGCATTAACTTGTTGTCAGATGCGGTGAATTGGTCGGGCTTTTATTTCCAAAACTTGCCAACCATTAGTGAGGTGGATTTTGAGCATAAAGTGCTATCCACGGAGCAAACCGTGGAGATTCTACAACTTGCGCAATGGCAGTTAGAAACCCTGCCTGTATGGACGGAGGAGCATATCCAAACGGTATTGTCTGGCTTGGCAGGCGAGATGGGCATTAAATTACGTGATTTTATGTCACCATTTTTTATTGCCATCGCAGGTAGCAAGTCAAGCACGCCTGTGATGAATTCAATGTATTTGATTGGGGCGGATATGACATTGCAGCGCCTGCGTCATGCCATTGAGGTATTGGGTGGTGTCAGTAAGAAAAAAGCGAAAGAATTGGAAAAACGCCATAAAGCATTGCCAAGCTTTTTGACCCAATAACCTTAATTGTTTTGTATAAAAGTCCGTCGCTATGGCGGATTTTTTATTTTAATGGAAGTAACCTAGGGTCATGCTAAATAACATGAATAAACCTAACAAAAATGGTATCATACCTAGCAAAATCAGATTCTAATTTTTACAATTTAAAGGTAATCATCATGGCAAATCTTCAAAACGAACTCGCCCAAGTACAGCATATCAGCGGTGAATTACACACCAATGCCCACGCCAAAATCGGTATGGTGGTAGGACGTTTTAACAGCTTTGTGGTAGAAAGTTTGGTCAGCGGCGCGATTGATACCTTACTGCGTCATGGTATCGCAGGTAGCAATATTACTGTCGTGCGTGTACCGGGTGCTTGGGAAATTCCACTGGCGGTTGCCCGTATGGCCCAAACCGATAAATTTGACGCTATCATCGGTTTAGGCGCGGTGATTCGTGGTAGCACGCCGCACTTTGATTTTGTCGCTGGTGAATCTGCCAAAGGTTTGGGCGCGATTGGGTTGGATTATGACGTGCCTGTTATTAATGCGATTTTGACCACAGACAGCATCGAACAAGCCATTGAACGCTCCGGCACCAAAGCAGGTAACAAAGGCTCAGAAGCAGCCATGGTCGCGCTTGAGATGATTAACGTGTTGGGTCAAATTGACGCACAAATGGCTGGTGAATAAGGTAGCGATATGACTGACAATTCAACCCACACTACACCAGAGCAGGCGAGTCAAGACAACGCCGTCAATTATAAAACCAGCCTGACCGCGATTCGTAAAGCACGCCGTTTTGTGGTGCAAGGGTTATATGAATGGCTGTTGACAGGCAACCCATCGCACGAAATTGAAGCGCATACCCGCAGTGAGAATGCCATGCACACGGTGCATTTGGGCTATTATCACGAGCTACTTAGCAAAATCATTGAGCAAAGCGATGACTTAATCGCCTATATCGACAGCCTACTTGATCGCCCTTGGACACGTCTAGATAAAGTTGAGCAAGCGGTACTGCTTGTCGGTGCGTATGAGATGAAGCAGCACTTGGAAGTGCCTTACAAAGTAGTGATTGATGAAGCGATTCAGCTCAATACCCATTTTGGCTCATCAGATGGCTATAAAATGATTCATGTGGTGATGGATAAAATCGCCAAAGACGCGCGTATGCCTGAAGTAGAGGCAGATGCCAAAAAAGCCAAAACAGAGGATGCGCCGCAGCCGCCATCGCAAGCGACCACTGAAGAAGAAAAATAATACCGTAAAGGGCGTACTTGCTACGCCCTTTTATGCTCGATACGGATGGCTAAGATGTCCGAATTTTCTTTGATTTATCAATATTTTCAACACTGCACACGCCAAAATCCTTTGACCCAAGTGGGTATCGGGGATGATTGCGCGATAAGCAGCATGCCAAGCGATTGCGAACTGGTGAGCTGTATTGACACGCTGGTTGCAGGTCGACATTTTCCCTTATCAACATCCGCTTATGCCATCGGCTATAAATCGGTCGCGGTCAATTTATCCGATTTAGCAGCGATGGGGGCGACGCCCTATGCGATATTGCTGGGTATTAGCTTGCCTGCTAAGCTTGCACAGGATGACTGGCTCAAACCATTCACCCAAGGCATCGCGGACATTTGCAACCGATTTGATGTCGAGCTCATCGGTGGCGATACCACCCAATCAAACACCTTAACCATCTCTGTCACTGCACTGGGTTTTGTGCCAACTGGGCAAGCTATTACCAGAGGGGGCGCAAAAGCCGGTGATATCATCTGTGTCAGCGGTGAGATTGGCTCAGCAAGTTTTGCCTTACAGCAGATTTTAAACGCTGAAGAATCTGAGCCGCACAATATTGCTTTACAACCAATCGCTTTACAGCCGGCACTCGATTTACCTGTTCCGCAAGTTGAGCTCGGGCAAAAATTACGTGGGTTTGCCCATAGCATGATTGATATTTCAGACGGGCTAGGGCAGGATTTGGGTCATATTCTAACCGCATCACAGGTGGGTGCGGTGGTTGATTTGGCCAATATTCCAACGCATCCACGATTACAAGCCTTACCAAATGCTGATAAGTGGCAACATCAGCTCAATGGCGGTGATGATTATCAGCTGTGTTTTACCATCAGTGAGCAAAATTTTGTCAAATTTAATCAACAATTTTCGGATAAAATTTTTGCCATTGGCAAAATTGTCACAGAAAACGGCTTGACGCTGACTTATAATAACCAACCAATTGAATTTTCAATCACTGGCTATCAGCATTTTTAGCCAAAGAACTTCCTATGACTCAACTGCACAAACCCGACGTCCGTAAAGCCAATGTTTGCCCGCCTTGTCCACCAACCGCAAGCGTTTGGGAAAAGCTGATTTATTGGCTCGGTATCGGCTTAGGCTCAGGATTGCCAAAGCGCGCTGCTGGGACGTGGGGCACGGTGGGCGGACTGGTGGTTGCCATTCCGATGTTATGGCTTGGCTTTTGGGGGTTTTTGGCGGTGACGGTGGTGGGCGCTCTAGTCGGTAGTTATATCTGCGGTAAAACCTCTGATTTGATGGGTGTACACGATGACCCGCATATCGTATGGGATGAATGGGTCGGCATGTGGGTGTCACTCTTGCCAATTTTGTGGCTGCATTTCTACGATGATGGTTTATTGCAAGGTCATCAGTTAAGTTTACTGCTACTATACTTTGCTGCATTTGTCGCGTTTCGTTTTTTTGATATTTTAAAACCCTTTCCGATTAAATGGGTGGATAAAAATGTAAGCGGCGGTTTTGGTATTTTGATTGATGACATTTTGGCGGGGCTGATGGCAGGGGTTGTGCTAATAGTCTTTGTGAGTGTGCTCGTTACTTATGTTTAATCTGTTGTATCATTAAAATTAGTTTAAAAAAAATAAGGGATTCCCATGACCAACTTAACCACCATCATCATGGCAGCAGGCAAAGGCACTCGCATGAAATCGAGCAAGCCAAAAGTGCTACAACCGCTGGCAGGCAAGCCTTTGCTACATCACGTACTCGCCACTGCCAAACAATTGGGTAGCCAAAAAAATATTATTATCTATGGTTTTGAAGGTCAGCAAGTCAAAGATGCCTTTGCCGATGAACAAATTGATTGGGTCGAGCAAGCTGAGCAATTGGGCACGGGTCACGCGGTGCAGATGACTTTGCCAGTGTTGCCTACGGATGGGAAAAGCTTGATTTTATCAGGGGATGTGCCACTCATTGGCGTCGATACCTTAGAGAAATTGGCAAATACAGACAGCCGTTTTGCCATGCTAACCCTAAACTTAGCCAACCCATTTGGCTTGGGTCGTATTGTGCGTGACAACGACCAAGTAATCGCCATTGTTGAAGAAAAAGATGCCAACGATGAGCAAAGAAAAATCACTGAAATCAATAGCGGTGTGTACTGTGTCGCCAATGATATTTTGCATCAATATCTCAATAACTTGACCAATAACAATGCCCAAGGTGAATACTATCTTACCGATATCGTCAAAATGGCGGTGGATGATGGCATCGAAATTGCCACCGTGTCGCCAACCCATCAGTTTGAAATCGAAGGCGTGAATGACCGTCTGCAGTTGGCAAATCTAGAGCGTACTTGGCAAACGCATCAAGCCCAAGCGCTGATGCAACAAGGCGTACATTTGATTGACCCAAGCCGTTTTGATTTACGCGGTTCGCTCAAAGTTGGCAAAGATGTGCAAATTGATATTAATGTCATCATTGAAGGTGACTGTGAGATAGGTGATAACGTCAAAATCGGTGCAGGTTGTATCATCAAAAACAGCAAAATCGCCAGTGGCACCGTGGTGCAACCTTACAGTCTATTTGACAATGCGGTAGTAGGCGCAGACAACCAAATCGGACCATTTGCCCGTCTGCGCCCCAATGCGGTCACTGATAAAGATGTGCATATCGGTAACTTTGTCGAGCTTAAAAACACCCAAATGGCAAGCGGCGCTAAAGCCAATCATTTGGCGTATTTGGGCGATGCCACCATTGGACAAAAGACCAATATCGGCGCAGGCACTATCACTGCCAATTATGATGGCGTCAATAAGTTTAAAACCGAAATCGGTGATGAGGTTAGAATTGGCTCAAATGCGGTGCTGATTGCCCCTGTAACCATTGGTGACCGTGCCACCATTGGCGCTGGTAGTGCCATCAGTAAAGCCTGCCCTGCCGAAAAACTCTCTATCGCCCGTGGCAAACAAGTCACGATTGAGGGTTGGCAACGTCCTGAAAAAAAATCTTGATATTTGAATTTTTGCCTAAATTTAACAAATTCTTGCTTAATACGATAAACTTGCTTTATACGATAAAGCCGTTTGGTTAAGCAACAATAAAACAATCTAACGACTGTGTAAACGGGGGGATTGTTTTTCACAGCAGTCAAATTTGATTGCTCACACCAAAAACTGGATACTAAGGAACAGTTATGTGCGGTATCGTTGGCGCCATTCGTGCGCAAGACAATGTGGTAGATTTTTTAACCGATGGCTTAAAACGCCTAGAATATCGGGGTTATGACTCATCGGGTATTGCAGTGCAAACCGATGAAGGACTCAAACGCGTGCGCCGAGTGGGGCGTGTTGCCTTGATGGAAGCCGCTGCCAAAGAGCGTGGCGTGTATGGTCACACCGGCATCGGTCACACTCGCTGGGCAACTCACGGCGGCGTCACTGAGCCTAACGCGCATCCGCATATCTCGGGTGATTTGATTTCGGTGGTACATAACGGCATCATCGAAAACTTTGAAGCCGAGCGCGCTCGCCTTCAGCAAAATGGCTATCATTTTGAGTCACAAACCGACACCGAGGTCATCGCCCATGCAGTGCACCAGCACTATGTACAAAACGGCGGTGATTTATTCAAAGCGGTGCAAGCGGCGACCCAACAATTTCATGGTGCGTATGCGATTGCGGTGATTGCCAACGATATGCCACAAAACATGGTGGTGGCGCGCATGGGCTGTCCATTACTCATTGGCTTAGGTGAGCATGAAACCTTTATCGCATCGGATGTCTCAGCAGTTGTCGCCTTTACCCGTCAAATCATGTATCTTGAAGATGGTGATATTGCCCAGTTAACCGCAGATGGCGTGGCACAAATGATTGACAAACAAGGCAATCCAGCGACCCGCAAAGCCACTACTTCGCAAGTGTCCTTAGCGTCTCTTGAACTGGGGGCTTATAGTCACTTTATGCAAAAAGAAATCTACGAGCAGCCAAAAGCAGTGTCAGATACTGCCGAAATCTTTTTGGATGCCGGGTTTATCGCCGAAAACTTTGGTGAAAATGCTGAAGCCGTTTTCAATGATATCGACAGTATTAAGATTCTTGCCTGTGGCACGTCGTATTATGCGGCATCGACCGCCAAATATTGGTTGGAAAGTATTGCCAAAATTGCCACCGATGTCGAAATCGCTAGCGAATACCGTTATCGTGAGGTGATTGCCAATCCAAAACGATTGATTATCACCATCTCGCAATCAGGGGAGACGCTAGATACCATGGAGGCGCTAAAATACGCACAAGCTTTGGGTCATAAACATAGTCTATCCATCTGTAACGTGATGGAATCCGCCTTGCCTCGTGCCAGTGAGTTAGTAGTCTACACCCGAGCCGGTGCGGAGATTGGGGTTGCTTCAACCAAAGCCTTTACTACCCAGTTAGTGGCTTTATTTGGTTTGGCGGTGACACTCGGTCGTGTGCGTGGCTATGTGGATGACACTAAACTGGTCGAATACACCAATGCGCTGCGCAGCTTGCCCAATGATATTCAATATGCGCTCAATCTTGAGCCACAGATCAGCAGCTGGTCAAGCAAATTTGCTGATAAGCCAAGCGCGCTGTTTTTGGGACGTGGTATTCATTACCCGATTGCATTAGAAGGCGCATTGAAGCTCAAAGAAATCACCTATATCCATGCAGAAGCCTATCCCGCTGGCGAGTTAAAACACGGTCCACTGGCATTGGTTGATGAAAATATGCCTGTGGTGGTGATAGCGCCAAATGACAGCCTACTCGATAAAGTCAAAGCCAATATGCAAGAAGTCTCGGCGCGTGGCGGTCAGTTGTTTGTATTTACCGATCTTGACAGTGATTTTTCCGATAGTGAAGGCGTACACGTGATTCGCACCCCACGTCATATTGGCGTGTTATCGCCCATTGTACACACCATTCCTGTACAGTTGTTGTCTTACCATGTTGCGCTTGCCAAAGGCACAGACGTTGATAAACCCCGTAATTTGGCCAAAAGCGTCACGGTGGAATAAACTAAGCTATAAGTTAAGCTGATACAAAAAAACCGCTAACGATTAGCGGTTTTTTTTGGAAAAAGTATTAAGAAGGGTCATCATCGTAGGTATAATAGCTATTTGCGGTTTCATCAAAGCTGTCGATACGTTCAGGATAATTGCCTTCATTAAAGCGCTTTTCGTTATGGTCATGGGCGTGACGCACATCGTGATTGTAAGCAATTAACGCCTCGTTATTTGCCAAAAAGCTATCAGGATTTGCCATGACCCACATTTGGTTAAAAACATCTGAGCGCGCCGATAAATTCAGTAACACGCCAGGTTCCGTAAAATAATAAAACTTGGATAATAGCTTAATCTGCCCATTTTCCAGTCGTCTGGCGATATGATACGCTTGTAAATCTTTTGGGTGGTGTAAACCCACCGCACCGACAATCGCTGCCAATGATTTAAGCGTATTTTTATGAAAATTATAGACTCGCTGTGCCTTATCAGGAATATGTAATGCCCGTTGACGATAGGGGTCTTGGGTGGCAACTCCAGTTGGGCATTTGTTGGTATGGCACGCGCGCGATTGGATACAGCCTACCGCAAACATAAAGCCACGCGCGGAGTTACACCAATCTGCACCCAGCGCTAGCATGCGAGCGATATCAAAGGCAGAGATGATTTTACCACTGACACCGATTTTGATTTTGTTACGCACCCCCGCACCCACCAGTGTATTGTGCACAAGCAAAAAGCCATCGAGTAGGGGCATGCCAACATTATCCATAAACTCAACAGGCGCAGCCCCTGTACCGCCTTCTGCACCATCAACCACGATAAAATCAGGGTAATTATCTGCTTCAATCATGGCTTTGACAATCGCCATAAACTGCCAAGGCTGCCCGACACACAGCTTAAAACCAACCGGCTTGCCCCCTGACAATTCACGCAGCTGTTGCCAAAACTGCACCATCTCACGCGGGGTGGTAAAGGCTGAGTGGCTCGCTGGGGAAATGCAGTCTGCATCCATCGGCACATCACGGGTTTCGGCAATTTCGGGGGTGATTTTTTCCTTGGGCAATACCCCGCCTTTACCAGGCTTTGCCCCTTGCGACAGCTTGATTTCAATCATTTTGACTTGCTCAATGCGTGAGCGTTCAGCGAATTTTTCGGGACTAAACGTGCCATCATGATTACGGCATCCAAAATACCCGGTACCTAGCTCCCAAATCAAATCGCCGCCGTGTTTTTTGTGGTACGGACTAATCGCACCTTCACCGGTATCATGAGCAAATCCACCGAGTTTTGCGCCCTGATTGAGCGCTTCGATTGCCGCGGCTGACAGGCTGCCAAAACTCATGGCAGAGATATTAAACACCGACATCGAGTAGGGCTGTAGACATCGCTCACCGCCCACCAGAATACGAAAATTGGTTTCTTTGAGGGGATAGCTAAGGGTGGATTGTAAAAACCATTCTTTGCCAGACTGGTATAGATTTTCTAACGTACCAAAGGCGTTGGTATCACTGACGTTTTTGGCACGTTGATAAGCAAGCGCACGCTGCTGGCGCGAAAACGGCACAGCAGCTTGGTCATCTTCAATCAAATACTGGCGCAGTTCAGGTCGAAACTCCTCCAATAGATAACGAATATGTCCCGAAATTGGATAGTTACGCAAGACGGCATGGTGTACTTGCATCAAATCATAAATGCCCACCACAAAGCCTATTAGACCAATCACTATCAGCCACCATTTGAGCAGCACAATCCCCAGGGCAAGGATGGCAAAGGCAATGACAAACACGCTGTAGCGAAACACAACGCCTTGCAAATAGGGCTCTTTATGGGTAGGGTTTACCGTGATATCAGTGCGCTTGTCAACCATGACAATCTTCCTTATCAGATAGGATCGCGGACAAAATCATTATCGCAAATTTGTTGTTATTTTAAATGTCGGAGGGGGTAATACGATGGCAAAATGGTCAATCACTTGTCAGCCGTGTGCGCTGACAAGTGATTGTGTGATTAAAATTCTGTGATTAGGCTTGAAGGGCAGCGGCGTGGTGCGCAAAATGGTCAGCGATAAAACTACTGATAAAATAGTAGCTATGGTCATAACCGTCCTGCATACGCAGCGTCATCGGATAATTGGCATCTTTGGCAGCTTGCGCAAAGAGCTCAGGTTTGAGCTGCTCAGCCAAAAACTCATCCCCGCTACCTTGGTCAATCAATAGTGGTAATTTTTTGCTATGCGCAGACTGTTTCATCCACGCTAAGCTATCGTAGTTTGCCCAGGTGCTTTGGTCATCGCCTAAGTAAGCGCTAAAGGCTTTTTGTCCCCAAGGCACTTGTGACGGTGCGACGATGGGTGAAAAAGCCGACACGCTGGCATAGCGCTGGGGATTACGTAGGGCAATCATCAGCGCGCCATGTCCACCCATACTGTGACCAAAAATACTGCGCTGGTCACTGGCAGGAAAGTGCTGTTCGATGAGATTAGGCAACTCATCGACGATATAATCATACATCTGAAAATGCGTTGCCCAAGGCGCTTGAGTGGCATTAACATAAAAGCCTGCCCCTTGCCCCAAATCATAAGCGCTGTCATCAGGCACATCGTTACCGCTCATATCGACACCCCTAGGACTGGTATCGGGTGCTACCACAATCACGTTGTGACGACTGGCATACTCAGCAAACCCAGATTTTTGAATAAAGTTTTGCTCAGTACACGTCAGCCCTGATAGCCAATACAGCACCGCACATTTTTGAGCTGTTGTTCCAGTGGTTTCGGTTGCTTCATTGACGATGGCTTTGGGTGGCAAATAGATGGCAAATTTCATCTCCGTGTGTGTGGTAGCACTGGTATGCTGCCACACTTGTAGGTCACCACCGTGCAATTTATGCGATTCAATTTTTTTCATGGTGAATTTCCCATTCTTTGTAATGCCAAGTTTGGTAATGGTTTAGTAATGCAACACTGAACGAATGGACTCACCTTTATGCATCAAATCAAATGCGGTATTAACATCTTCAAGCCCCATGGTATGGGTGACAAAAGGTGCCAGTTGGATATCACCGTGCATGGCTTGCTCCACCATACCTGGCAGTTGTGAGCGACCTTTCACCCCACCAAATGCAGAGCCTAACCAGCGGCGACCTGTCACTAGTTGGAACGGACGAGTGGCAATCTCTTGACCTGCGCCCGCGACACCAATAATTACGCTTTGACCCCAACCGCGATGCGCGCATTCAAGTGCCGAGCGCATGACATTGACGTTACCGATACATTCAAAACTGTGATCCACACCCCAACCTGTCATCTCAACAATCACTTGTTGAATGGGTTGGTCATAATCTTTTGGATTCACAAAATCAGTCGCGCCAAACTCACGGGCTAACTCAAATTTGTCGGGGTTGGTATCAACCGCAATAATGCGACCTGCTTTGGCAAGTTTGGCGCCTTGAATAACAGCAAGCCCAATACCGCCAAGCCCAAACACCGCGACGCTATCGCCTTCTTGTACTTTAGCGGTATTTTTTACCGCACCTAGTCCTGTGGTCACGCCGCAACCTAATAGACAGACTTGCTCAGGATTGGCTTCAGGATTGATTTTAGCAAGCGATACGTCAGCAACGACAGTATATTCACTAAACGTCGAGCAGCCCATGTAGTGATAAATTGGCTGACCTTGATAGCTAAAACGGGTAGTACCATCAGGCATCACGCCTTTACCTTGGGTAGCACGCACCGCGACGCATAGGTTGGTTTTGTCACTTTTACAAAATAAACATTCACCACATTCAGCCGTATATAGCGGAATGACATGATCACCAGGTTGTACACTGGTTACCCCTTCACCGACTGCCATCACAATACCTGCGCCTTCATGACCCAAAACCGCTGGAAAAACCCCTTCAGGGTCATCGCCACTTAAGGTGAATGCGTCCGTGTGGCAAACGCCCGTATGGGTAATTCTGACGAGTACTTCGCCTTTACGCGGTGGCTCGACGTCGATTTCGACGATTTGTAATGGTTCTCCCGCAGCGAAAGCTACCGCAGCACGCGATTTGATGGGTTTGCTAAAATCTAATGGCGCTGTGGCCGCAGTCATATCAGTCATCGGTTTATCCTTGTTATATTGGTTTTATTAAAAATGCCTTTGGTCGGCATTATAACATAACCAATTATCGCATGATTAAGCTTGAAATTGTAAGCAATTGGGTTTAATTAATTCATCATTAAAATTAAAAATTTGAATTGGATTTTTAAAAATATTTAACAAATGAAAAACGATGAAAAAAAACGCCTGTAGCTACAGACGTTTTCTAAATTTGGTAAGCCACTAAGCAGGTTGTTTATCGGCTTTAACCACATTGATAAGGTTATCAACCACCTCTGGTTCTGCCAAGGTCGAAGTATCACCCAAACCTTCAAATTCATGCGCGGCAAGTTTACGCAGAATACGGCGCATGATTTTACCGGAGCGCGTTTTTGGTAAGGCTTCGACCAAATATAGCGAGTCTAAGTTGGCGATTGGACCAATCTCACCACGGACATGACGGTTGATTTCACCTTTGAGCATCTCGCTTGGCTCTTCGCCTGACTTTAAGATGACATAAGCGGCAACGCCTTGGCCTTTAAGCTCATGCGGCATACCCACAATAGCTGCTTCAGCGACGGAAGGATGCGATACTAACGCACTTTCAATCTCTGCCGTACCTAGGCGGTGACCAGATACGTTTAAGACATCATCTACACGACCTGTGATCCAATAATGACCGTCTTCATCGCGCAGGGCACCATCACCTGTGAAGTAAGCGCCTGGATAGGTGCTAAAGTAAGTTTCTAAAAAGCGTTTATGGTCTCCCCAAATGGTACGCATTTGACCCGGCCAACTGTCTTTGATGATTAAGTTGCCTTCAGCAGCACCCGTTAATTCAGCACCTTCGGCATCGACAATCGCTGGCTTGACGCCATACAGCGGATTCATCGCGGAGCCTGGTTTGAGATCAACCGTATTGGGGATTGGCGTCATCAAAATACCCCCTGTTTCAGTTTGCCACCAAGTATCGACAATCGGACAACGACCTTCGCCCACCACGTTATAGTACCAGTTCCAGGCTTCAGGATTGATAGGTTCACCCACTGAGCCCAACAGACGTAAGCTAGAACGGTTTGATTTACGGACGTAATCATCGCCTTCTTTCATCATCGCGCGAATGGCGGTTGGTGCAGTATACAAGATGGTAACGTCATGCTTATCAACGATATGACCGATACGCGCCCAATCTGGGTACTGCGGCACCCCTTCAAACATCACGGTTGTTGTGCCGTTGGCAAGCGGTCCATACACCACATAGGTGTGACCGGTGACCCAGCCCACATCCGCGGTACACCAAAATACGTCATTGTCTTTGATATCAAACACGTCACGGAAGGTGGATAACGAATAGGTCAAATAACCACCGGTGGTGTGTACCACGCCTTTGGGCTTGCCAGTTGAGCCTGAAGTGTAAAGCAAAAATAACGGGTCTTCGGCATTCATTGGTTCTGGTGGACAGTCTTCCGACGCATTGTCGATTAAGTTGTGATACCAAATGTCGCGGCGACCGCTCATTGGGATGGATTCACCGGTACGGTACACCACAATGACCTTTTCAACACATTCGGTGCCGTCATGGTCTAGCGCACGATCCACATTTTGTTTAAGCGGCGTATGTTTACCACCACGCACAGATTCATCAGCGGTAATGACAATTTTTGATTGGCTATCGATGATACGGCTGGCTAGACTGTCTGCTGAAAACCCGCCAAATACCAATGAGTGAACCGCACCAATCCGCGCACAAGCCAGCATCGCAACCGCCGCTTCAGGAATCATCGGTAAATAAATGGTGACGCGGTCGCCTTTTTTGACGCCTTTACGACGCAGTGCACTACCAAGGCGGCATACTTCCGAATGTAGCTCTTTGTATGAGATAATTTTATGAAGTGAGGGGTGATCGCCTTCCCAAATAATCGCAGGCTTGTAAGGGTTTTCAGCGACATGACGGTCAAGACAGTTGACCGATAGATTAAGCTCACCATCTTCAAACCATTTAATGCTAAAATTGTTTAGGTCATAATTGACGTTTTTGATTTTGGTAGGTTTTTTTATCCAATCAACCCATTCAGCGCGTTTTGCCCAAAACGCTTCGTTATTTTCCACAGATTCTTGATAGGTCTCGGCGTATTTTTGGGGAGTGGTGTTGGCTTTAGCGGCAAATTCAGCGCTATGAGGGTAGCTCTTCATAAAACATTCCTTGTTATGACAGGGTGGTGGGGTAATACTCTAAATGGCTACGAACTGACAAACGGCTCAAATAGGTAGCGGGCTTAACTTCAAAAACAACATTTTCACGTTGATAAGCTAACATTGACAAGCTGCCAGTAACACAGGCCATCAACAGAGCGATGAAACGAGCCATCAATAAACGTCCGCTCACTATGAAAATGCAATACAATCTAATCTAATCCTTGATTCTAGAGTGCCTTTTCCTTAGTTTGGCAAAAAATTACAATTTTTGCAATGTTACTCAAGATATTTTAAGGATATTTTTTCAGATCTTGGACAAACATCTTGATTCTAAGCGGATTCCACTTTCGTCTTTTACGTAATAAATAGCGGTCATCATGCAGCAACAACATACTTCACCAAATACTTCACCAAAGATTGACACGGCTCAAAATCACGCTGGGTCAACAAACGCACCGTCCACGTTTGCGTATGATGTCATCATCATCGGAGCAGGGGCATCAGGGCTATTTTGTGCATTGACAGCGGGCAAGCGCGGACGGCGTGTGCTCGTGGTAGATCATGCCAATAAAGCGGGCAAGAAAATTCTTATGAGTGGCGGTGGGCGCTGTAATTTTACCAACTATGACATTGAGCCCAAACATTATTTAAGTAGCAATCCGCACTTTTGCAAATCAGCATTGTCACGCTATTTAAATTGGGATTTTATTGGCATGGTTAGCCAGTATCAGATTCCCTATCATGAGCGTGAGCATGGGCAACTGTTTTGTGATACCTCTGCCAATGATATTTTGCAAATGCTGTTGACCCAATGCCGTGCCAACCAAGTAACTATTCAACTAAAAACCACCATCCAGCAAATCCAAGCGTTACCCGACAATACGGGGTTTGTGTTAACTGTCAATCAACCAGCTAACCAACAGCCTCATCAACCAGCGCATCAAAAAAGTAGCGAGCAAACCTTAACTTGTCACTCGTTGGTAGTCGCCACAGGCGGACTGTCAATTCCGACCATGGGTGCGACAGGGTTTGGTTACCAAGTAGCGCAGCAATTTGGGCATACCATTGTGCCAACATCGGCAGGACTAGTACCCTTTACCTTTACCGATAAAATTGGCGATGCGATTAAATCGTTATCGGGGGTTAGTTTTGAGGTCATTGCGTTTAACGAGCGCATCAGTTTTAGGTTGCCCGTGCTATTTACCCATCGCGGTTTATCCGGGCCTGCGATGTTACAGCTATCGAATTATTGGCAGGTGGGCGAGCCGATTTTTATCAATTTATTCCCAAACTTTGATATGGCAGCATTTTTAGCCGAGCAAAAAAAACAGCACCCAAAACAGTTGATCAGAACCGTGCTAAACGACCAGATAAGCGCGCCGGCGCTACCTAAAAAAGTGATTGCTACTTTGCAAAATTTATTGTGGCAAGACATGGCTGAGACTGAGCTTGCCAATATCAAAGACGAGAAGTTAGCGCAGCTTGGTGAGCAGTTCAATGCTTGGCGTTTGACGCCATCAGGCACTGAAGGCTATCGTACAGCTGAAGTCACACGCGGCGGCGTTGCTACTGATAAAGTCTCCTCAAAAACCATGCAAAGTCAGTTACAACCGAATTTGTATTTTATCGGAGAAGTGCTCGATGTTACTGGTTGGCTAGGTGGCTACAATTTCCAATGGGCTTGGGCAAGTGGGTTTGTGGCTGGCGAAGTGGTTTAGCTATAAATATAAAATGAAAGAGGTTTAGCTATAAAATGGTTTAGGTTTGAAGTGGGTTAGGTATTGATAAACCTAAAAAAATGGTTAAAAAAGGCATCAGTGAAATGCCTTTTTTATTTTAACACATTTATTTTAATCAAGTTTGGTGGGTGTTTAGTGTTGGCGCGCAACCGGTTGTTGCAGTGCTTGAGGTAATTCAAGAATGGTCAGGTTACTGGCGGCAATATCATCGGGACGCCCGACGACCAAGGCTTCAAAACCTGTGTCAGTAGCAATGCTATTGACCACATCGACACTGCCAATTTTTTCACCTGGGTTAGGTATATCACCGGTACCTGCTACGCGGTGGAGCCAAGCTTTCGGGCTGGCCTTAAAATATAACCGCGCAATGATTTCTTGGCCTAAATAACAGCCTTTATCGTAGTCAACGCCGCCGTGTTGGTGTAAACGCAACTCCTGGGGTTGCCACAAGCCTGCGGTGGCTTTGACAATCCAGTAATTGCCTGTAGCGATACTTTCTTTTTGCCATGCTTTGCGGTTAGCGTCGGTGTCAGTGCCATTCTCTGACTCGCTAAAACTAGGTAACCCATTGTTAACAACCGTAAAAATATCACGCGGGTTTGATAGGGTGAGTTTTGAGAACGCCGCATATTTTTTGATATGTTTGGCAAACTCATCGGCACAGTCTTGACTGATGACGATTTGGTAAGCGTCATCCGCTATTTTTCTAATCCAAATACCCAACGCAACACGCCCTTTGAGATTACTAATCGCGGTCGCTTGGTATTGGTCGCTGAGTTTGGTGACGTTGCAGGTTAATTGTCCTTGCAAGAATTTTTGGGCATCGGTGCCAGTGATATCAAAGACGACAAAATCTGTCATGGTGGCTCTCTTTTTATTTGCTAAAAAAACTATAATCAAAGTTTTGCACAATTGGGCTCGGACTGCAATCATGCTTTACTAGCTTATGCTTGACTAAGTACTGTTACTAGGTCATTTGTCAGAGGGTTTGTCTGTGCTGGCTGATTACTATTATTGGGGTGACTTATCGCGTACAATACATCATTTAACGACTGTTAAATTTTTTCTAAGATAATTGAGCGCGTGCTATGAGTTTACCTGCCTGTCCCCCATGCCCCAAGTGTAAAGAAAATTATACGTACCAAGATGGTGATTTACTGATTTGCCCGATGTGTGGCTTTGAAGCAGAACAGCAGGCATGGCAAGCGGGCGAAACCGAAGCAGCCAGCGAACAAGTTATTAAAGATGCCGTCGGCAATGTGTTACAAGATGGGGATAGTGTGACGGTTATTAAAGACTTAAAAGTCAAAGGCGCAAGCACGCCCATTAAAGTTGGTACCAAAGTCAAATCCATTCGCCTGCTCCATGATGCCCCGGATGATCATGATATTGATTGTAAAATTGACGGTTTTGGCGCCATGAAACTCAAATCCAGCGTCGTCAAAAAAGCCTAGCTTGGGAAGGGTTTGGGCTTTGTTTGGGGCTTTGGGTTTGCAACAGAAATTGACACCCAAAGCTTATCTTTTTTTATGACCTCCCAAAAGCTGTCACAATAAATTCAGTAGGTGATTGTAGAAAAATACGTTACAATAAGGCTATTTTTCTACAAATTTAATCATATACTTTTTTGTTAGTAGGTAATTGTGACCGCCTTATCTCATATTCGTAATTTTTCTATTATTGCCCATATTGACCACGGTAAATCCACGCTTGCCGACCGCATTATCCAAATGTGTGGTGGTCTACAAGCACGTGAAATGCAGGCGCAAGTACTTGACTCGATGGATATTGAGCGCGAGCGCGGTATTACCATTAAAGCTCAATCTGTCACGCTGTATTATAACCACCCAAACGGTGACAAATACCAATTTAACTTTATTGATACCCCAGGGCACGTCGATTTTTCGTATGAAGTGTCGCGCTCACTAGCGGCTTGTGAAGGCGCTTTGCTGGTGGTTGATGCCGCGCAAGGCGTAGAAGCGCAGTCGGTTGCCAACTGTTATACCGCGATTGAGCAGGGGCTTGAAGTATTACCGGTACTCAACAAAATTGACTTACCGCAAGTGGATCCCGAGCGCGTGATTCAAGAAATCGAAGACATTATCGGGATTGAAGCGATGGATGCACCGCGCGTGTCTGCCAAGACAGGGGTGGGCGTGGATGATTTGCTACAAGCGATTGTTGAGCGTATTCCCGCGCCTGAAGGCGACCGTGATGCCCCTTTGCAAGCGTTAATTATTGACTCATGGTTTGACAATTATCTTGGGGTTGTGTCACTGGTACGTGTGCGTCAAGGGACGCTCAAAAAAGACGATAAAATCCATATCAAATCCACCAAAGGTACGCATATTGTGACATCGATTGGGGTATTTACCCCAAAATCGTTTGAGACCAATATCTTAGAAGCCGGTGAAGTAGGCTTTGTGATTGCCGGTATCAAAGACATTGGCGGCGCGCCTGTGGGCGATACTATTACCCTTGCCAAAACCCCAGATGTAGATAGCATACCAGGGTTTAAAAAGGTCAAGCCGCAAGTCTATGCCGGTATGTTCCCTGTTGATTCGAGTGACTTTGAGGCGTTTCGTGAAGCGCTACAAAAACTGCAAGTCAATGACGCTGCGTTGTTTTTTGAGCCTGATACCTCTGATGCACTTGGGTTTGGTTTTCGCTGTGGTTTCTTGGGGATGCTCCATATGGAAATCATCCAAGAGCGTCTTGAGCGTGAATACGATTTAGATTTGATTACTACCGCCCCGACCGTTATTTACGAAATCAAAAAACGCAATGGTGAGATTATCCAAATCGATAACCCATCAAAAATGCCTGACCCAGGTCTGATTGATGAGTTTCGTGAGCCGATTGCGCGCTGTCATATTCTGGTGCCACCCGATTATTTGGGTAACGTGATGACATTATGTATCGAGCGTCGTGGTATCCAAGTTGATATGAAGTTTATGGGACAGCAAGTGCAGTTGACCTTTGATATTCCGATGGGCGAAGTGGTCATGGACTTTTTTGACCGTCTAAAATCAGTGTCACGTGGCTTTGCGTCACTTGATTACGGTTTTGAGCGCTTTGAAACAGATAAACTGGTACGGGTAGATGTACTCATTAATGGCGAAAAAGTTGATGCATTGGCGATGATTTGTCATGCTGAGCAAGCGCGCTATCGCGGTAATCAGCTGGTTGAAAAAATGAAAGAATTAATTCCACGCCAAATGTTTGATGTGGCAATTCAAGCGGCGATTGGTAGCCAAATCATTGCCCGTAGTACCGTCAAAGCCATGCGTAAAGACGTACTTGCCAAATGTTATGGTGGTGACGTGTCACGTAAGAAAAAACTACTGTCAAAGCAAAAAGAAGGTAAAAAACGCATGAAGCAAGTGGGACGTGTTGAGATTCCACAAGAAGCGTTTTTGGCGGTATTAAAAGTGGATAATCAGTCGTAGAGGCAAGTATGGATTTTGATTTTAATTTGATTCTTGTCCCTGCGACCTTGATTTTGGGCGCTATTTGGCTACTGGATAAATTGGTACTAAAGCAAAAGCAAAGCAAAGGATTGGAGAAATCGACTGCGCCGGTGCGATGGGCGTATGATTTTTTCCCGATTTTAGCGATTGTGCTCGTAGTGCGCTCGTTTTTGATTGAGCCGTTTAATATCCCCTCATCGTCGATGGTGCCCACCCTTTATACGGGTGACTTTATTGCGGTCAACAAATACGCGTATGGTATACGCTTGCCACTGGTGAATACCAAGGTGCTTGATTTGGGCGCGCCACAGCATGGTGATGTGGTGGTATTTCGCTATCCTGAAAACCCAAAAATTTATTATATCAAGCGGGTGATTGGCGTGGGTGGGGATACGGTGAGCTTTAACAACGGGCAGTTAAGCGTCAATGGCAAAGCGATTGCGACCACGCCAGCAAACTTTACTCCCGACCCTAAGATGACAGCGCAGCTATATCCGCCAGGTAAAACCGAGACCGGTGAGCTTGTGACAGCTGAGCAAGCAGCACAACTGGGCAATCAAGAAGAATTGTCTGCCAAATACGTGCAAGAATCACCCAGTAGCAATCATCAACATTTGGTGCGCTATTTGGGTGACAAGAATTGGTATCAATATGCCAGCTTTTTGCAGCAAGCCTCACCTCAATTGATGGCGAGCCAAGGTCAACAATGGCAACTAACAGTGCCTGAAGGACACTATTTTGTGATGGGCGATAACCGTGATCGCAGTGCTGATGGTCGTTTTTGGGGGTTTGTACCTGATGAGAACCTAGCGGGTAAAGCCGTGTATGTGTGGACGCACAAAGCCAGTGGATTAAGTTTACCCACTTTTAATCGCAATGGCGCAATACACTAACCGCTTGCTTTAAAAAATTGGATATCAAAGCCTTTGTTGTTGAGAATATTTAATTAACTAAAGCTTACATTAACCTATCTTGAGCGATGATAAAAGGAGAATACGGCATGAACCTACCAAGTCATCAGCGCGGCGCCAGCGTTACGGGTATCGTGATTATGATTGTACTCATCGTCATGTGTGCCAAAATCGGTTTAGCTATTATCCCTGCCCAAGTCGGTCACTACCAACTCAAAAAATCGTTGGCTTTTGAACTCAAAAAGTCCAATGACAATAAAGAAAGTGTTAAAGAGTTTTTAGGTAATGTCAATTCCCAATGGCATATCAACGGTGTCAGCCAAAAGGCAGAGGACGTCGTGGAAGTGGTGGATAATACGCCAGGTGCGATGTCAGTGAAATTGAAATACGATGAAGCAAACAACTTTTTTGGTAACATCGATATCGTCAATCGCTTTGAAGATACCATTAGCGCAGAAGATGCCAAAGTCGCCAAGCAATAGTTATTAGTTATTGAGCTTATAGCCCCAATCTTAAGTAAGTGATAGCCATGTGATGATTTAAATGGCGAATACTTTTCTAACAATTTGAAGCAGATGAATTTACCAATCACTATCCCTACCTTTAATCTCAAAAAACTACCGCCACAAGTGCGTCAATTAACCGCACTGTTTTATCAAATGGGTTATCAGTTTGATAATGTGAATTTACCCATTATGGCACTCATGCATCGCTCATTTGATAGCGAACACAATTACGAGCGATTAGAGTTCTTGGGAGATGCATTGCTCGGTGTGATCATCGCAGAAGCCTTATTTTTGCGCTATCCTGACTATAATGAAGGTCGGCTCAGTCGCTTACGTGCGTCGCTTGTGCGCGAAGAAACCTTGGTGATTATTGCAAAGCAGCTTAATTTGTCAGATTATTTGATTTTAGGGGTGGGCGAGCGTAAAGGCGGTGGTCGTCAGCGCGCCTCAATCTTGGCAGATAGCGTTGAAGCCTTGATTGGCGCTATTTATCTTGATAGTCAAAATTTTGATACGGTTAAAGCTTGTGTACTGACATGGTTTGAAGATTTGTTCGAAAAAGTGAAAGAACAAAAAGTGCTAAAAGATGCCAAAAGCCGTTTACAAGAGCTGTTGCAAGCACACCAACTTGCGCTGCCCCGCTATGAAGTGACCGAAACCATTGGCAATGCCCCCAATCAAATTTTTGTGGTCAGCTGCCAAGTCGAAATTATTTTTGACAATAAAACCGCCAAACCCATAGCACCGACCCAAGCTTTAGTCACAGCACAAGGGGAAAGTCGCCGTATTGCCGAGCAGCGCTGCGCTGAAGCCATGCTGACTAAAATCAGTGATTTGTTACCGCCGCTGCGCTAATTTGCCGACCTGCCATACGGTCAACACCCAAATTTGCTGAAATGCTTACTGAAATTTGCTCAAAACTCTTCTACAATAATTTGTACCCTTTAAACCAATGTTGAGATCCCACTTTATGTCTAACCAAGCAGACGCTACCCAACAAACCACCACTGACCCAGCTGTCGACAATCCATCAGCGGACAACAACCAGGATGTTATCAGTCAATTCTTCAGTGGGCAAAGTGAAGCAGCGCCCGTGCGCGCAGTGGATTTTCGCACGGGTTATGTAGCCATTGTCGGACGTCCAAACGTGGGTAAATCAACGTTAATGAATCATGTGTTGGGTCAAAAATTGTCGATTACCTCGCGAAAACCCCAAACCACCCGCCATCGCATTATGGGAATTTTGACCAACGAGCAACTACAAGCAATTTTTGTTGACACCCCAGGTATCCATAGCCGCGAAGTGCGCGCTATCAATGAGCGTATGAATAAGGCAGCAACTTCGGCTTTGGCAGACGTTGATGCGGTATTGTTTGTGATTGATAGCCTAAAATGGGTGGAAGATGATGAGCTGGTGTTTGCCAAAGTGCAAAATTTGGGTGTCCCTGTGATTGCAGTGGTTAATAAAAGCGACACCATTAAGGACGAAGCTCAGCTGTTTGCGCTACTACAAAAACTGCATGATACCCAAGTATTTAGCGATATCGTGCCCGTATCTGCATTACGTGCGCATAACTTAGATGAGCTAGTACGAGTCATCGGTAAGCATTTACCGATTGCAGCGCCAATCTATGATGCAGAACAAGTTACTGACCGTTCGGAACGTTTTTTAGCCAGTGAAATCATTCGTGAAAAAGTGATGCGCGCATCGGGCGATGAGATTCCTTACGATTTAACCGTACAAATCGACACCTTCAAGGATGAGCCCGCGCATCAAGACCCAAAAACAGGCAAATGGCGTAAAGCTGTGACCTTTATCGATGCCACAATTTTTGTCGAGCGTCAAGGTCAAAAGGTGATTGTCATCGGTGATAAAGGCGAAAAAATCAAACAAATCGGCATCGAAGCGCGCCAAGACATGGAAAAAATGTTTGATAAAAAAGTGATGCTAACGCTGTGGGTCAAAGTCAAAAAAGGCTGGTCAGATGATGAGCGTGCGCTAACGAGCTTGGGCTACTAAGCAATAAGGCAAATAAGCTACTATGCGCAATCAACTGCTAACAGGTTATATTCTGCACCAGAAGCCGTATGGTGAAAGCCGTAGTTTAATTTACCTGTTTAGTGAAGAATGGGGGGTAGTACATGGTATCGGTAAAAAAAACTTACCGCTATTTGTCCCCATACAATTTTTTGGCAATGGTAAAAACAGCCTAAAAACCTTTAGTCAAAGCCAAATTTTGCAAAATCACATTACCCTCACAGGACAAAGCCTGTATGCAGGCATGTATCTTAACGAGATTTTGCAAAAACTATTGCCTGTTGAAGAGCCGTTTGCTGAGATATGGCAAGCATATCAGCAGTGTGTTGCAAACATGGCAACGCTGTTTGTTGAGCCAGCGCAATCGCCATATGATATGACCCGTCTAAAGTGGTATTTAAGACGCTTTGAAAATGTATTGTTTGAACAATTAGGCTATGGGTTCGATTTTGCTAAAGATGCGTTAGGGGATTTAATAGTCTCATCGCAGCGTTATCAATACCAACTACAGCAAGGATTTATGCCAGTTTTACCCTTGGATAAACCCGACATATCATTAACAGGTGAGCAGCTGCTAACTTGGTATCAATGTTTGCAAGATGAAGCTAGCTTTAACCAAATGATGCAACAAGATTTTGATTTAGCCAAACAATTGGTCAATAGCATCAGTGCCATGCACCGCCATTTGATAGATAATTTACTCAATTATCAAACCCTGCAAAGCCGAGAACTTTGGCAGCAGCTTACCCAATATCAATAAGCTTACTCAGTATCAATAATAGACAAAATAGGGAACGTCATGACCAGCAATCAACCCTTACTCGGTGTCAATATCGACCACATTGCTACCCTGCGTCAAGCGCGCGGCGTGGCGTATCCCGATCCTGTGGCAGGGGCATTAATTTGTGAGCAGGCAGGGGCGGATGGTATCACGCTGCATTTGCGTGAAGATCGTCGTCACATTCAAGATGATGATGTTTATCGACTTGCCAAAGTCATAACCACTCGTATGAACCTTGAAATGGCGGTCACTGACGAGATGGTTGCGATAGCCTGTGATGTTAAGCCAGCTTGGGTGTGCTTCGTCCCTGAAAAACGCCAAGAACTGACCACCGAAGGCGGGCTTGATGTGATTGGCAATCAGCACAAAATAGCCAGTGCGATTCAACAGTTACATCAGGTCGGCACTCAAGTGTCACTATTCATTGATCCAGAGTTGGCGCAAATTGATAAAAGCATTGCGCTCGGGGCAGATGCCATTGAACTACACACGGGCGCCTATGCTGACTATTGTTTGCAACATGACCAAGTTAAAATTAGCCATGAAATCAGCCGTATCACAACAGCCGTGACTCATGCCCACGAAGCAAAAGCAAGTTTACTGGTCAATGCGGGGCACGGTCTTACCCGTGACAATGTTGCACCCATTGCCAATATGGGTGGCATCCATGAACTAAACATTGGTCATGCCATTATTGCAGACAGTGTGTTTATGGGGCTTAGCCAAGCAGTGAGCGCAATGAGAAAAGCATTTACCGCAAAAGCCTAACTGTTAGGGGCAGTTAAATTGTTCAACTGAGTAGGGCTTATATTTAATAATGCCTGTTTTGCTAAAACTTACCTTTAATCGATTATCGACCTTACCATCTAAAGGGCAGTATTGAATATTACCCATATAACCAATGGGTCTAGCGTTTTCTGGCTTAAAAATAATATAGTTGTTATTCAGCGAGATATTTGCCGTAAGCACACCCCAAGACAAGTCTAACGTAAGCTGATGATTGAGTTTGTCTACCGCTGCCTCATAGCTGTTATTGTTATTTTTATCGATAAAGCTAATCAGCTGATGACCGCCAGTTGTCACGCAAGCCAAGCTATCGCTAGCGACACAGGCGACAACTGGATTTTGATAAATCAACGCCTCTTGTTTTGCCCTGCTTAAAAAATTCATTAAACTTGAAGCGGTGCTTTTTGCTTCCATTTGCTTTAAGCTGTTGGTAATAGTAATCGAAGCCATCGCTACGATGATAGATAAAACAGCCACAACGACAACTGTTTCAATCAAAGTAAACCCCTGTCTTTTTGTTGAGAACACATTGGATTTCGAATCATTCATGCTATTAGAGCTACCGGCTAGATCATGATGGAATAACACAATAAACGATTTTAGTTCATTATTATAGAGAGTTTTGATAAATTAACAAACGAATATTGATATAAAAGATAGGATTAGCTGGTTATAACGCTAATAAAAGCGACCAAAAGACTGGTACTGTCTGACCTGCTGAAGTCTTCAAAACCGATTGATGGGTTTACATGTTAAATCATCTATACGATGTTATTAATGTTAAGCCATTATCTAGACGAAACTGTTTTAGTGGTATGGCAAATGTATCACTCACACATTAAGTAAATGAATGTCACTAGAATGTATCATTTAGTGACAGTATGAATTTAAGATATGGTAAATTTAAATAGACTGTATTAAAATCCTTCTCAAGATAAGTGTATAGTTCTGATGTGTAATGTCGAATCATGATGGTTGTTGAATTTTTAGTATCGGGCGAAAGTGATTAGCTTAGCTACTAAAAAATAAAAATATAACATATTGTGATGTTCGTGTAATATTGTGTAGCAATGTAAAAAAAAGAGTTGTAAACACAATTTTTAGGCGTTAAGCTATATTTAACAAGTTCATAAATTGCATGTGTTTTGATGTGTTATTTTGTGAATTAACTGTCAGGTTATTTTAATTTAAAATGAGCCAATCCTTTGGAGGAATTCTATGAAGCTAAATAAAATCGCTCTAGCAGTTGTTGCTGCAGCTGTTATGCCAGTAGCCGCTAACGCAGGCGTTACTGTTACACCTTTACTACTAGGTTATCATTATGTAGACGGTATCAGCAAAACTGAAGATAAACAAGGTGAGCAATTCGCAGGTACTCATCAACGTAACGACTTGTACACTGGTGCAGGTATTGGTATCGAATTGACACCTACTATCGCACTTGAATTAGAGTACGGTGAAACTGATTCTGACGCATTGTATGCCAATGGCGATAAAGTTAACGGACATAAGTTTGAACAAAAATCATACTCAGGTAACTTTACTATCGGTACTGAAACCTTTAGTGGCTATACTAACAGCCCATTCAAGCCATATGTGTTAATCGGTGCAGGTCAATCAAAAACCTCAATGGCATTTGATGATGGCAGCAAAGCAACTTCTAAAGACACTATCGGTAACTTAGGTCTTGGTGCTTACTACCGAATCAATGACGCATTAAGCTTACGTGGTGAAGGTCGTGCGATCTATAACTTCGATAACGATTGGTGGGAAGGTCTAGCGTTAGCAGGTCTTAACGTGGTTCTAGGTGGTCACTTGGCACCAGCAGCACCATTGGTTGAACCTACTCCCGTTGAGCCAATCGTTTTGACTGATGGTGATGATGACCAAGATGGCGTACCAAATAGCGTTGACAAATGCCCAGGCACTCCATTAAATGTTGTTGTAGATGCTGACGGTTGCCCACGTGAAATCCCATTTGATGATTCATTACGTATGGAATTACGTGTATTCTTTGACAATGACAAAACTGTCATCAAAGATCAGTACAAACCAGAAATCCAAAAAGTTGCTGAAAAAATGAATGAATATCCAAATTCAACAGCTTCAATTGAAGGTCACGCTTCAAAAACTGGTCCATCTGCGCGTTACAACCAACGTTTGTCTGAAGCACGTGCAAATGCGGTTAAATCAATGTTAGTTAACCAATTTGGTGTTGCACCACAACGTATTAGCACAGTGGGTTACGGTTATGACCGCCCAATCGCAGACAACAACACTGCTGAAGGCCGTGCAATGAACCGTCGTGTATATGCTATCATCACTGGTAACAACTCTGGCACAACTGTTCAAACTAAAGACATGAACGTACAATAATTAGTTATTAAATAAAAAAAGCTACCCTCGTTGGTAGCTTTTTTTATTTTTATTATCAGCTATAAACTCAACTTAGATAAATTTAATCTATTTTTAACGATAAGATGTTATACTACCGCGTGTTTTAATTTTCCTTCCTAGCCGAATTTTCAAGAGCTATTTTTTTATGTCAGATTCAATCAAAAATCTTCGCAATATTGCGATTATTGCCCACGTTGACCATGGTAAAACTACTCTAGTCGATAAACTGTTACAACAATCAGGTACTTTTGGTGAGCGTGCCGCAGAAGTTGAACGCGTCATGGACTCTAACGCATTAGAGCAAGAGCGTGGTATTACCATTTTAGCCAAAAATACGGCGATCAAATGGACCAATCCTAAAGACGGCGTTGAATACCGTATTAACATCGTCGACACCCCCGGTCACGCTGACTTCGGTGGTGAAGTTGAACGTGTGATGTCGATGGTTGACTGTGTGTTGTTATTAGTTGATGCCGTTGATGGTCCTATGCCACAAACCCGTTTTGTGACCTCAAAAGCATTTGCCCGTGGCTTAAAGCCAATCGTGGTGATTAATAAAATTGATAAACCAAGCGCCCGTCCAGACTGGGTCATGGATCAGGTGTTTGATTTGTTTGATAATTTGGGTGCGACAGATGAGCAGCTAGATTTTCCCATCGTTTATACCTCTGCCATGAATGGTATTGCAGGGTTATCGCCTGACGAGCTTGCAGAAGATATGCAGCCATTGTTTGAAACCATCGTTAATGTCGTTGAGCCACCACAGGTGGATACGGACGGTCCATTCCGTATGCAGATTTCAAGCCTTGATTATGATAACTTCAAAGGTTTGATTGGTATCGGTCGTATTCAGCGTGGGTCAGTTAAAACCAATACGCCTGTAACAATTGTGGATAAAGAAGGTAATAAACGTAACGGCCGTATCCTACAAATTATGGGTTACCATGGTCTTGACCGTATCGAAGTACCTATGGCGCAGGCCGGTGATATCGTCTGTATCACGGGTATCGATGCGTTAAATATTTCTGATACTATCTGTGATCCACAAAACGTAGAAGCCTTACCACCGCTAAGTGTCGATGAGCCAACCGTATCGATGACTTTCCAAGTGAACAACTCACCATTCGCGGGTAAAGAAGGTAAATTCGTGACGTCACGCAATATTCGTGAGCGCCTAGAACGTGAGTTAATTCATAACGTGGCACTTCGCGTAGAAGATACCGACAGTCCTGATAAATTTAAAGTCTCAGGTCGTGGGGAACTTCACTTATCTGTATTGATTGAGAATATGCGCCGTGAAGGTTTTGAGCTGGGTGTGTCACGTCCAGAAGTAATTGTTCGTGAAATCGAGGGTGAGAAACAAGAGCCCTTTGAAAATGTGATTTTTGATGTTGAAGAACAGCACCAAGGCGCGGTAATGGAGCAAATGGGCTACCGTAAAGGCGAATTGACCAATATGGAAGTTGACGGCAAAGGTCGTATCCGTATTGAAGCGGTAGTACCGTCACGTGGTTTGATTGGTTTTCGCTCTGAGTTCTTAACCATTACCTCAGGTACCGGTATCATGACCTCAAGTTTCTCACATTATGGTCCTGTCAAAACAGGCGATGTGGCAAAACGCCAAAATGGTGTGTTGATTTCTATGGTGAATGGTACTGTATTGGGCTATGCGCTATTTAACCTTCAAGAACGTGGTCGTATGTTTGTATCACCGCAAACTGAAGTCTATGAAGGTATGATTGTTGGTCAAAACTCACGTAGCGATGACATGGTAGTCAATCCAACCAAAGCAAAACAGTTGACGAACGTGCGTGCCAGTGGTACCGATGATGCGATTATTTTAACGCCGCCAATCATTTTTACCCTTGAACAAGCGCTTGAATTTATTGAAGATGATGAGCTGGTTGAGGTGACACCAAAATCAATTCGTCTACGCAAAAAATACTTGACTGAAAATGAGCGTAAACGTAACGGTCGTAAATAATAGCGGGTCTAAGCTATAAAATTTTGAAAAAGCCTAACATTTATTTACAAAAAGCTTGTACCTGTTACAAGCTTTTTTAATTTAATCTACACACTGGCAAAGCAAATATTTAAAATTTTACACAATTCCTTATGATGATAAGGGTTTTTTAGTCAACGATTGTAGCAATTATTTTGAAAGTAGGAGAAGTTATATGAGTATGATGTCAGAATTTAAAGAGTTTGCCCTCAAAGGCAATGTGATGGATTTGGCAGTGGGTGTCATCATCGGCGGCGCATTTGGTAAAATCACCACGTCGTTGGTAGAAGATATTATTATGCCGATTATCTCTGCGATTATGGGCGGCAGAATCGACTTTACCAATATGTTTGTGGTGTTAGGTGATGTACCTGCAGGCACCGCTATGACGTATGATGCGCTGAAAAAAGCGGGTGTGCCTGTATTTGCATATGGTAATTTTGTCACCATCTTAATCAACTTTATTATTTTGGCATTTATCATTTTTATGTTGGTGAAAGCTATGAACCGCCTACGCCGTCAAAGCGAAGCACAAGAAGCGGCTGCACCAGAACCTTCAGAAGAAGTACTATTGCTGCGTGAAATCAGCAGTAAATTAAGCAAATAACGGTTTGTAAAAAAGCTGATAGATTAAAATTTCAGCCCATGTTATTTATAAATGAAAAAAAGCCTCCATGATAACTGGGGGCTTTTTATTGATTGCTAGTCAATCTACCTTTTTTATCTATACATATTCATCAGCTAACGACAGTAAGGCAAGTTATGACAAAGCAGGTAATCGTGCTTGGTGCAGGGGTGGTGGGTGTCACCACTGCTTGGCAGCTTCGACAAGCAGGGTTTGAGGTAACGGTAATCGAGCGCGAAAGTAGCGCGGCATTGTCAACATCGTTTGCCAATGGTGGGCAAATATCTGTGTCACATGCCACGCCTTGGGCAAATCCTGATACACCCTATAAAGCGCTAAAATGGTTATTGCGAGAAGATGCGCCATTGTTGTTTCGCTGGCGTCGGTTGTTGGGTTTGCCCGGCAGTACAGCGCAAGATACAGCCCCTGATATGGCACTGTGGCGATGGGGTTGGCAGTTTTTGCAGCAATGCAATGCGAAAAGTGCCGATGCTAATTTGGTGCAGATGGTCAATTTAGGATTATACTCTCGGCAGATACTGGGGGAGGTTAGGGCGCAAACACACATTGATTATGACTGTCTGACACGCGGTATTATGCATTTTTATACCGATCATGCTGAGTTTCAGGCAGCGATAGCACCCACTAAACGGATGCAGCAATTGGGTTGTGATCGGCAAGTGATTAGTGTGGATAAAGCGATAGAATTAGAGCCTGCGTTAACTGGTATTGGCAAAGAATTGGTTGGAGCGACTTATACGGCACTTGATGAATCAGGGGATGCCCAAAAATTCACTCATCGCTTGGCAGCACTTTGTCAACAGCAAGGGGTAACATTTTTATTTAATACTGCTATCAAACGACTTATTTATCATAACCAACACATTGATGGTGTGGAAGTAATCTCCGTTGATAGTAGAGACAATACCGCTTTGCCAGCGCAGTCACAGATACTGTCCGCCGATGCGTATGTACTGGCGTTAGGGAGCTATAGTCCTGCCTTAGTCAAAGCATTGGGTATCAATCTACCCATCTATCCTGCCAAAGGCTATTCAGCCACTTATGCTGTGTTGCGACCCGATGAGACACCTTATGTAAGCTTGATTGATGATGAGTTTAAACTGGTATACTCGCGCTTAGGCGATCGCTTGCGAGTAGCAGGAACGGCTGAATTTAACAGTTTTAACCTTGAGCTAAATCCCATTCGTTGCCAAGCGATTACGCGGCGGGTGAGAGAGGTGTTTGGAGATGCGGTAGATTTGACCGAGCCGAATTATTGGACAGGGCTGCGACCGATGACACCGTCAAATGTGCCGATTATCGGTCGCGCGGTCAATCGCCAAGGACGTATTGATAATTTGTATCTCAACACCGGACATGGCACTTTGGGCTGGACGCACTCGAACGGCTCAGCAAAAGCGATGGCTGATATCATGCAAGGGCGTCAGCCACCAGTAAATTTTAACTTTGTGGGCTTGCAGGATTAAGGGATTGGGTTGGGATACTAGCAGATTTTGGAAAGGTCACAGTAAAGGTCGAGCCTTTGCCAACTGTGGAGGTGATATCCAAGGTGGCATGATGCTGATACAAGACATGCTTAACAATTGCTAGCCCCAAACCAGTACCCCCTGTGTCACGGCTTCGACCCGTGTCCACGCGATAAAAACGCTCGGTTAAGCGCTGAATATGGCGCTGCTCGATACCAATGCCATTGTCGGTCACGCTAAAACATACCCCCGCGTCACACTCATGCCAGCTAATACTAATCTCCCCACCTTTGGGGGTGTATTTCATGGCATTGGTAATCAGGTTACTGAGCGCACTTCGCAGATAATCTTCATAACCCAAAATATGTAACGTGCTGTCGATATGCAAATGAATCATATGGTCGTATGACTTGTTGTACATTTGCGCATCGTCAAACAATTGCATCAGCATTTTGGGAATATCAATGTCTTTGGGCTCAGTAGGTTTTTCATCGTTCTCTAGTCGAGATAATAACAGTAAGTCATTGATGATGTTATTCATGCGCTGACTTTGCTGCATCATCTGAGTAAACGCGCGAGCAATACGCGGATCTAAATCAGGCTGTTCACTCAAAGTCTCCACATACCCCATGATGACGGTAAGCGGTGTGCGAAGTTCATGCGAAACATTGGCCACAAAGTCTTTTCGCATCTGTTCTAAATGCTGAAAACGGGTGACATCATAAATCAGCAGTAATTTTTCTTGCCCAAATTTGGTAATCTTGCACTGCACATAGCGCTCGATATTAGACGGGTTATGGATACGCACACCATCTGGATAGTCTTCAATGTGGTGATAATATTGATGAAAAAGCGGGTTGCGAATAATGGTCAACACATTGCGACCTTGGTCGGGCGCTTTAAATTGAAAAAGCCGCTCGGCAGAGTTGTTCCACCATTCGATACAGTCGTTTTTATCAATCAGAATAATCGAGTCTTGCAATGCGCTCAGCGAGTCACGCACTTTTTGCACCAGCGAAACGGTTTGCTGATGCGCCAATTTCTCTTGGCGATTGACTTGGTAGATATTGCTGGCAACGACACTAAGGTTGGACTCAAATGCAGGCGGCGGCTCATCGGGGTTTTTGTTGTACCATGCTTTAAAGCGTTGTATCGACCATAAAAAATATAGCTGATACAGGCAAAGCCCTATCGCCAGTCCCCAACCCCAAAACCCTAATAGCCCGCCAATCAACAGCCCCGCAACCCCAACTGTCACCACGGGTAAAATGCTCGACCACATATTAATTTTTCTAGCGTCCATTGAGAAAGCTTACTATAGCGAAGTTGGGATAAGTTGGCAAAAATTTCAATGCGATTAATCAGACTATTGTTAGTCGATTTTATTAGAAAAGCGATAGCCTGTGCCACGTACAGTTTGGATATAGTCCGCAAACCCAAATGGCTCAAGCACTTTACGCAGGCGGCGGATATGCACGTCAATGGTACGATCTTCGACATACACATTGCCACCCCAAACTTGATCGAGTAGCTGGGTACGGGTATAAGCCCGCTCGGGATGACTCATAAAGAAAGCCAGTAGCCGATACTCTGTCGGTCCGATATCTACCGCTTTGTTATTGGCACTCACGCGCTGACTGGCAGGGTCTAGCGACAAGCCGCCCACATCAATGGGTTTTTCGCCTGACAATGCGCTACTACGGCGCAATACCGCTTTGATACGGGAAACCAATTCACGGGTGGAAAACGGCTTGGTGATATAGTCATCTGCCCCAGCGTCAAGTCCTTGAACTTTGTTGTCTTCTTCGCCTTTGGCGGTGAGCATGATGATAGGAATTTCAGAGAGCATTTCATCTTTTTTCAGGCGGCGGCATAAATCAATGCCTGATAGCCCATTGGGTAGCATCCAATCTAATAAGATGAGGTTGGGACGATGATCTACCACCAAATGATGGGCTTGAGAGACTTCTGAGGCTTGCAAACAATCAAATCCTGCCATCTCTAGTGTGGTCACGATCATTTCTCGAATGGCAGGCTCATCTTCCACTACCAAAATAGTTTCATTTTTCATAAATTTCTCAAGCGATAAAAATAGGCAACTGTTTGTCAAAATAATTTTATGACAACAATATTACAATGCCCATATTACAACTTCAGAATATGACAAAAAAATGACAATGATAAGCTTTTATGGCTTTTATTTGTGGTGTTGTAAAAAATTCGGCGTTTGACTCAATTTTTGGTACTTAACATAGGTCGCATCACAGTTCAAAAATAAAATTTATCGGACCATCGTTGCAACTGCTGACTTGCATGTCTGCACCAAATTCGCCTGTTTGCACGGCTGCATATTGCGTCTTGGCATACGATACTATCTGGGCAAACAAAGCTTTGGCAGTGTCGGGCGCCATCGCGGGCTTAAAATCAGGACGTCTACCCGATTGGGTATTGGCAAGGAGGGTAAACTGCGACACCAACAGTAAGCCGCCATTAACCTCTTGCACATTTTTATCCATTTTGCCTAGCTCATTTTCAAATACGCGATAGGTGAGGATTTTATCAATCATTTTTTGCCCCATCGCAAGCGTATCATCATGCCCAAGGCCAAGGTAAACAAGTACGCCGTGTGCAATCTCGCCGACGATTTGTTGTGGGTGAGGCGCTTGGTTAACTGCTACTTTGGCAAATTTCACCCGTTGTAATACTGCTTTCATGATTTTTCCTATCCGTCAGTTTGAGCGTAAGCGGCTTAACTTAAAAGCTAGCTTGTCGCTTAGCTCGTAGCCCAGTGTTTAATATACCGTGATTCTAAGGGGGATTTTGATTATAATAAGCCAACTTTAAAATGCCAATCTCGAGTAACTTATGACCTTGTTTACGACGTTACAATCGCTTGTCCCACAACAAAAAATCAGTGAAATCGCAGGTCGTCTTGCCCAAAGCCGTCATCCGATGGTGAAAAAAACCTTTATTCGTACCTTTGCTTCGGTGTATGGCATCAAGCTAGAGGAATATGCGCGCGGTAGCTTTTCTCAGTATGACAGTTTTAATGATTTTTTTACTCGTGAGCTCAAAGACGGCGCGCGCAAGATTGATGATGACTCAGATGCGCTGATCTGTCCTGCAGATGGCATGATATCGCAATTGGGGCAAATCGATAAAGACCAAATCCTGCAAGCCAAAGGCAAATCGTATGAAGTCGGGCAATTGCTCGCCGATTATGAACTTGGCAAAGCCATGCAAGAGGGGAGTTTTGTCACCGTGTATTTGGCACCGACCAATTATCACCGCGTGCATATGCCGTTTGACGGTACCTTGGTAGAAACCATCTATGTGCCAGGACAGCTATTCTCGGTCAATAACGAGACCGCTGAAAACATTACCGATTTGTTTGCGCGTAATGAGCGCTGCGTGTGTGTGTTTGATACCGAATTTGGTAAAGCCTGCGTTGTGCTAGTCGGGGCGATGATTGTAGCAGGGATTGAAACAGTGGCCACAGGCAAAATCAAACGTAGCGATCGCGTGCAGCGTCAAACCCATCAGATGACATTGAAAAAAGGCGATGAACTTGGGCGGTTTTATTTGGGCTCAACGGCGATTGTGGTGTTACCAAAATCAGCGGGCATGGCTTGGGGCGCAGGTCTTTATAATTCAGTGCCGGTGACAATGGGTCAACGTCTGGGTACTTTTTTGCAGTAAGCTGTCAAGGTATAGGCTAAAAAAGGTGGCAAAGGCTGCCTTTTTTATGCTGTGTTTTAGCCAATCTACATGGTTGATTGCTCACATAAACTAAACGATAACGAAAAATATTTTAGGAAAATTTGTTTATAATAGCCGACTTATGATTTTTACCTGCTTTTTTATTTAGACGCGCTTTTTTATTTAAACTGATCACTATGAACCTACCGCAAACACCGCACCCTCAACTATCGCACGACTTAGACTATCCGACAGTTTGGATTATGATTTTGGGGTTGATTATTGCTATCGGTCCGCTGTCGATTGATATGTATTTGCCGGCCTTGCCCAGTATGGCAAAAGATTTTGGCGTAGCAACGGCTTTTATGTCTAATTCGGTACCTGCCTATTTTGTGGGATTGGTGGTCGGGCAGTTGTTTTATGGTCCGATTTCGGATCGGATTGGGCGCATCAAGCCCTTGTATGTGGGCATGGTATTGTATGTGATTGCCTCGGTGATGTGTGCAACCACCACCAATGAATACGTGTTGTTTGTCTCACGAACGCTACAGGCGTTGGGTGCGTGTGTGGGAACGGTGGTGTCGCGGGCGATGATTCGTGACCGCTTGCATCCTAAGCAAATGGCAAAGGCTTTTTCGCTGATGGTCCTAGTGATGGGGATTGCGCCGATTTTGGCACCAAGCCTAGGGTCGTTGTTGTTAAAAGTCGCCAGTTGGCGGGTGATTTTTTGGTTTTTGGCGGGGTTTGGTATTTTAAATATCGTGCTGACCCGGCTGTTTTTGCATGAAACCTTGACCGATGAGTTTCGCAACAACCGTCCGATGAATGACGTGCTCAGTCAATACTGGGATTTGCTCAAAGATACCCAGTTTAATTATCCTGCGATTGGCGCAGGGCTGCTGATGGGTTCGATGTTTGTGTATATCAGCGCGGCACCTGAGCTAATTATGGAAGGATATGGGGTGACGCCGCAGCATTTTAGCTGGATTTTTGGCATGAATGCGGCAGGTTTTATTGGGTTGACACAGGTCAACCAATGGTTGGTGAACCGTTATCGTCTAGTCAGCTTGCTGCGCTTTGGGGCGGTGATGCAAGTAATCGCGGCAGCGTGTTTGATGCTGCTAGGCTTAGTCTTTGGCACGCAAGCTTGGCTGCCGTTGGTGCTCGCCAGTATTTTTTGTTGTATTGCAGGGTTAGGACTCACTCAGCCCAATTCAGGTGCCATTGCTTTGGCATTTCAAAAACACCGCGCTGGCATGGCGAGTGCCTTGCAAGGCTCTCTTAACTTTGTCGTCGGTATTTTTGGCGGATTAGTATTAAATATCCTGCCCTTTAATCCCGTCGCCAAGCTAGGTATTACCATGTTTATGCTCATGACTATCGGCGCATTTTTGGTATTTCAAATCGACAAAAATCTTGATGTGGCGGATGTGGACTAAGGGTTAGTCAAACCGATACACATCCATACCCAAACTAAAATGGGCAAAACTTTCATGCACGATACTCATCTTTGAGCCTGCGCCTGCCGCAAAAAATAACGGCAATAAATGCTCAGGGGTGGGGTGATTGTGATGAGCAAATGGATGTGACCGCCAATCTAAAGCCGTTGGCATATGTTGTTTGAGTTGATGAATCAACCAATATTTAAATTCACGTGCCTCAGCATCCACCTCACCACTATCAAACTGTACCTGCGCCAAATTATGGGTGACACTGCCAGAGCCGATGATTAATACTTGCTCTGCCCGTAGCGGCGCTAATAAAGCCCCCAGCTGAAAACACGCATAACTATCAAAATGCTGCGGCAGCGAAAGCTGCACAATCGGCACATCTGCCTGCGGATACAAATGCACTAGCGGCGACCATACCCCATGATCAAAGGGACGCAGTCGATTGACCGACGTGCTAACACCCAAAGCCTGCAACTGCTGTGCCAGCTGCTCAGCAATCAGGCTATCGCCTTTGACAGGATAATCGATTGTATACAGTTTCTTTTGAAAGCCGCTAAAATCATGCCAAGTAGCGGGCGCCGCATTGCCATTGATTTCTAGATGCTGGCTTTGCCAATGCGCAGAGATGATGATAATCAAGCGTGGTTTTGGTAGATTTTGCCCAAATTTGTTCAGCGCTTGGGTAGTACGGTTGTTTTCGATCGCAATCGTCGGCGCCCCATGTGAGATAAACAAACTGGGCAAGGTATAAAGCTGGTACGGTGTTTTGGGTAAAAATGGCTGCAGGCTGATTGGTTGTTTCTCGGTTTTTTCCATCAATTTTCTTAAAGTTGCAGTGATAAATAGAAATGATAACGAATGAATAAGGATTAACTAAAAAGGATAAGGATTAACTAAAAAGGATTAATAGGTTAAATAAGGGAAAAATTCGCAAAAACAAGCCATGTCAGCGATTTCATACATAATCAAACATAACAGGTTGACTGGAAAAACTTAAAAATAATCACCGCGATGATACGGATGATGATGGATAATGGTCATAGCGCGGTACAGCTGCTCCATCAGTAGCACACGCACGAGTGGATGCGGCAAGGTGAGATTGGACAGCGACCATTTGAATGTCGCATGGGCTAAAACCTCTTTTGAAATGCCATCAGCACCCCCAATCACAAACGCCATGTCATCACCCAACTGCATGGCTTCGCCAACTTTAGCCGCTAAATCTTCGGTTGATAGATTTTTACCGCGGACGTCTAGGCAAATCAGCTGCTCGCGTTTGCCTGCTGAATTTTTGGCTTGGTGCGCTTGCAGAATTAGTCCGCCTTCGGTGATGGCATATTTTTCAAGTTCGGCAGACGAGGGGTTTTTGGTACGTTTGCAGGCGGGGATTTCAACGATTTCGGTGCTAAGCATGGGCTGAATACGTTTATAATAGTCGTCAAATCCCGTCTGCACCCAAGCTGGCATTTTTTGTCCAACGGCTAAAATTCTTGCTTTCATGGGTCCCCCTTTGTTATCTTTTGACCAATCTATGTCGCTGTCTATGTCACTGTGGTGATTCACCGTTAGCCATTAAACACTCATTATCGAAGCCAACTATATTTTCGCTATCGAAGTCAGCTATATTAAAGCTTACTTAAAACTTAAAATAAACCATTTAAAAACCAACCATTTAAAAACGCTTGCAACGCACCCATATACAATGCAATAAAGCCTAAATCAACCTAAGCTGAGCTAAGGCCTGAACTAAAACTAAGCTGAGCAACAAAATTTTAACATGATTTTATCGCTGTGATGGATAATACTTCCCCTAGCATTTAACGAAAATGATAAAATAATTTGACTGACAAAGTTTAAAAGTTTAAATGATAAAAAAAGACGACAACAATATGAAAAATTGGCAAGACCCCAATGCCGCTGTTGAAGCAGCCAACTATGACAACCCGATTCCAAGCCGTGTACTGATTTTACAAACCCTACTTGAGCGCGGACAAGCTACCCAACACGAGCTTGCGACGATTTTTGATTTGGATGACGATGAGTACGACGCACTGGGCAACCGCTTAAAAGCTATGCTGCGGGATGGACAATTAAGCCGTGATGCCGACGGCGGCAATCCTTATATTTATCGCCCATTGACTGAGAACGATGCCGTAACTGGCGTGGTCGCTGCCCATGCCAAAGGCTTTGGCTTTGTCGTGCTTGATGATATGCCGGATTTGTTTTTGAATGAAACTGAAATGCGCTGGGTATTTCATGGCGATAAAGTAAAAGCCATCGCTACTAGTACCGACAACCGTGGTCGTATGATGGGTCGTGTGTTGTCAGTGGTATCCCATGCCCAGCTACAATATATTGGTAAACTTGCAAAAGATGACGATGGTTACTTTGTAGAACTGATTAGCCCAAACAATCATCAACCGATTACGGTGACGGAAGAAAACGTCGAAGCGCTACAACTCAAAATGGGTGACCCCGTCAAAGTCGATATCATTGACTATCCCACCCAACATGAATATGCGACGGGGAAAATTACTGAAAGCTTGGTCGATGATAACGAGCGTGAATTGATTATCAAAACTACGCTGCTAAATTACGATATTCCCCATGAATTTAGCCCAAAAGTCATGCAGCAAGTCGATGCCTACAAAGAGCCGACACAAAAAGACTATCAAGACCGTATCGACTTACGTGCCTTGCCGCTAGTCACCATTGATGGCGAAGACTCGCGCGACTTTGATGATGCCGTCTATGCCGAAAGACGTCGCGGCGGTGGCTACCGCTTGGTCGTCGCGATTGCCGATGTCAGTCATTATGTGACTGCCAACTCAGTACTTGATCAAGAAGCCTATGAGCGGGGTACATCAGTTTACTTCCCGCATTTTGTGGTGCCGATGCTACCTGAAAAACTCTCCAACGGGCTTTGCTCTTTAAACCCAAGTGTTGACCGCTTGTGTATGGTAGCCGACATCATACTATCGCGTAGCGGTAACGTGACCAGCTATGAGTTTTATCCAAGCGTGATGCACTCTCAAGCGCGATTGACTTATAACCAAGTCAATGATTATTTTGCCCAAGTTCAAGGGGAAACGCCCAAATCCGAAGTGCCTGTCACTATCACCGGTAATAAAGCGGTCAAAAAATCAATCGATGTGCTGTATGATTTGTACAAAGTGCTATTGGTCAAACGCGAACAGCGCCATGCGATGGAATTTGAAACCCAAGAGACTTATATCAAGTTTGATGAAGCAGGCAAAATCAGCGCCATCGTGGCACGGACGCGTGGTGACTCGCATAAGCTCATCGAAGAGATGATGCTATTGGCAAATACCTGCGCGGCTGAGTTTTCGCTCAAGCATGAATTGCCGGTCTTGTATCGCAATCATGATACCCCAGAGGCAGAAAAAGCCGCTCGCGTCAGTGACTTTGTGAAGCATTTTGGTTTGTCATTTCCTGAAGAAAACCCGACGCAGGCAGATTATCAGCGTATCATTGAAGCGACACGCGAGCGCCCTGATGCGATTAGTATCCATAGTGTGCTACTGCGCTCCATGCAGCAAGCCAACTATGCAGCGACCAATATCGGGCACTTTGGGCTTGCGTATGAGGAATACAGCCACTTTACCTCACCGATTCGCCGTTATCCCGACTTGATGCTACACCGTGCCATCAAAGCCAAAGTGACGGGCAAAAAAGCGCCGCTGCCAGATTGGTCACTAGAAGATGCGGGTGAGCAGACCTCAATGACAGAGCGCCGTGCCGATGAAGCCAGCCGTTTTGTTGAGCAGTGGCTCAAAGCCCATTATATGAAAGACCATATCGGTGAAGCGTTTGATGCAGTGGTTACCACAGTGACCAATTTTGGCTTGTTTGTGACTCTCACTGATTTATTCATTGATGGCTTGATTCATATCTCGCATTTGGGCGAAGATTACTTTGTATATGATGACAAGGCGCAGCAGTTATTTGGTGAAAAATCAGGACTGGTGTTTGGACTGGGTGATAAAATCCGTGTCAAAGTCGCTGCCGTCAATATGGAGACCCAGCAGATTGATTTTGATTTGGTGGCACAGCTGGAAAAATCGTCATTTAATAATCGCGGTAAAGGCAAAAGTCGCGGTCAATCGCAAGCGGCCTCTAATTCTGTTCAATCCAATCCCAACGCGCCATCTAATCCTAACGCGCCATCTAAGCCAAATGAGAACGTCAGGAAAGCAAAAAGCGCTAAAAATAAAAGTAACGCGCGCAACAAATCTCGTTAATGAAAAAAAGGGCAATATAATTTGCCCTTTTTTTATCGTTGAAACAAATACCTACTAAAACAAAAAACGCCTTTGTCCACTTAATCTTAGTCATTTGATGTTAGCGACTTAATATTAGCCACTTGATGCGCTTTAACCAGTCTTGCTTGGCGGTGCTAGCAGCTAATACGCCAAGTTATTATTGCGTGGTTTTCTCTGCGCTCGCCAAGTTGTTGGATGAGGTCTGAGCGGTTTGATTCAAATCTGTTGTTGCCTTATCAAGCACTTGTTTAGGCTGCTCGCCAATCGATGACGTATCGTTTGATGCTATGGCTAAGGGCGCCGAGGCGGCACTACTATTGGCTTGATTGGATGCAATGACTTGCTGGGTACGATGTGATGATATTAGGTTAAAAATGGCGAGTGCGGTGATGCCTAATATCGCAAAAATAATGAGTAATTTTGGCTGCATGAGGATTTCCAGTGTAGCGTCAATTTGGCTAACCGATGTCTAAAGCCTGACGTCTAAAGTCTGTGGCTTAAAACGTCAAATCGGGTTTCGCTAGGACAAAAATTGACAGTCATGTCTATAAAAATTGCTAGGCTACCTTGCTGCAAAAATCATGCAAGTTTAATCTGTTAATCTTTTAATGTCTAATCTGGCAGCAGACTGACTTCGGCACTAACCGGCAAATGGTCAGAGAGATTTGACCAAGGTTGTCCCTTATGCACCCAAGCACGGTGTACTTGTAGGTTACGGACATAGATACGGTCAAGGCTTAATACCGGAAGCTTGGCAGGGAAGGTGGGCAGTAATTTGCCATGGTGGGTCAGCACGGCTTCTTGTAAATTAAGGTCACAGCCAAGCTTTTGACAGGATAACTTTTTCCAGTCATTGAAATCGCCTGCCAATATCAGCGGCGTGGATTGGTCGATTTCGTTATTGATATACTGGCTTATCACCTCATATTGTTTTTCACGGTCATTTTCCCTTAAGTTTAGATGCGCGCAAAGCACGATGATGGGCGTATGCCAGCCTTTGGGCTGGATTTCGCAGTGCAATACACCACGCTGCTCAAGGCGGCTCACTGTGATATTGACATTGTGTTTGGGGTCGAGCGGATGGCGACTTAGTACCGCATTGCCATGATGACCGTGGTTATATTCGACGTTTTTGCCATAGCTGTTTTCAAGCTGTAGATACTCGCCAAACCATTCATGTTGGGACTGGTCGGGAAATTCATTGTATTTCACCACCCGTTTGAGATTTTGACCTTGGACTTCCTGCAAACAGATAATATCAGATTGCACTTGGTCAAGTGCAGCAGCGATGCCTTCCATTTTGACAAAACGATTGAGGGGTGACATGCCTTTATGGATGTTATAACTGGTGATGATTAGGCTGTTTTTTGGTTGTTTGGCGCCTGATACTTGGTTAGACACTATTTCGTTAGATGCTACTGGCTTAGGTGTTATTTTTTTAGGTGTTAGTGAGCGCATAATAAAATCACAGTGATAAACATGGCATTATTTTAACGTGAAATTGTACCGCTGGCTTGTTTTGACAAAAAATTGTCACAATATAATGATTGTCGACATTTATGTCGCAAAGCTGTGTAGCAAAATGGGGTAGCTTTGCCAAGCGTTGCGGTTTTTATGCTAAAATTTTGGGCAATGACGACTTTTACTTTCAATCATCAACGAGCGATAAAAAATTGGAAAACAGTATGACCAACGATGTAGAAAATCCGACAAAAAATTTACACCTTGTTGAATTTAATCAATTAGCGCTTGAGCGACTCAAAACGGCAATCGATGAGGCGTTGGCGAATGGACATGCGTTTTTGACTATGCTTGATGATGAAGCCGACCTCGATAACAAAGCTGGGCAAGCTAATAGTCAAGTTAACGATGCACACCTCAGCAGCCAACAAGCGCTCAATGATATCATCGCTTTTGACCATGTGAATTTAGCATTAGACCGCAGTTGGGGCTTGCTATCGCACTTAAATAGCGTGGTCAGTGATGAGCCAATCCGTGAACTGCACCATGCATTATTGCCCGCGCTTTCTGCCTACGGTACGGCGGTTGGTCAACATCTCCCGCTGTATCAACGCTATCAGCGTGTGGTGAGCGATCAGTCATTTTTTGAGCGTTTAGAGCCTGCAAGACAACGCTCGTTGACTTTGGCGCTACAGAGTTTTGAGTTATCTGGTGTGGGTTTAGCGGAGGCGCAAAAACAGCAATTTGCTACCCTTGCCAGCGAGTTATCTACGCTATCGGCTAAATTCTCCGATAACGTGCTCGATGCTACCCAAAGCTACTTTTTACCGTTAAGCGAATCGCAACTGGCAGGACTGCCTGAATCTGCGCTTGCCATGCTGGCAGATGCGGGCAGGCGATACACAGAAAAATTCCCTGAGCAAGTATTGGCAACACCTTATGTCGCGACACTTGATATCCCAGTCTATCTTGCGGTGATGACCTATGCCGATGACCGCGAGTTACGCGAAACCTTGTATCGTGCGTATGTCACTCGTGCCTCTGAATTGTCAGCGCAGCCAGAATTTAATAATGCCGATATCATGGCGGATATCTTGGCAAAACGCGCACAAAAAGCCCAATTATTGGGCTATGACAATTTTGCTGAATTATCACTTGCCACCAAAATGGCGGACAATGTCGACACTGTAGAGCAGTTTTTACGGGATTTGGCAGACAAGGCACGACCCTTTGCCATGCAGGATTTAAAACAACTGCAAGTTGAAGGTTTGGCGTTTGGCATCGGTGATGAGGGCGATGAGGTGCGACCTTGGGATACGGCGTATCTGGCAGAAAAAGTCAAACAACGTCAATTTAATCTATCGCAAGAACAAGTGCGTCCGTACTTCCCAGTGCCGACAGTCATCGCAGGCTTATTTGAGATTGTGCAAAAACTGTATGGCATTCAGATTGAAGATAAAACTGCAAGCACCCAGCGCTGGCATGATGACGTGCGTTTTTATCAAGTTTTTGATGAACATCAGCAGCTTATCGGTGGTTTTTATTTTGATTTATATGCCCGTCCTGGCAAACGCGGTGGCGCATGGATGAGTGGTTTTCAAGCGCGTTATCAACACGATGATAGCGGTTATCAGCAGTTACCTGTTTGTTTTATGGTGGCAAATTTTAGCCCTGCGCCAACGGGTACACAGCGCGGCAAACCTAGCTTATTAACCCATGATGAAGTGTTAACCCTTTTTCATGAGTTTGGACATGGGTTGCACCATCTGCTCACTGAAGTGAATGTTGGCGATGTGGCAGGCGTGAATGGCGTCGAGTGGGATGCAGTTGAGCTACCCAGTCAGTTTATGGAAAACTGGGCATGGCACCCTGAAGGGATTGCATTAATCAGCCGTCATGTCGATACCGGTGAAACGTTGCCAGAGAGCATGCTACAAAGTATGCTCGCTGCCAAAAATTTCCAAAGCGGCATGCAAACCCTGCGCCAGCTAGAGTTTGCGCTATTTGATTTGTTATTGCATGCCAAAACCCCAGCACCCGACTATCACCAGTTACTGGCGTTACTCGATAGCGTGCGTGCCGATGTGTCGATTATGCCGACCGCCAGTTATAACCGTTTTGCCAATGGCTTTAGCCATATTTTCGCAGGCGGCTATGCGGCAGGGTATTATTCTTACAAATGGGCAGAACTGTTGTCAGCCGATGCGTTTAGCAAGTTTGAAGAAACCAGTATTTTTGATAAAAACGCTGGCAAATCCTTCCGTGATAACATTTTAGCCAAAGGCGGTAGCCAATCTGCAAAAGCCAACTTTGAGGCATTTCGCGGTCGTGAAGCCCGTATTGATGCGCTGTTACGTCACTCGGGATTTTTAACCAGCAGCTATGATGAACTGCTGAGCGATGACACTGATAACGCCAACACCCAAGCTTGGTAACACGGTTGTCAAAATACAGGCTATTAAAAAGAAGAAACTATGAGATATCAATCCAATCGCCCCAAACGTCAATTTTTGGCAGGGGTGGCTTGTCCAAGCTGCAAAGCACTGGATAAAGTTGTTCAGATTCAGCTATATCAGCCCGAGTATGATGAGTATATCGAGTGTACGGCATGTGGCTATAACGAGCGTCGCCCAACACCCGATGATGTCATTGACATTCAGCAATCTAATCATCAGGAAACCGTTCATTATGGCGACGATGGCGCGGGTATTGTTAGATTTAAATAAGCTAAGTTTAAGCGGTTTGGGTAAATTTTGACAAGGTTAACGAGTTTAACTACCCCTGATACAATTAGCGTGGTCAAAGTATGGCGTTCAAAGTAGGTTTTTGTCTCAAAAGTTGTTATTTTTGATTGCGGTTTGTTATAGTAACAAGCAAACGAATGTACACCATCATTTTCATGCCAGCTTGGCATATACATCGCTAGCATGAAATCGTACAGATATCTGACCCGCCCGATATGGATAGGGATATTGACCCAACATGAAATTATTTAGCCTAAAAAAAGACAATGACTCTATAGCCCCGACTAGCGAAGATGCCAATCCATCATCACAGCTGGCTGAAAATCCAATGATAGGCGTGTCAGATAGTGCGTTGCAGCTTGATACAACTAATCAGCCGCCGATGCAAGCGACTAACTATTCAGACACATCTCCAAACACATCCCCAAAAACGACAGCAATCAAAAATGCGTTTTCGCTAGATACCATTGATTTAAACCAGTTGGAAGACGAATTACTTCATGGCAAAACCGACTATACCGCAGATAACACAAAAGCGGCTGATACTGTCGCGCTCAAAAAGCTGAGTTTTGATGATTTTGATTTGGATGAGCTACCCAGTGATGTTGAACCCAACACTACTGTGACTCTGCAAGACACTGCTAATACATCGACATTGTCACAGCCCGTACCGTCACAGACAACCGATAACGCGCTGACATTTGATATTGATAACCTACCGCTAGCAGCTAAGCCAGACCCAGACCTAAACCTAGAACCAGACCCCCATAGCGCGCAAGCACAGCCCATCGCATCACAAAGTAGTGATGAAAATACTGACGAAAGTAGTGATAAAAAAATTATTGAGACTATCGAGGCTATTGAAACGACGCCACCGGTTGTATTAACCAAAACAAAACCCGAAATTAAAGCGGTTATCGCCCAGATAGCAAACCCATTTTTAAGACCGCCAAGTCAACCACTAGCGAAACGGACGTTAAAAAAACGCAATCAACTTGGGTTGCTAGTGGGTGCAGGGTTGGCTCTAGCTGCCTTGGTATGGTTTTTTATAGGGCAGTCAAACGAGCCGAACAAATCCACCGCGCAGAGACAGATGCAGACACAGACGCAGACCCAAGCGCACGCAATACCCAAAACTGCAGCACCTGTGGTAAAACCACAAGCTAGCGCTAGCTTGCCTGCCGCGTCAACCGTCACAGTGGATGCAACCACTAGCTCAGCCCATGCGACCGCAGCGCTACCGGCAATCACGCCAGAAGAAATTCTTACGCCGACACTACCTGAAGATCCGGCAATTGCCAAAGAAGAGCTGAGTCGATTGTCAGAGCAGAGCGCGCAGCTAAAAGAGCAAGAAACCATGATGCAAGACCAGCTGCGTATGATGAATGAGCTGAGTAGTAAAAAAGAAGAGCGTATCCAGCTGCTAGAACAGCAAGTTGCACAGCTTGAGCAGCAAAAAGCCGCCAACAAATAACCACCAATAAGTAACTGGAACGCTAAGTAGTGCTGACCCAAGTCGATAAAAAAACCTTGTTTCAAGACCGCTATCAAGCGCTCATTATGCCCGTCCCGGTGTCAGGTGTTTTTCGTCATCGCACCTTACTTAAGTACCAATCGCTGTATCCTGAGCATTATACCGTTTACAAGCAAGCCTGTGAGCGTTCGCAGCTGCTGCTCGGTGATGTGTTACAGTTTACGCCGCAGCGTGATTTGGCGGGTATGGCAGTCGGTGGGGCGTTGTCAAAGCCACAGTTCATCGTGGATATGGCAATCACAGAATTTGCCGAAAATCCGCCGCATGTTGAGTATATGGTGTCAGCGTTACAAAAGTTAGAGAAAGTTGTGTTTGATTGGGGACGGTATCAAGGTATTCGCCGTGTGGCAATATTGGCAAGTGATGAACTCATTTTGCCAAAAGACAAAAGTTTTGATGAAGATATTTTGCCATTAATGGAAAAATACCTTCAGCCCGTGAGTAATTTGAATTTGGTGGTTTATCGCTAACGCTATTAGTTTAAATAGTTTTCAATGGTTGAGGTTTTATCGAGGGCTACTCAGCGATTCATTGTCGCCATCGGCGTATTGCAAGTAGTAAATTGCCAACGGGGTCAAAACCTTCTTATTATCGGGCATTTTTTCTAATTACTGTAATGATGGTTTCATAGCATTTGCCAAAATTTATCCCAAAAAAACCGCTTTACCTTACGATAAAGCGGTTTTTAATTTTTGATAGCTAAATTTTAATAAAACTATTCAGCCGCTGGCGTTTCAGTATCAGCAGGTGCAGTTGGCGCGATGGTTTGATCCACGCCTTTCATGGTAAGTTTAATGCGACCACGGTTGTCGATGTCTTGTACCAGTACATTCACCATTTGACCTTCTTTTAGCACATCATTCACGTTCTCGATACGTGCATCAGAGATTTGTGAGATATGCACCAGACCGTCAGTGTTAGGTAATACATTAACAAACGCACCAAACTCAACAATACGAGCCACTTTACCTGTATAAGTCTTACCGACTTCTACTTCTGCCGTAATCGCCTCGATTTTAGCAATCGCGGCTTTGGTCGCGGCTTTGTTTTCACCAAAGATACGAATGGTACCGTTGTCATCAATATCAATCACTGCGCCTGTTTCTTCAGTTAATTGGCGAATGGTTGCACCACCTTTACCAATCACGTCACGAATTTTTTCAGGGTCGATATCAATCACCGCAAAGTTTGGTGCATGGGCGTTGATTTCTTTACGGCTGGTTGAAATGACTTCATTCATCGCATTTAAAATATGGATACGACCCGCATGCGCTTGGTGCAGGGCTTTTTCCATAATCTCTGGGGTGATGCCTTCGATTTTGATATCCATTTGTAGTGCAGTTACGCCATTGGCAGAACCCGCGACTTTAAAGTCCATATCACCTAGGTGGTCTTCATCACCCAAGATGTCAGACAGCACGGCAAAACGCTCACCTTCTTTAACCAGACCCATTGCGATACCAGCAACAGGCGCTTTTAGTGGTACGCCGGCATCCATTAACGCCAGTGATGCGCCACAGACAGATGCCATTGATGATGAACCATTGGATTCGGTGATGTCAGATACGATACGAATCACGTATGGGAAACGGTCACTATCTGGCAGCATGGCTTGTACACCGCGACGTGCTAGGCGACCATGACCGATTTCACGGCGTTTTGGACCGCTGTCACGACCCGTTTCGCCCACTGAGTAACTTGGGAAGTTATAATGCAGCATGAAGTGGTCTTGTTTGGTGCCCGCAAGGGTGTCAATCATGTTCACATCACGGCTGTTGCCAAGCGTGGTGGTAACGAGTGCTTGCGTTTCACCGCGCGTAAATAGCGCTGAACCATGCGTGTAAGGCAGTACGCCAACTTGGATGTCTAAGGCACGGACAGTTTGTAAGTCGCGACCATCGATACGGGGTTTGCCAGACAAAATATTGTCACGTACCGTACGGTATTTTAGGGTTTCAAATAGCTCTTTGATTTGTGCCACGTTGTCGGCGTAGCCTTCGGCTTCCGCATCACCGGCTAAGGCTTCAATCGCTTGGTTTTTGATTTCATCAAGGCGAGTATAACGGCTGGCTTTTTCGCTGATGGTATACGCTTCTGAAATCGCTGCAGCAAATTGATTTTGTAGGGTAGTTTGCAAGGCTTCGTTGACGGCAGGGGCAACGAATTGGTTTTTTTGTACGCCAACTTCTTTGGCAAATTCATTGATGGCATCAATCACGACTTGTTGCTGGGCGTGACCGTATAGTACCGCGCCAAGCATTTGGTCTTCTGATAGTTCTTTGGCTTCAGATTCGACCATCAATACCGCAGATGACGTACCCGCGACCACCAAATCGAGCGAGCTTTGTTTTAGCGCTTCATGGTTTGGGTTTAGCACATATTCATCATTGATAAAACCGACACGTGCCGCACCAATCGGACCATTAAATGGCGCTGATGAAATTGCCAATGCCGCTGAAGTACCAATCATCGCTGCGATATCAGCATCTTGTTTTTTGTCTGACGAAATCACCGTGGCGGTCACTTGGATTTCGTTGAAGTAGCCTTCTGGGAACAATGGACGAATCGGGCGGTCAATGAGGCGTGAGGTCAAGGTTTCCATCTCAGATGGGCGACCTTCACGTTTGCCATAGCCACCTGGGATTTTACCAGCAGCGTACATTTTTTCTTGGTAGTTGACGGTCAATGGGAAAAAGTTTTGACCCGCTTGCGCCTCGTCTTTTACCACAACAGCCACTAGCACAGAGACGCCGCCCATGTGGACGACCACTGAATTAGCTTGGCGTGCAATGCGACCTGTTTCTAACGTAACTTGTTGATTACCATATTGGAATTCTTTAGTAATGATATTAAACATAATGCGGTTTTATCCTTTGTGTGATGAAATAGGGCGATTTAAGTTTTAGTAATAGCCCCTAACGTTTGTGTTCTTTTCAAAAAATACAAACGTTAGAAGCAATCTACCAATTCGCTTGATAGCAGCCTTAAATCAGCCTAAATTAAAAAATACTTTAAAAAAAGTAAGTGTAAACTGCGATTGTGCAGGCACAATGCGTTGTCTATTTTACCTAGTTTTGTGGCGAATCACCACCTTTTAACTGCGCTTTAACCCCTAATAGCAAACGATGGGTAATAACTAAGCTAACAGCGAGGGTAAAAGTGAAAAGAAAATTCGCTAAAAATATTGAACCCATAAAAAAGCGGCTACCCAAAAGCAGCCGCTGATTGAATAAAGCAAATAACGTGCTGATAAATTAGCGACGTAAGCCTAATTCATTGATCAATGCAGTATAACGGTCTGCATCTTTACGTTTTAAGTAATCAAGTAACGTACGGCGTGAGTTAACCATACGAATCAAACCACGACGGCTGTGATGGTCAGCTTTGTGTGCTTTAAAGTGTGGTTGTAAGTCATTGATACGTGCGGTTAATAACGCCACTTGAACTTCTGGAGAACCTGTGTCATTTTCAGAGCGTTGGAATTTTGCGATTACATCTGCGCGGTCTTGGTTAGTCAACATAATGTTTTCCTAGCTTTTTTAGCATAAAATGAGAAGCCTAATCGGCTATCAGTCGAGTCGATTAGTGTAAAAAAATCAGGATAACCACGCTTCTCAGTAGTTAACCGTCAAAAAGGAGTATTATTTTACCAAATATTGCCCAATAAAAAAACCCTAATCTGCATTAGGGTGTTGAATTTATTAAGGCTTTTAATAGATTCAAGCTTTCAACTTACTGATTGCCCGTAGGCTGTTTGGGTGTTTCGCTATTAAGGCGGTCAAGCTGCTCTTGTGGCGCGGTGGTGAGTTTATCAGAAGTCACTTCATCCGCATCATTAGGCGTAGTATCGGCAACAAATGTCGCGTCAGACGCTTTCTTGTCCATTTTTTCAATATCTGTCATGGTAGTTGGTTGCATGGCAATCTCCTTTTCTTATGCTTATTTAAGCTGATTTAGTCAATGCTTGGTCAATCGCTTCAGCAAAATCTGGAATATCTTCAGGTTGACGACTGGTAATCAAATTACCATCTATCACCACTGATTTGTCTTCAAACTGCGCACCGGCATTTTTTAGGTCAGTGGCAATGGTTTTATAAGCAGTTAATTTTTTACCACGGGCAATTTCGGTATCTGCAAAAATCCACGGGGCATGACAAATCGCTGCAACAGGTTTACCGACATTCATGAATGCTTTTACCATCGCTTGGGCATCGGTATTTGCCCGCAACACATCGGCATTGGCACCACCACCTGGTAATACAATCGCATCATAATCGGCTGCGTTGGCTTCACCAATTAATAAATCAGCGGTAAAGGTGTCAGCAGGGTCAGTATGATTGAGCCCGCGTACTTGTTTTTGTGGTTGTGTGGTAATTAAAGTGGTTTGGTGACCTTTAGCTTTAAGGAGGTCATTGGTTTGGGTATATTCGACTTGTTCAAAGTCGGTATCAAGTAAAATAGCAATCTTAGCCATGGTAAATATCCTATTATTTCATTATTTAAGTTAAAGATAGTTAAAGAAAAAAATTGTTGTTCTTATTGATTCGTCTTTTGTAAGTTGGGCGCTTTATTTTGAGATTATTATTTGATTTTTCTATTTGATTTTTATTTTATTAATAACATTTCAATTAATTGTATAAAGTTATCTCAATAAACCGCTGTTTGCTCTTTATTAGCAAAGCTTGCTAAGAAATAAGCAAGTGAATCAACACCACTAAGAATAAATCACTGGACGGGTGAAAACTGCTAGCAAAGCGTCACGTTTTGTATCAATGCATAAAAAACGTACTCGCTTTGTGACATCGCATCGCTCATTGAGTAAATTATGTGAATACAGCAAAAAATTAGCAAGATGGTAGGTTTACTGACTTATCGTGACTAATTTAAATTGACCAGCTTCATCGGTTGTAAACGACCATTGGGTTCAAGTAGTCCCGTGCCCAAAAATTGCTGATGGTCGTCAAACAAGCGAAACGTTTGATTGGCAGTTAAGATGAGATGCTGATTTAACATGGTCGCCTTGACGTTTAAGCGTTGACCCTGTCGGATGCGCTTTGACTGGCTATCGTCTAATACTAAGCTTGGTAGTGAGTGAACGCAGGCATCCACCGCTAATAGCTTATCAAACCGCGCTGCAACATCGAGCGCTGCAAAATCGGCTAAGGTGATGGCATTAGCAATCTCAAAATCACCCGTCTGTATACGTCTAAGCGCTGTCAGATGTCCTAGCGTACCCAGCGCTTTGGCAATATCTTCAGCCAGCACGCGCACATAAGTGCCTTTGGAGCAAGTGACGGATAATTGCAATTGTTGAGCGGATAGGGGAGTAAGTGACAGCTCATAAATGATGAGAGGACGTGCTGCTCGCTCCACCTCAATACCTTCACGCGCCAGTTCATACAGTTTTTTGCCGTCTTTTTTGAGCGCGGAGTACATGGGCGGAACCTGCATTATCTCACCCAAAAATTGCTCAGTGACGCTTTGTAACATCGCTTGTGTCACATGCGGTACAGGGCTCGTGGCAATTATCTCACCCTCAGCATCCCCGGTATCGGTTTGCTCGCCAAGTTTGATAATGGCGTGGTAAGATTTGATGGCATCGAGTTGATAATGGCTAAATTTGGTCGCTTCTCCCAGACAAATCGGCAGCAACCCTGTTGCCATAGGGTCAAGGGTACCGGTATGACCCGCTTTTTTACTGTCGTGCACATCAGATTTGAGCAAGTATTTGACTTTCGATACCACTTGCTGGGAAGTCATCCCTTGCGGTTTATCAATCAGTAAGACGCCAGAGACGATGGATTTGGCTGTTTTTGGTTGGGTCATCATGTTGTGGATTTATCAATTTATTAAAAGTCGGTTCGAATTAGCTGCGAGTAATCTGCTGCGCTAATAGGGTGGTTGACAGAATAAGGCTTTGACTTTGGGTTAATGTGTGCCCGTTGTTGCCACTGTTGCAAGCTATAGCGGTTATCAATCAATTGCTGGTCATACAGATAACTGGGAATATAGCCTGATAACAAGATACGATAATCAAATGGCAAAGGTTGGATATCGTCAATCAGCTCATAAATTGCCGTGGTACAGTTATTTACCAATGAATTATACCATGCCGGCTGCGTTTTTAAGGACTTGGCTTTCGCTAGATACGCAAGCAGCAACGCTTGAATATGGTGTTTTGGCATATTGATGGGATAAATATAAACATCTTCATGACGGATATTACTACGGGTGTAAATAATATCTTTTTCATCCGCAGCGATAATCACCAATTCAAACTTGCGAAAAAATCCACCCAGCGTACTAAACTGTTCATTGACTTCTTTGCGAATCTCGATAGATAACGCAAGCTGCTTTCCATCACTAAACCCAAAACTCACTAGCGTATGGGCAATGGCATCGCCCATCCAATAAGAGGCGATAAAATCGACAGTTTGCAGTTTTGCCAAGTCGTATTGCCTAGTTTCCCAGCGCGGCTGAAAATGGGTTTTATCTTGCCAATCAAAATTTCTAACATTGCTAATGGTGAGTGTGTTGCCATCACGGTCAAGCCGATAGTCTAACATTTGGGCAACTTCAGGGTTCCAATCCCGCTCATTGCTAGCTGACATCGAAAAAAAGCATGCAATGGCAATCGCCACCACCGCAAAAAAAATCAATAATAAAGAATGATGAGAAAGTAGGGATGAAAACAGGGTCGGTTTGATGATACTGACCAAAACAGCGAGGGTAAAAAATACCCATACGCTAATCAGTGCCAGACTGACATATCTGCCTAAGGGCTGATGCGTCCACACGAACACCCCAAGCCACAGACTTGAGAGAATAATGACGATAAACTTAATGATACCCCAAAGTAACTGCATTCAACATCCCTGTTAATGGCTCAAAGTGACAAATAAGCTTATTATAGCCTGCAACGCATCAGTCGTCTGATGGCTGACCTTCGCTACTTTGTACCGCTTTAGAAATCAGATTCATCATATAGTTAGCGTTAGCGGTCACTTCATCATAGTGAAAGCGTAGACGTGGCGTAGTGCGGGTTTTTAGCAAATGACTGAGCTCAGTACGCAAAAAACCTGATGCTTTGTTCAGCACTTCTAAGCTCTCGGTATGATAATCTTTTGCCATGGCATCATCCATCGACTTTTCCATGATGGTGACATAAATATCAGCATAACCCAAATCTGGGCTGATTTTGACACTAGAAATGGTCACAAACCCCGTCAAGCGGGGGTCGTTAATCTCGTCACGAATCAAAACCGCTAGGTCGCGCTGAATTTGATCGGCAAGACGTTGTAAACGTTGATTCATTGGTAATCCTTTTTATAGTAAAAAAAGGTCTAATTAACCTAGATTAATTAGACCTCTGGGAAGGTTGCTAATAGCAAGCTGGCAATATTAGGTTGTCAGATTAGCTTATAAGGTACGTTTGACTTCATGAATCTCGAAGACTTCAATCTTATCGCCTTCTTTTACTTCATAACCTTTCACCGCTAGACCACACTCCATACCAGCACGCACCTCATTAACATCCTCTTTAAAGCGACGTAATGATTGTAATTGACCGGTGAAAATAACTTGGTCATCACGCAATACCCGAATTGGCTTGTTACGGATAATATTACCTTCCGTCACCATACAACCCGCTGCATAACCAAAGCGACTAGAATGGAAGACTTCACGTACTTCTGCGATACCCAAGATTTGCTCACGGTGTTCTGGCGCAAGTAAACCGCTCATCGCCGCTTTCACATCATCAATCAACCCATAGATAACACTATAGTAGCGAATATCTAAGCCTGCTTCATCCGCTTTGCGTTTGGCAGCGGTATCGGCACGAACGTTGAAGCCTAATAATACCGCTTCGCTTGATTCAGCGAGTACCACATCCGATTCGGTGATTGGACCGACACCCGATGAGATGACTTTGACTTTAACTTCATCCGTAGATAATTCATCAAGCGCGGTTAACAAGGCTTCTAGTGAACCTCGAACATCAGTTTTAAGAATCAAATTAACGGAAGGTAGTTTGGCATCGCTCATTTGGTCAAACAAGTTTTCTAAGCGTGATTTGGCTTGACGTTCAAGCACTTTTTCACGCTCACGCACCGTGCGATATTCTGCAACTTCGCGCGCACGTTTCTCATCTGAAACCACCATAAACTCGCTACCAGCCGCTGGTGTATCAGGCAGACCTAAGATTTCAACAGGAATCGAAGGACCCGCTGAGGTGATTTTTTGACCGTTTTCATCGGTCATAGCACGGACGCGTCCATAATATTCGCCAGCAAGTACCAAGTCACCTTGATTTAAAGTACCTTGTTTAACCAGCAAACTGACCACTGCTCCGCGACCTTTTTCAAGACGTGATTCAATTACCACACCTTGTGCTGCACCGTCAGTAGCGACTTCAAGTTCCATCACTTCTGCTTGTAGGTTAATCACTTCGAGCAATTCATCGATGCCTTGACCTGTTAACGCAGAGACTTTGACCACCGGTGTGTCACCGCCCCATTCTTCAGGAACGACTTCTTTGGTGGTTAGTTCGTTGAGGACGCGGTCTGGATCGGCGCTGTCTTTATCCATCTTGTTGATAGCCACGATAATCGGGGTACCTGCGGCACGCGCATGGTCAATCGCTTCAGCCGTCTGCGGCATCATACCGTCATCGGCTGCAACCACTAACACCACGATATCTGTCGCTTTGGCACCACGAGAACGCATCGCGGTAAATGCGGCGTGACCTGGGGTGTCTAAGAAAGTAATAACGCCTTGGTCAGTCTGCACATGATAAGCACCGATATGCTGAGTAATACCACCTGCCTCGCCCGATGCCACTTTACTTGAACGGATCTTATCGAGCAGGGACGTTTTACCGTGGTCAACGTGACCCATGATGGTAACCACAGGCGGACGCGCTTGGACATTGCTACTTTTCTCGCCCACCGCCTCACGTAGTGAGTCTTCAACTTGCGTCGAACTCACAAGCACGGGGTTATGACCCATTTCTTCAACAAGTAGGGCAGCGGTTTCTTGGTCGATGGATTCGTTTTCACGGACCAACTCGCCCATTTTCATTAACATTTTGACGACTTCGCGTACTTTGATTGCCATTTTTTGGGCAAGTTCAGACACCACGATGGTCTCACCGATTTCAACGTTATGCACGATTTTCTCAACCGGTTTTTCAAATTTGTGTCTATTGGCTTGCGATGATTTTAAGCCGCGACTACGGTTCTTAATCTCTTGCTCACCTTCATCGTCACGGCGACGACGACGGTTTTTGTTGGCAGTGCTTGCGGTGCCGCGTTTAATTTCACGGCGTTCTTGTTCAAATGAGTCTTCAAGCGCTGCGCCCACCAAACCTTCTGCTAATGGTTCATCTTTTTTGACAACCATCGTAGTTTCAGTATCGGTTTCGCTATATTTACTCGCCATTTGGCGCATTTGCTCAAGGGTACGCTGCTGAGCTTCTTCAGCGGCTTTACGGCGATTTTCTGATTCGATTTGACGTAAGCGTTCTTCTTCTGCTTCACGCGCTTTGCGTTCACTATCCGATTCTTTTTTCGGCGCAGGTTTTTTGTCAGCTTTTTTGACTTCAATTGCAGCAGTTTTGTTGCCTTTTTTCACTACCACACTGGTGGTTGTGTGCTCTTTGGCAGCTTGACTACCACCACCTAAGTTAGCGCGCATGGCAGCTAAAGTGGCTTGTTGACGCGCTTCAGCGGCTTGTTTGGCTTTGTCTTTTTCAGCTTGTTCTTGGGCGGCTTTTTCTTTCGCCAAACGCGCTTTTTCTTCAGCTTCTTTGGCCGCTGCTTCACGCAACGCTAGTTCTTCAGCAATTTTATTGGGATTTGGTTTATCAAATACCATTTTTTTGCGTACTTCAACATTGACACTTTTGGCTTTACCAGAAGTGCCTGTCACCCGCGCAGTAGAAGTGGTTTTGCTTTTTAAGCTAATGCGAGGTTTGTCATTTTGACCATGACTTTGTTGTAAAAAGCTGACCAGTTTTTGTTGTTCGCTATCGGTGACGATGTCATTGTCACCGCGCGCAGACAGCCCTGCCTTGACCAGTTGATTATTAATTGCTTCAACGGTCTTTTTGGTCATTGCTGCAAGTTCTTTTACGGTTTTATCTGCCATTCATACACCTTTTTTAATTAAACCATGATTCACGGGCTTTCATAATGAGCTCACCTGCGGTCTTTTCATCAAGACCTTCGATATCTTGGATATCAAAGATGGCTTGTTCGGCAAGGTCGTCGACGGTGATGACGTCACGTTCGGCAAGCTTGTAGGCCCATGCTTGAGTCATGCCTTCAAGGTTTAGAAGCTCTTGGCTTGGCTCTTTAATATTTTGTTGTTTGACCAATTCATCGGCGATCACCGCCTCTTTGGCACGTTCTTGGATTGCGTCGATGGCGTCATCATCTAGCCCATCGATGTCGTAGAAAGTCTCAGCAGGGACATACGCAACTTCTTCAAGTGAGGTAAATCCAATATCCACCAAGGCTTGTGCCAAATCTTCATCGACTTCAAGACGTGTGTAGAATAGGTCGCGATACACTTTGGTTTCTGATTCTTGTTGTGCATTGTACTCGTCTTCGAGCATCATGTTAAGACGATAGCCTGTTAATTCTGATGCAAGGCGCACGTTTTGACCTTGTGAGCCAATCGCACGGGCCAACTGATCGTTAGTGGCAAAGATGATATCTGCAGTTTTGGTATCTTCATCAAGAATAATACGATCAACATCCGCAGGTTCCAAAGCGCTGATAATGTACTGCACCGCATCATCCGACCATACCACGACGTCGATACGCTCGCCCTCAAGCTCTTGTTGTACTGCTTGGATACGGGTGCCACGCATACCAATACAAGCACCGACAGGGTCGATACGATGGTCATTGGTTTTGACTGAAATCTTAGCACGTAAGCCAGGTTGACGCGCAACATCACGAATTTCAATGATTTGCTCAGCAATTTCTGGTACTTCTTTTTGCATCAGTGCCGTTAGCATCTGTGGTGAGGTACGAGACAATACGAGCTGAGCACCACGGTTATCGCGATTGACTTGCTCTAAAATCGCATTGATACGACCTTTGATGCGCAGCTGCTCACGGGGCAACATTTTATCGCGTGGTAGATAGCCTTCGACATTATCGCCCAAATCAATGATATAACCATCGCGCGCCGGTTTTTTGACTTCACCCGTAATCATCTCGCCGATACGATGTTCAAACGCATCTGCCACCAGTGAACGTTCAGCTTCACGGATTTTTTGAATGATGACTTGTTTGGCTTGGGTAGCAGCAATACGACCAAATTCAATGGATTCGATTTGTTCTTCTTTGACGTCGCCGATTTTCCACTCGTTTTCATCCAAATCGCTAATCGCTAGTTGACAGGCAGGCATTTCATGATCTTCATCTGCCACTACTGTCCAATAACGGTAAGTGTCATAGTCACCTGTTTTGCGATTGATATGCACGCGAACGGCAACTTCAGGCTGCTCACTATAAACTTTCTTTTTGGTCGATACCACTAAGGCTTGCTCAATCGCTTCAAAAATATCTTCAGGATTTAAGCCTTTTTCATTACTGACGGTTTCAACGACCGTTAAAATTTCTCGATTCATGTAATCACCTATAATTTAAGTCATTCTAGACTTTATTCTTTAAAATCTTGCTTTTAGCTAGAAAAGAGTTAGCTAGAAGACATAGCGTAAAAAAGGCGTTAACCCCAAATTTAAAAGCTAAAATTGGTAGACCAAATTGGCTTTATCAATATTATCAAGCTCGATGGCTAAAAGTTGGTCATTGACTTGATCATTTTCAGTTTTGACCGTCAACTGGCGCTCGTCAATATTGACCAATTCGCCTGTTACTTTACGGCGCTTATCACTACCTTGTCCAATCGCATGAATCAATCGTAAACTGATTGTTTGCCCCACATAGTCATGCAGCTGCTCAGCAGAAAAAAACGCGCGGTCTAAACCAGGTGAAGACACCTCAAGTAGATACTCGCCTGCAATCGGGTCGTGTAAGTCTAACACACCACCGACTTGGTGGGTGACCGCAGCACAGTCTTCAATGGTGACTTGTTTGCCTTCGGCACGGTCTTCAGGTAGGGCTTCAATATAAATACGAAGAAGAGAGCGTCGACCTTGTGGTACAAACTCAATACCCCACAAGCTCACATCACAGGCAGTTACTGCTGGCTCAATGATTTGGGTCAGTTCAGCAACTTTCGTTGATAGTTTCATGATATCCTTTAGAGTTGATTATTAACATCTTTGTTGATTTTAAAAGCTAATTTTAAAAATTGGCACATTACTAAAACGCAACCGCTAATTTAGCAAAACTTAAGTTTTTTCGAAACCAACAGATACAAAAAAACCCACAAACTAATTGGTGGGCTTTTAAATCAATAAAAGTGTGTCTAAATTGATTTTTCTAGTAATGATACCAAAGCAATGCTACTAGAAAAGTGGTAGCGGGGGCTGGATTTGAACCAACGACCTTCGGGTTATGAGCCCGACGAGCTACCAGACTGCTCCACCCCGCAACAATTTAGAGAGCGTATTATAGAGTGAGATATTAACCTTGTCAATAGTTATTTAAAATTAATTTAGTTGGTGCGAATGGAGGGACTCGAACCCTCACACCTTGCGGCACTACCACCTCAAGGTAGCGTGTCTACCAATTCCACCACAATCGCAAAAAACCAAACTACTTTAACCAAGCTGTTTTTTAAATAACAACACTCTAAAATAGACGCTGTATTCTAGGTCAAAACTACCAATAACGCAACATTTTTTTTAATAACTTATTTGGCAGGTGTAGGGCTTGCAGGCGCAGTATTAGTCGCTAGGCTGGTATCAAGGGTACGACTAGATACCGATTGCTGTTTAGCAAATACTGCCAGTGTCATACTGGTGATAAAGAAAATTGCTGTTAAAACCGCCGTCAAGCGCGTTAAAAAATTGGCAGAGCCAGACGCACCAAATACGGTTGCCGAACCACCTGCACCAAATGAAGCCCCGGCATCGGCACCTTTACCATGTTGGACCAAAATCAGACCAATCATCGAAATCGCGACAATGATATGAACCACTAAAATTGCATTATACATACTTATCTCTACAAAACTTGATAGCACTGATGCCCAACAAGAACGCTGTCAGCGGCAAAAGTAAAAATTTTAAATGGGTGATATTTTACCTTAAATTTGGGCAAATGCTTGAATAATTTGTGTAAAGCCAGTCGCGTCAAGTGACGCCCCGCCTACCAACACCCCATTTACATTTGGGCATTGGGCGATTTCTGCAGCATTATCCGCTTTCACGCTGCCGCCATACAATATCGGTGTGGTCGCTAAAGAGGCATCGATGTCCGTTAAGGTGGTGTTGATAAAGGCATGAATGTTTTGTACTTCTTCTATCGTTGGGATTTTACCTGTACCAATTGCCCAAACGGGTTCATAAGCAATAATTAATCGCGATGCTAAGTTACCCAATTGGGTATTAGCAAATTCGGCGGCTAGTTGTTTAACCACCGTTAGTTGCGCTGATAGCACATCTTGGGTCTGATTTTGCTCATACTGGGCTTGTGTTTCACCGATACAAAAAACAACGGTTAAATCATGTGCAAAGGCATTGCGAATTTTTTGGATTAAACAAGTGTCATCTTCATTAAAATATTGACGGCGTTCTGAATGTCCGACTAAAACATAATTTACTTGAGCGTCCTTGAGCTGAGCACCCGAAACCTCCCCAGTAAACGCGCCTGTATCGGCGTGTTGTGCGCATAAGTTTTGCGCAGCTAGCCCGATGTTGCATGACCCATGTTGGATGGCTTGTTTTGTGGTCGATAAATGTATAAAACTTGGGGCGACAACCACGTTACAGCGTTGCAGTGCATCTGCGGGTAGCTGCTGCTGTAAATCGGTCATGAGGGCTGTGACAGTCAGCTGTGTGCTAGGATTCATTTTCCAATTAGCAATCACCCAAGAATTCTGCCAATTTGCTACATAATCAGATGCTTTCATAATGTCCCTGTCAATTGAGGTAAGTGGTTATCTATGAATTTGCAAAGTATAAATGTCAAGATAACATTAAAATATAAGTAACGCTATTTAACATATCATGATGTAAAACATCACCATTTAAAGATATCAAGATATGAAAATAGGAGTATTTAAAATATCAAGCGTAAAATGGTACGTATTATATAAGCAATTGCCGCGATTTGCCGAATAAATTATTGGGTCACGCAAGTGAGGGGTTTAAAGAAGGTATAAAGTATAAAACAGTTTTATGAAGGTTGATGGAGATAAAATGCGTTAAAAAAATATTTATCGTTGAATTCACGGATTTGTCGAGAATGATTTGTTAATATATAAATGAATAGTTTACACTAACAAACATTAGCCCATTTGAATCAATATTGAGGGAACGAGAAAAACAATGGCAGCATCACTTCCTGGTTTTGGTGGCATTGCGTCACGATTAGTGCATGAAGGACTAATTAGCGAAGCGTCAATGCAAAAAGTATTGGCAGAATCGCAGCAGCAAAAAATAAATTTAATCGCCTATGTGGTTGATAATAAGCTTGCGCAACCAGACGCGGTAGCGTGGGTGATTTCGCGAGAATTTGGCGATCCCCTCATTGATTTGGATGCCATCAATGTCAACTATATTCCAAAAGAAGCGGTTGATGAGAAAATTATTCGCGAATTTAATATTCTGCCGATTTTTCAACGAGGTAGTCGCTTATTTGTTGCCATGAGTGACCCGACGCGGGTAGATGCTTTAGACGCGCTGCGATTTGGTACAAGATTTACTGTAGAAACAGTGGTTGCCGAACACCATAAAATAAAATCACTCATCGAAAAAATCTTTACTACCACCAATTTAGCTGATTTTGATGATATGGAAGCGGTGGAGTTTGATGAAACCCGCGCCGATGACGACAATAGTGCCACCAGTCATTTAGATGTCAATGATGAAGCGCCTGTCGTCAAGTTCGTTAATGGGATGCTCATCAAAGCCATTACCATGGGCGCTTCAGACTTACACTTTGAACCCTATGAAAAATCTTATCGCGTGCGTTTTCGTATTGATGGGGTGTTACAAAAAATGGCAAATCCACCGACGCAGCTAGCGGGTAAAATTGCTGCCCGCCTGAAAGTCATGTCACAAATGGACATCTCTGAACGCCGCGTGCCGCAAGATGGTCGTATCAAATTAAAAATTTCCAAGGATAAGGCGATTGATTTTCGTGTCAACTCATTGCCAACCTTATTTGGTGAAAAAATCGTACTGCGTATTTTAGACCCATCATCAGCAATGCTAGGCATTGATGCACTCGGCTATGAGCCGGACCAAAAGCAGCTATTTATGGATGCGCTGGCAAAACCGCAAGGGATGTTATTGATTACCGGCCCTACTGGTTCGGGTAAAACCGTCTCCTTGTACACGGGTCTTAATATCTTAAACACAGTTGAGACCAATATTTCTACCGCAGAAGATCCCGTTGAAATTAACCTTGAAGGCATTAATCAGGTCAACGTGAACAATAAAGTTGGCTTGACCTTTGCCAGTGCGCTCAAATCATTCTTGCGTCAAGACCCTGATATTGTGATGGTCGGTGAGATTCGTGACTTGGAAACGGCGGAAATTGCAGTCAAAGCTGCCCAAACAGGGCATATGGTGCTGTCAACCTTGCATACCAACTCAGCGCCAGAAACCTTAACGCGTCTGCGGAATATGGGTGTGGCATCTTTTAACATTGCCACCTCAGTCAATTTGGTAATCGCACAGCGCTTAGCACGTCGCCTATGTAAATCCTGCAAAAAACCGACAGATGTACCAAAACATAGCTTGCTTGAAATGGGCTTTACTGAAGAAGATTTGGCAGATCCCAGCAATGTCATTTATGAGCCCGTTGGCTGCTCTGAATGCCGCGATGGCTATAAAGGACGTGTTGGTATTTATGAAGTGATGAAAGTAACACCAGAGATTGCGCGAATTATTATGGAAGACGGCAACGCTATTGAAATTAAAGACGCTGCCTTAAAGCAAGGGTTTAGGGATTTAAGGCGCTCTGGCATTTTAAAGGTCCTACAAGGCACGACCAGCATCCAAGAGATGTATCGTGTTACTAGCGAATAGGGCGTTTTTTATCCGTCTTTATTTAAGATTAGTTCAGATAGTAAGGGGTTAAGGGTATGGCAAAAGTCCAAACAGAAATGTTATTAGACTTTGTCTATGATGGGGTGAATCGCCGTGGCGAGAAAGTTAAAGGCGAAACCACCAGCCGCAATATTGAGCTGGCAAAGGCGCAACTACGTAAGCAGGGCATCCAAGTCAAGACGATTAAGAAAAAACCTAAGCCTATTTTTCAAATGAAAAAAAGCATCAAGGCAATCGATATTGCTATCTTTGTGCGGCAGTTGGCTACGATGATGAAAGCGGGCGTCCCCCTTACTCAGTCGTTTGAGATCGTTGCAGATGCGCTCGATAACCCCTCGATGAAAGAGTTGGTGCTTAGTGTCAAGTCAGAAGTGGAATCAGGAAGCACCTTTGCTGCAGCGCTGCGCAAACATCCCAGATATTTTGATGACCTATTTTGTTCATTGGTAGAGGCAGGTGAGCAGTCGGGCGCGCTTGAAACTATGCTTGAGCGTGTCGCGACGTACAAAGAAAAAAGCGAGCTACTAAAAGCAAAAATTAAAAAAGCCTTGAAATACCCGATTGCGGTTATCGTGGTTGCGATTATCGTTACCATTATTTTGCTGGTCAAAGTGGTACCGGTGTTTGCTGATTTATTCAATTCATTTGGCGCAGAGTTACCCGCGTTTACCCGAATGGTAGTCAGTATGTCGGAGTGGATGCAAAAATGGTGGTGGTTATTGCTATTTAGCATTGCAGGCGCTGTGGTTGGTTTTTCTGAAGCTAAAAAACGTAGTAAGCCCTTTAATGACTTTTTAGACCGAATTACCTTAAAATTACCAATCTTTGGCAATATTGCTTATCAAGCGGTGGTTGCCCGTTTTTCCCGTACCTTGTCTACCACTTTTGCCGCAGGTGTGCCGCTGATTGATGCGTTAGATTCAACCGCTGGGGCAACCAACAATGTGGTATTTTATAATGCCACGCAAAAAATTAAAGGCGATGTTGCGACGGGTCAACAGCTGCAGTTTGCGATGCGTTCTACCAATCTTTTCCCCAGTATGGCTATCCAAATGGTCGGTATTGGTGAGGAGTCAGGTAGTCTAGAGGAGATGCTTGATAAAGTGGCGACTTATTATGAAAATGAAGTAGACAACGCCGTAGATGGGTTAACAAGTCTGATGGAACCGATGATTATGGCTATTTTGGGGGTGCTGGTAGGGGGTCTGGTGATTGCCATGTATCTACCAATTTTCCAAATGGGCTCGGTGGTGGGCTAAATACGATGGGGATTTTTTCAGATTTTATGTTGTTGTTACAACAGTCACAATGGCTGACGTTGATTATCGTAGCTTTATTGGGATTATGCGTGGGCAGTTTTCTCAATGTGGTGATTTATCGCACGCCTTTGATGATGGAGCAGCAGTGGAAGAACGAATGCCAGCTATTGCTCCATCCAGAAACCATTGTTGACCATCATGAATCCATTACCTTAAGCCGTCCTGCTTCTCGTTGCCCGCATTGTGGGCATTCAATACGTTGGTTTGAAAATATGCCTGTTATTAGCTGGCTACTGCTAAAAGGAAAATGTAGTCAGTGTCATCACGCCATTAGTTATCGTTATCCGCTTGTAGAAATCATCACCGCTATTTTGTCTGTACTGGTGGTGATGAAATTTGGTGTTACTTGGCAAGCGCTGGCAGGATTAGCACTCACATGGACATTAGTGGCTTTGACAGGCATTGATTTTGATACCCAATTGTTGCCTGACCGATTTACATTGCCGTTAGCGGGATTAGGATTATTCGTCAATGCCTTTGGCTTGTTTGTCAGTCCCACAGCGGCTATTTTTGGCTATGTGTTTGGGTTTTTATGCTTGTGGATTGTCTATCAACTGTTTTTGCTGATTACGGGCAAGCACGGGATGGGGCATGGCGATTTTAAATTATTAGCGGCTTTGGGGGCTTGGCTAGGGCCTTTGATGCTACCCTTAATTGTGCTTTTATCTGCGTTTGTCGGCTCGGTTGTGGGTGTAATATTGATGAAGCGCTCAGGTGAAAGCAAACCTTTTGCTTTTGGACCCTATATCGCCATTGCTGGCATGATAGCCCTGTTGTATGGGCAATCAATAATGTCGTGGTATCTAGGCAAAATGTCGTGAAGTCATTTATGGGTCAATTATCCGTGAATCAAGGAGGGATTGCGATGTTGGTAGTGGGGCTTACAGGTGGCATCGGTAGCGGCAAATCACAAGTGAGCCGTTGGTTTGCTGAGCATGGAATTGTTATTATTGATGCCGATGTATTGGCACGTGAAGTCGTTGCCAAAGGTTCGCCAACGCTAAAAAAAATTGTCGCCAAATTTGGTGACTGGGTGATTGATGAGGCAGGTGAGCTTAATCGCCGTGCTATGCGAGAGCATGTATTTGGCAGTGCGCAAGCGTTAATGGATTTGGAACAAATCACCCATCCTGCCATTCGCAGCCGTGCCAAAGAATTACTAAGAGCTGCCCAGTCGCCCTATGTAATTTTGGTAGCACCCTTACTGCTAGAAGCCTCCGAAGCAGGATTAGCCAATCTGTGTGAGCGAGTATTGGTGGTCGATAGTCATGAGTCCTTGCAGATTGAGCGCGCCAGTCAGCGTGATGGTCAAACACCTGAACGTATTCAAAATATTATGGCAAATCAACTGTCGCGTCATGATAGGCTCAGACAAGCCGATGACATTGTCGACAACAATGGTAGCTTAGACGATTTGTATTTAAAACTTGAACAGTTGCACCAAAAATATTTGGCAATGGCAGGGGTTAATTAGCTTTAACGATAACAAGCCGTCTGATAAAGACGGCTGTTGAGATTGCGACAAGTTAAATTATGATTTTACCGACGAGCGTTGACGAATCGCAGTCAGTGTATCATCAACTAATAAATCACCGTTCAAAAATACATCTTGCAACAAATTATTTTGCTCAGCAAGCTCATCTTCACGCAGCGTCATATAACTACCCTGATGTTTGACCAAGGCTAAACGCCCGCGTTTGCTGCGTTTACTCACACTGGTAATTGGGTCTTTATACACATCTCGCCAAAAACCGTCCACCCGTGCGCTGCTGGTCTTCATCGCAAAATTCAAAGTATCGCGGTTGACTTGTTGCAGTAGCCCGCCACCCATACCAAAGGTAATATTGTCACTACTAAAGCCTGCTTTAATCACCGCATCAATAATCTTACCCATGCTGGTGGGATTAATACCATCCCCTTGGATGAGTCGCACATAGCTCGGCAGTAATTTATAGCCTTTTGAGTTGGTGGTGGTACCAAATTTTGCTGCAAGGCGCTGCAGGGCTTCACGCACCACTTTAATCGGATCGCCACTATCAGGACGAATGACCAACGTGCCGCCTGTTTGCGCTACTTTTTCTTTTAGCTCACCGCCCCAAATATTATCAATGGCATTCCATAAATCGTAACTATCACTCACCACCGCAAAGGTTTTACCTTCACCGCCAAATTTGGCAATCATATTGCCATAGGCATCCGCCTCATGCTCACGACCCCAAGTGGTCATGGTGCTATGTTCTGCTGCGGGAATGGAAAAAGCCGTCATGTCATTTTGCATACCATACCAACGATTGGCAGCCACAATCGCGCTTAAGGTATCCGTACCGGAAAAATTTACCAAGTGGGCAAGAGCGCCAATCGCAGCCGATTCAAGGCTAGACACCCCACGGGCGCCAAAATCATGCAATTTAAACGGTAGATTATTCAAGTTATCGGCCGATTTTTCCAAGCCTGCTTTGATGATTTGTTTACAATAATAAGAAAGGCTTGCCACAGTGCTAGGATACCAAATAGCGCGCAATAGCGTGGTTTCGATATAGCTCGTCAACCAGTAAAACTCAGGGTCGGTATTCACCACCTGACACAATACTTGACCCGTTGGTACCACCATGCCTTCTGGTATCGCTTGAATGCGCAGCGGTAATAGACCGCCATGTTTGGCGACTAATTGTCGCCAGCCTGCTTCATTAAACGGTACGCCATGAGCCGCAAGTAGCACTTTGGCTTCGTCTATATCAGCGTGAGTAATGGGTTTGGTAAGATACTGTTTTAAAAAAGCTTGTAGACCAAAAAATAGCACATTTTCAAAGTTACTATTGCCGCCACGCGCTTCAATATAGCTAGATACATACTCGGTGTTTGGCGGATATTGCAGCCAATGCGACGTCTTATAGCTATCGGTATTTAAAATAAAATTGTCAAAATTTTGACTAAACATCACAGAACTCCTCTGGTGATTGCTTGCGCAGGTTAAAACCAAACCGTCTATCAGTTTGGCGGGAAAAAATCAGAGACCGACCATTTTGCAAATAATGGCATAATGGTCTTCAAACAGTTTATCGGCTCTTAATTCAGCCAAGGGTAGCCAAAACGCTTTTTTGGCATCATCGCCACCTTTCACCGACGGTAAGCCTTTGGGGTCATTTTTGAGCATAAAGTAAAACGCTTGGGTGATGGTACGACCACGAGCCGAGCGATACGGGTCATCAAAGGTATGTTGACTATGGCGCGAACCGCGCAGAACCGCTTCAGGCACTTTTAACCGTGTCTCCTCACGTAGCTCACGAATACAGGCGTCAAATAGCGTCTCTTTAGGGTCAATAAAGCCACCAGGCAATGCCCATAGCCCTTGACCTGGCATACCACGACGCTCCACCAATAAAATGTGTCCTGATTGAATGACCACGGCATCAACCGTCATAAAGGTGGGTGGATAGGGGCTTGATTCCCATTGTTTTTTGTATTTATCGATGAAGCCAGCCTCATCGTGTAGGCGTTTAAATGCTTCGGTCTTTTTAAATGCCTTCATGACATCGGTTGTCGATTGCGGTACCGCGTCGGTTAGCGGATCGGCACCCAGCAAAAAGCCTTCGCGAATTGGCGTGGCAGACAACTCATGAAAATTGGGCACAGCCACTGACTGCCAATTTGGAAAAAGTGACAAGTAATATGATGAGCTGTCTTTTGAATGTCCAATTAGACCAATATTGGCGTTTAAATCGCCGGTAACCGACTTCACGCACTGCTGCACGTATTGAAGCCATTTTGTGTCATTGTATAAGGCATCATCCAAACCGACACAATGGATGCGTTTGGTATCTTTTTTGTCAAAGGCGCCCAAAATCATTTGGCTACGTGCTTCGACACTAAAGCTATTGCGGATACTACTTGGCAAATTGGCAGAGCCAATGAGCATAATCACATTTTCAGCAAGCTTTAATGCTTCATCGACAACCGATTTATGACCTAAATGAAACGGCTGAAAACGCCCGATAAATACCAAATAATCATATTGATAACCTTTTTTATTTTTGGGTGTGCTAAAACGCCCTTTATCCTCGTTAAAGTCGTTTTTAGTAACCGTGATAGTGTCAGTCGTGTTATTTGGCATGACGCAAACTCCTTGCGAATGATAACGCCCTCGGTCTATCCAATAGCGTTTTGGTGATAAAGTTCGGTGATAAAGCATGTTTTTTTAACTATCTTGCCTAAACTTTCAACCAATGCCAAGTTATTTTTGGTTAAAGATTTTTGGTTAAAGATAATGGCTAGATTCAATTTTTAGCTTGACTAAAAAATATTGTGACGACCCTTGATAAGCCAAACAACGACCCCCAATAAAATCCGAGTAAATTACTCAAGTTTATGCTAAAATATGGGTAAAAATTGATGACAAGTTAGGGTGACATATGAGCGATACAGAAAAAAGCACAAATATCAAAATTACCGATTCAGCGCAAGGGTATCTGACTGAGTTGTTGGCAAAACAAAATACTGACGGCATCGGCGTACGTATTTTTGTTGAACATCCAGGCACGCCGCGAGCAGAATGCTGTATGTCATACAGCCAGCCAGATGAACACAATCCTGATGATTTAAAATTGGATTATGAGACATTCACTGCTTATATAGACACCCCATCTATTCCTTATCTTGAAGATGCGGTGATTGATTACAATAAAGACCGTTTTGGCGGTCAATTGACATTTCGTGCGCCCAACTCAAAAGTGCCAAAACTGGGTGAAAATGCGAGCCTAGAGGAGCGTATCAATTACGTGTTGTCTTCGGAAATCAATCCAAATCTAGCGGCGCATGGGGGTAACGTGCAATTGGTGGATTTGGTACATGAAGAAGGGGTTGGTATCACCGCAGTGCTTAAATTTGGCGGCGGCTGTCAGGGCTGCTCTGCAGTTGATATGACGCTAAAACAAGGGGTTGAAGTCTCGCTAAAACAGCAAATACCAGAATTAACCCAAGTGATTGATGAGACCGACCATACGTATACTGCCAATGCGTTTTATAAGTAAGGTGAAGTGATTAGCAAGTTATAGTTAAATGAAAAGGGCGTTGCAAAACGTCCTTTTTTATTGATTAACATCTAATAATAAAAAACCCAGTGTAACACTGGGTTTTGGTTCGAAGCATTTTTGAAGCATTGGCTTAGTCGCGGTCTTCAACAGCCACAAAATCACGCTGGGTATAGCCAGTATATAACTGACGTGGACGACCGATTTTGTAAGGTGCAGAGTGCATTTCTAACCAGTGGCTGATCCAACCAGAAGTACGTGCTAAAGCAAAGATTACGGTAAACATAGAGGTTGGAATACCGATGGCTTTTAGGATGATACCTGAGTAGAAGTCAACATTTGGATATAGGTTACGCTCTTTAAAGTACGGGTCATTCAAGGCGATTTGTTCAAGCTTCATTGCAAGTTCAAGTTGTGGATCTTTGATGCCAAGCTCGCCTAATACTTCGTCACAAGTTTCTTTCATCACTTTGGCGCGTGGGTCAAAGTTTTTATAAACACGGTGACCAAAGCCCATTAATTTCACTTCTTTACGTTTGACTTTTTCCATGAATTCGTCAACGTTGTCTACGCTGCCGATTTCATCAAGCATTTTAAGTACAGCTTCGTTGGCGCCACCGTGTGCAGGTCCCCAAAGAGCCGCAATACCTGCCGCAATACAAGCGTATGGGTTAGCGCCCGTAGAGCCTGCTAGACGTACAGTTGAGGTCGAGGCATTTTGTTCGTGGTCAGCATGTAAGGTAAAGATTTTATCCATCGCTTTTGCCAGGATTGGATTGACTTGATAGTTGACATCCGCTGGGGTTGCAAACATCATGTGTAAGAAGTTTTCAGCGTAGTTTAAATCATTACGCGGATACATAAATGGTTGACCATTGCTATATTTGTAGCACATGGCGGCGATGGTAGGGACTTTTGCAATCAAGCGAATCGCGGTGATTTCACGATGGTCTTGTTTGCTGACATCAAGATTGTTGTGGTAGAACGCAGATAATGCACCCATCACACCAACCATAATCGCCATCGGATGAGCGTCACGGCGGAAACCTTCAAAGAAACGACGTAATTGGTCATTCACCATTGAATGTTTACGAACTTTTTCGTAGAAGTCAGCTTTTTGCTCAGCATTGGGTAGTTCACCATGAATGAGTGCATACGCAACTTCTAAGTATTCTGCTTTATCAGCTAATTGGTCAATTGGGTAACCACGGTGTAATAAGATACCTTTGTCACCATCAATGAAGGTGATTTTTGATTCAGTGGAAGCGGTTGACATGAAACCTGGATCGTATGTCCAAAAACCAGCTTGGGGTACGGCCTTAATATCGAGTACAGGATCGCCTAATGTTCCTTCAATGATAGGAAGCTCATAGTCCTGGCCATTGACGTGCAAGGTTGCAATATTGTCTTTCTCTGACATAAAATCCTCTCAGACGTGTAAAAAAAAGAAGACCTATACTTGCTCAAATGCATTGGCGCAATGACAAGGATAGGTGACTGCCCCGCCACACAGAGACGTGCAGGGCGACTTTAATAGCGAAAAAATAGCGAAAACCCAAAACTAAAACATATCTATATTAACAGCATTTTTGCCAAAAATGAAAGTAAATTTACGCCTTACGCGTACAAACAGTTAGTTATAATTAACAGGAGTTAGCTAAAACTATGCTCTCTGCTACTGACATTCTATCAACCCTTGATACGGTTAACTATCTAGAAGAGTGGGTGGCAAAACGCTGAATCTTATCAAATTATTTCTGAATTTTAATAGTGCGCTACAGTGGTTTGATAAAAGATGGTTTTTTTTCTGTTTTTGTTTGTATTTGTAATCAAAGACTCTTATAATTATAAAAATTTTACTGGTGGCTAGCTTTGTATTATTAATATTTGCTAAACATAATTTACTTTTTAGCTTTGTGATTTAACAAAATTAAAAAGTAAATTGTGGGTGGCTTTTTGTCGATTATTAGTTTGTAATTTATTAGTTTTTAATTGTGAGATACGATTAGGTTTGCGGCTAATAACTATTTATTATGTGAATAATCCAAAGTACGCTAGCTATTCCTTATCTTCGATTTACCTGTTTTTTTGACAGGCTATGTGATTCATCAAACCCTGCAAGTGATTTGAAGTTCGTGCTTGATATTTTGGATATTGGCATAGCGATAACACAGGTAAGTTATAACTGCGAATAAAGGATGCCCGCTGTGAAAAGCAACCGACCGATTGACCTTCCTTTAAGCCAAGTAATTAATGTTAATTCAAAAAACCCAATTGCTTTGGCTTCAATTACCCACCGTGTTTCTGGTGTGGTGCTATTTCTCCTAATTCCTGTGATGTTATGGATTTTTCAAACGTCGCTTGCCAGTGCTGAAGGCTTTGCAGATATTTTCACCAACCCATTGGTGAAGTTTTTGGCTTGGATCTTTGTGGCTGCATTAGGCTACCATTTTGTGATGGGTTTCAAACATTTATTTGCCGACATGGGCATGAATGAAGAATTAAACAGTGGTCGCACTGCGACATTCATTGGCTTTGTACTTGCAGCGCTTTGGGTTGTGGGTTCATTTGTATGGGTGATGTTCTAATGAAAAGTGCAACAGGTTTAACAGGCTCAGGCTCTCGCGATTGGGTGGTACAACGTATTAGTGCGGTTGTATTGGCAGTTTATTCATTGGTGATGTTGGGCTGGTTCTTAACCCACCAACCAACGTTTGAATTATGGCAAGGCTTTATGCTAAGCCTACCGATGCGCTTATTTACGCTATTGATGATACTAGCATTAGTGGGTCATGCGTGGGTAGGGATGTGGACTGTATTAACAGACTACGTTAAGTCAAATGGTTTACGTTTTGTGCTGCAATCTGCCATGATTCTTGCAGTCTTGGTTTATTTATTTTGGGGCGTGATGATTTTCTTCTAAACATCCTGTTAGATAAATTTTGTTAACGTATTTATCGATTTCTACCTCAGGGCTTTTAAGCATTTATGGGGATAAAATCGAACCATCATTTAGGAAATTAAAGCAATGGCAACAAAACAAGACAACACCATTAGCAATATTCAAACCTTAACCTTCGATGCGGTTATCGTTGGCGGCGGTGGCTCTGGTATGCGTGCGTCGTTACAATTGGCGCGTGGCGGTATGAATGTTGCGGTATTAACCAAAGTGTTCCCAACGCGTTCTCACACGGTTGCTGCGCAAGGTGGTATTGGCGCAAGTTTGGGTAACATGAGTGATGATAACTGGCACTTTCACTTTTATGACACCATCAAAGGTTCTGACTGGTTAGGTGACCAAGACGCCATCGAATACATGTGCCGTGAAGCACCAAAAGTAGTCTATGAACTTGAGCATATGGGTATGCCATTTGACCGTAACGCGGATGGTACGATTTATCAGCGTCCCTTTGGTGGTCATACTGCCAACTATGGTGAAAAAGCGGTACAACGTGCGTGTGCGGCAGCTGACCGTACAGGTCATGCATTATTGCATACCTTATATCAAAAAAATCTTGAGCAAGGTACAGAGTTTTTTATCGAGTGGATTGCGCTAGATTTGGTCAAAGATAGCAAAGGCGACATTAACGGCGTTATCGCGCTGGAGCAAGAAACAGGTCGTGTTGCGGTATTTCAAGCAAAAACAACTGTCCTAGCAACGGGGGGTGCAGGTCGTATTTTCGCTGCATCTACTAATGCCTTTATTAACACCGGTGACGGTCTAGGTATGGCAGTGCGTGCCGGTATTCCACTACAAGATATGGAATTTTGGCAATTTCACCCAACAGGCGTCGCAGGTGCGGGCGTATTATTGACCGAAGGTTGTCGTGGTGAAGGTGCGTTACTTCGTAATAAAGATGGCGAAGCCTTTATGGAGCGTTATGCACCAACCCTAAAAGATTTGGCACCGCGTGACTTTGTATCACGTTCAATGGACCAAGAGATCAAAGAAGGTCGTGGTTGTGGTCCACAGGGTGATTACGTAGTACTTGATATGACGCACTTAGGTGTGGATACCATCATGAAGCGTTTACCATCGGTTTATGAAATTGGTAAAAACTTCGCGAACGTTGATATTACCAAAGAGCCAATCCCAGTTGTACCGACTATCCATTACCAAATGGGCGGCATCCCGACCAATATTCATGGTCAGGTTGTCATGCCAGATCTTGAGGCAGGTACGGATGCGGAAGGTTTATACGCCCAGCAAAAAATCGTGAAAGGCTTATATGCAATCGGCGAATGTTCATGTGTATCCGTTCACGGCGCCAACCGTCTAGGTACAAACTCACTACTCGACTTGGTAGTATTTGGTCGTGCAGCGGGTCAGCATATCATTGATGAGTTCCACGCCGCTGACCGTCATGACTATGAGCCACTATCACCGCGTGTTCTTGACAAAACCTTGGCGCGTTTGAATGTGTTACAGCAATCTACGCAAGGTCTCAATGCGCAAGATGTGGCTGACGAAATCCGTCGTACCATGCAGCAACATGCAGGTGTATTCCGTACCCAAGCGTCAATGAATGAAGGCGTACAAAAAATCTTGGCACTTGAAAGTAAGGTCAATAGTCTTCACCTAGCTGATAAATCGCAAGTGTTTAATACCGCACGTATTGAAGCGCTTGAAGTGGCGAACCTCTATGAAGTTGCCAAAGCGACAATGATTTCAGCTTCCCTGCGTCAAGAATGTCGTGGCGCGCACACTGTTGTTGACTACGAACGTGCGGCAGATGATGCGTATGCCCCACTTGGTCGTAATGACCACGAATGGATGAAACATACCCTTTGGTTCTCTGAAGGTAACCGTGTTATCTACAAACCGGTTCGCAAAAGCCCACTGACTGTAGACTATGTTGAGCCAAAAGTGCGTACATTCTAAGTAATATTTTTTGGTCTTTGCAAACTGTTGTAAAGACCCTATAAACCAATACCATAAACGTGTGGAGTTTAGCATTATGAGCAGAGGTACTCGCACCATCGAGATTTTCCGCTACGATCCAGATAAAGACGCAGCACCCCGTATGCAGACATACCAAATTGAGCTTTTAGACTCTGACCGTATGTTATTAGACGTACTTGTCCGTTTGAAAAAAATGGACGAAACCATCAGTTTCCGCCGTTCGTGCCGTGAAGGTATTTGTGGCTCTGACGGTATGAACATCAATGGTAAAAACGGTCTATCATGTCTTATCAACATGAACACGCTGCCACAAAAAATTACTTTACGTCCGCTACCTGGTTTACCTGTCGTGCGCGACTTAGTGGTAGATATGAACCAATTCTATGAGCAATATGAAAAAGTTCATCCGTACTTGATTAATGACCAGCCAGCGCCACCGACTGAACGTCTACAATCACCTGAAGACCGCGAAAAGTTAAACGGTCTATATGAATGTATTCTATGTGCCTGTTGTTCAACCAGCTGTCCATCATTCTGGTGGAACCCAGACAAGTTCTTAGGTCCATCTGCCTTATTGAATGGCTACCGCTTTGTGGCAGATAGCCGTGATACTAGCACACAGGAGCGTTTAGCACGTTTAGACGACCCATTTAGCTTGTTCCGTTGCCGTGGCATCATGAACTGTGTGTCGGTTTGTCCAAAAGGTTTGAATCCTACCAAAGCGATTGGTCACTTACGTAACATGCTGTTAGACCAAGCAGGTTAGTACCACAGTTTGGTGACAAAAAAGCTCTGTATCGACAGGGCTTTTTTTATTGGGATGTGATAAATTAATAGTAATTGGCTATCTATTAATGAAAGTAATAAATGATATCCAAATATCATAATATTTTTTATATCTTTTCAGCCTAATGAATGAGATAAATTATCATGAATTTTGTATAATATACGATAGGTATCTATAGGGAATATTCATTTAGGTTTTCTAAGGAAGGAGAAAACTAACTTTCACATTACTCTTCTTTTACTGCCATTTGATAGCCATTTATCCACACGCCAAGCCGCGTGAATCGCTATATTTAGTAAATGAATGGTAACTATTACCTTAACAAAATTTTTTGTTAATTATAAAAATGCTAGGCTATTCCCTAAAATTTTTATTTCCACCTTTAAATACTACAGTAGAAAGAATCATGGCTAACCAAAACCAAACTTCTGTCTCATCTGCTCAGTTTACCGAATTGTCAGCAGATAACGCAGTCTATCTTGAATCACTCTATGAACAGTATCTTCAAGATCCACAAAGCGTTGATGAAAAATACATTCCTTACTTTGCGCAGTTTGCCAAAGATGATGATAAGAACGCCCTTCACCATACTATTCAAGACCAATTTTTGCTATTAGCTCGCAATACCACTGCCCACAAAGTTACCGGTCAATCAGGTGCAGGTGCCGTCAGCCCTTCTGAAATTCGCGAATTTGCGGACAACCAAATGGGCGTGCAAAAACTGATTACCAGTTATCGCCGTCGTGGTCATCGTATTGCTAATTTAGATCCTTTAGGACTCATGCCACGTCCAGAAGTTGAAGAATTGACTTTGGCGTATTATGGTCTTTCTGAAGCGGATTTAGACACTGTATACCCTGTCAGTGACCTAAATATCGGTAAAGACAAAGCCACACTGCGTGAAATTATCCAAGTGTTAGAGCGAGTTTATTGTAGCAGCATTGGTGCAGAATATTTCCATGTGACCACTGCCAAAGAAAAACGCTGGATTGAAAAATACCTAGAGCAAAATCTTGGCTATGTCAAATTTGACAATGAAAAACGTAAATCTATCCTTGAGCGTTTGACAGCAGCGGAAGGATTAGAAAAATACTTAGCGCGTAAATATACTGGTGTGAAACGTTTTGGTCTTGAGGGTGGCGAGAGCTTTATCCCGATGGTCAATGAGATAATTCAGCGTGCGGGTGAAAACGGTACCAAAGAAATGGTTATCGGTATGGCACACCGTGGGCGTTTAAATTTATTAGTGAATATCTTAGGTAAAAACCCTAAAGATTTGTTTGATGAGTTTGATGGTAAAAAACAACCGACCGTGGGTTCAGGTGACGTAAAATACCACAATGGTTATTCATCTAACGTAATGACACCGGGCGGCGAAGCACACTTAGCCTTGGCATTTAACCCCTCGCATCTTGAGATTGTATCGCCTGTATTGATTGGTTCAGTGCGTGCCCGCCAAGTACGCCGTCAAGATAAGACGGGTGATGCCGTTTTGCCAATCGTGGTACACGGTGACGCCGCGTTCGCCGGTCAAGGTGTCAACCAAGAAACTTTCCAAATGTCACAAACCCGTGCCTACTCAACAGGTGGTACGCTGCATATTATTATCAATAACCAAGTGGGTTTTACCACCAGCCGCTTAGAAGATGCGCGTTCAACTGAATACTGTACCGACATCGCCAAGATGGTACACGCACCGATTTTTCATGTAAACGGTGACGATCCAGAAGCCGTGGTATTTATGGCACAGCTTGCCCACGACTATCGCCAAACTTTCCATAAAGATATCGTGATTGATATGTACTGTTACCGTCGTAACGGTCACAATGAAGCGGATGAGCCTTCCGCCACTCAGCCACTTATGTATTCGGTCATCAAAAAACTGCCAAGTACTCGTGAGCTATTTGCCAATAAATTGGTTGCTGAAGGCGTTATTAGCAAAGCTGAAAGTGTGGCATTTGAAGATGACTACCGTGAGTCACTCGATAAAGGCGAATATGTTGCTAGCGCACTCGTGCGTGAGCCAAATAAAACGCTGTATGTAGATTGGACACCCTATATTGGTCATAAGCTTGAAGACAATTGGGATACGAGCGTTGATATCAATCAATTAAAAGCTTATGGTGAAAAAATGGCGCAAATGCCGGAAGGCTATGAGCTACAACGCCAAGTGCAAAAAGTGGTTGAACAGCGCAAAGCCATGCAAACCGGTCAAGAGCCATTGAACTGGGGTGCAGCAGAAACCTTGGCTTATGCGTCACTGGTCGAAGAAGGCTATCCTGTCCGTATTACGGGTGAAGACGTGGGTCGTGGTACTTTCTCACATCGCCATTCAGAAATTTTCAACATGAAAGACGGCAGTATGTATGTCCCACTTGCCAACATGAGCCCTAACCAAGCACGCTTTGACACCTTTAACTCATTGTTGTCAGAAGAAGCAGTGTTGGCGTTTGAATATGGTTACGCAACGACGGTACCTAATGCGCTAGTGATCTGGGAGGCGCAGTTTGGTGACTTTGTCAATGGGGCACAAGTGGTCATTGACCAATTTATTTCTTCAGGTGAAACCAAATGGCAACGTCTATGTGGTCTGACCATGCTGTTACCACACGGCTATGAAGGTCAAGGTCCTGAGCACTCATCAGCGCGCCTAGAGCGTTTTTTGCAGCTATGTGCCGAAGACAACATGCAAGTGATGACCCCAACTACACCTGCACAGATTTTCCATGCCCTGCGTCGACAAGTGGTTCGCCCAGCGCGTAAACCGCTGATTGTGATGTCACCAAAATCACTGCTACGTCATAAATTGGCAGTGTCAACGCTTGAAGAGCTTGCGCAAGGTCAGTTCCAAACCGTGATTCCAGAGATTGACCAACTTGATAATAACCAAGTGACGCGTTTAGTGTTGTGTGGCGGTAAAGTATATTATGACTTGCTTGAAAAACGTCGTGAATTGGGTCTCAACCATGTGGCGATTGTACGTATCGAGCAGCTTTATCCATTACCTGAAGCGCGTATTTTGGAAGAAGTGGCAAAATATCCAAACCTTGAAGGCATTGTCTGGACACAAGAAGAGCCACGTAACCAAGGTGCTTGGTACTATCTAGCACCGCACTTATTCCGTTTGATTGCACCGCCAAAACCCGCGACTCGTCCGACTAAAGCCTACTTGCTTGAGCCAGTAGCTCGCCCTTCATCAGCAGCACCTGCCGCAGGTTCGATGCAAATGCACGTTGCCCAACAACAAAAAGTTATCAACGAAGCATTGGGTTTGCCAAAGAATGAAGATTCAACCGAAGATAAGCTAGAAGCTAAAGCGGAAATCGCAGAAAAACAAGCGACTGACTAAGCGTTTTAAAGGATTAGTACTTAATAGATGCGTACTAATCCTTCTTGGTTTTTGGTATAGGCAATTGCGCCGAGTGCTAAGACAACAATGAATTTAACCCATTAAAAATGAAAGAATGTGAAATTAACTAGGAGTTTTCCATGAGTGAGATTAAAGTCCCCGTTTTCCCAGAATCCGTTGCTGACGGTACAATTGTTGCTTGGAATTTTAATGAAGGCGATCAAGTAAGCCGTGACGCTGTATTGTGTGAAATCGAAACCGATAAAGTTGTGATGGAAGTGGTGGCACAAGCTGACGGCGTGCTTAGCAAAATTCTCAAACAAGTTGATGACACAGTGCTTTCTGCTGAAGTCATCGGTGAGCTGACTGAAGGCGCAACCGCGGCTGCACCAGCAAGCCAACCTGCTGAAACCCAAGCACCGGCTGCCCAAGCTGAAGCCGCGCCTGCAGCTGCACAACAAGCGCCTACCGCTCAAGCGACTGCTGAAGCAGATTATAAAGACCAAAGTCCAGCGGTTCGTAAAGCAGCGAATACCACAGGCGTCAATCCTGCAGATGTTGAAGGTTCAGGTCGTGGCGGTCGTGTGACTAAAGAAGACATGGCAAACCCAACCTTGAAAGCCAACAATGCAATTAAAGCAGACAACGGTCAAGTGGTTGCCAATGCCGTCGGTCAACGGGCAGACAAACGTGTGCCAATGACACGTTTACGCGCCCGTGTTGCTGAGCGTCTGTTAGCCGCTACCCAAGAAACTGCGATGTTGACCACGTTTAACGAAGTGAACATGAAACCTATCATGGACTTACGTAGTGAGTTCAAAGAGCGTTTTGAAAAACGTCACGGTGTAAAACTAGGTTTTATGTCATTGTTTGTAAAAGCTGCTACTGAAGCGTTAAAACGTTTTCCAGCGGTAAATGCCTCTATTGATGGCAGCGATATCGTTTATCATGGTTATTATGATGTGGGTGTTGCGGTATCTAGCGACCGTGGTCTTGTGGTGCCGGTATTACGTGACACTGATCAAATGGGTATGGCAGATATCGAACGTGCGATTGGTAACTATGCATCAAAAGCGCGTGAAGGTAAATTAGGCATTGAAGACATGACGGGTGGTACATTCACCATTACCAATGGTGGGGTATTTGGTTCATTGATGTCAACCCCAATCATCAATCCACCACAAACAGCGATTTTGGGTATGCATGCGACAAAAGAACGCCCAATGGCTGTTAATGGTGAAGTAGTAATTCTACCTATGATGTACTTGGCATTGTCGTATGACCATCGTTTAATTGATGGTAAAGAAGCCGTACAATTCTTGGTCACTATCAAAGAATTGGTTGAAAACCCAGCGATGCTACTTCTCGATTTATAATGAAAAAAGCCTGTATTGGCAAAGGTTGATACAGGCTTTTTTGTTTAACAACTTTAACAATAACAACTCAAATTTTTGGTGAAGATTATGAAAGAAAGCTATGATTTGGTAATTATCGGTGGTGGCCCTGGTGGCTACGAAGCCGCAATCCGTGCAGGCCAATTGGGTATGAGCGTGGCTTGTATCGAAAAACGTATTAATAAAGGCGAGCCAGCGTTAGGCGGTACTTGTTTGAACGTCGGTTGTATTCCTTCAAAAGCATTGCTAGACAGTTCACATCGTTATGAAGCAACCAAACATGATTTAGCCGACCACGGTATCACCACAGGTGAAGTGGCGATTGACATCAGCAAAATGTTAAGTCGTAAAGACGCTATCGTTAAACAATTAACCGGTGGTGTGGCTGCATTGTTAAAAGGTAATGGTGCTGACTGGCTGCAAGGTACAGGTAAATTACTTGATGGTAAAGGTGCGGATAAACAAGTTGAATTTACCCCATTAGATGGTTCTGCGCCTACCACTATTACCGCTAAAAATGTGATTTTAGCGTCTGGTTCTGTGCCCATTGATATCCCTGTTGCCCCGATTGATAACGAATATATCGTTGATTCAACCGGTGCGTTAGACTTTACCGAAGTGCCTGCGCGTCTAGGCGTCATTGGTGGGGGTGTAATCGGTCTTGAACTGGGTTCGGTATGGCGTCGTTTGGGTAGTGAAGTGGTGGTATTTGAAGCCATGCCAGAATTCTTGGCAGCGGCAGACAAAGCCGTGAGCAAAGAAGCGGCAAAACTACTAAAAGCCCAAGGTATGGACATCCGTATTGATACCAAAGTCACTCAGGCTCAAGTAGAAAACGGTCAGGTACTTGTATCGTTTGACGCAAAAGGTCAAGCAGGACAAGAAACCTTCGATAAACTCATCGTTTGTGTGGGTCGCCGTGCTTATAAAGAAAACCTACTTGGCGAAAATTCAGGGGTAGAGCTTACTGAACGTGGTTTGGTAGCGGTGAATGACTTCTGTCAAACCAACCTTGATGGCGTCTATGCAATCGGTGACTTGGTGCGTGGTCCAATGCTGGCACATAAAGCGATGGAAGAAGGCATGATGGCAGTGGAACGTATTCATGGTGAAAAAGTTCAAGTCAATTATGACACCATTATTAGCGTGATTTACACACACCCAGAAATTGCATGGGTGGGCTTAACTGAAGAACAAGCCAAAGAGAAAGGTCATGAAGTCAAAACCGGTCAATTCAGCCTAGCGGCCAATGGCCGTGCGTTAGCCGCTGGTGAAGGCCAAGGCTTCATCAAAGTGGTTGCCGATGCCAAAACTGACCGTTTACTGGGTATGCATGTTGTCTCAGCGGGTGCAGGCGATATCGTTCATCAAGGCATGATCGCGATGGAATTCGTATCAAGTATTGAAGATTTGCAGTTGATGACGTTTGCTCATCCAACCATTTCTGAAGCGGTACACGAGGCGGTGCTATCAGCGGATGGTCGTGCGATTCATGCGATTCAACGTAAGCGCAAATAAGCTAGTTCACAAGGAATTTGGCTCATAAGTAACTTAGTTCATAAGTAACTTGGCTAATTAGCTTATGCATCAATAGTTTGAATAAGGTAAGTGAGCTAACCTCATTATCAACTAGGTTAGCTCACTGTTGACCAAAATATTCAAAAATAATTTTAAAACAATGTAAACCAAAACCGAGAGGACAAATTCATGAATTTACATGAGTATCAAGCCAAAGAATTATTAAAAAGCTATGGATTGCCAGTACAAGAAGGTATCATCGCTAAAAATGGCGACGAAGCCGCAGCAGCGTTTGATAAAATGGCAGGCAACGCCGGTGCCGTGGTTGTTAAAGCCCAAGTACATGCCGGTGGCCGTGGTAAAGCGGGCGGCGTAAAAATCGCTAAAACGCGTGAAGAAGCCAAACAAATTGCTGAAGAATTAATTGGTAAAAACTTGGTAACTTACCAAACTGACGCCAATGGTCAACCTGTTAACAGCGTACTTATCGCCGAAGACATGTACCCAATCGCAACTGAATTGTACTTAGGTGCAGTCGTAGACCGTTCAGCCCGTCGTGTGGTATTTATGGCGTCAACTGAAGGCGGTGTTGAAATTGAAAAAGTTGCCGAAGAAACCCCAGAAAAAATCTTGAAAGTAGAAGTTGACCCACTGGTGGGCTTACAACCTAGCCAAGCTCGTGAAGTGGCTTTCAAACTGGGTTTAAAAGACAAACAAATCAACGAATTTGCTAAATTGATGACAGGGGCTTATAAAGCCTTTACGGAAAATGACTTTGCGTTGTTTGAAATCAATCCATTAGCCGTTCGTAAATCTGGTGAATTAGCCTGTGTTGACGCCAAAATCGGTATCGACTCAAATGCCCTTTATCGCCTACCAAAAGTCGCTGAACAACGTGACAAATCACAAGAAAATGAGCGTGAATTAAAAGCCTCAGAATTTGACCTAAACTATGTTGCGCTTGAAGGTAATATCGGCTGTATGGTAAATGGCGCCGGTCTTGCGATGGCAACTATGGACATCATTAAACTATACGGTGGTCAACCCGCTAACTTCCTAGACGTAGGCGGTGGTGCGACCAAAGAACGTGTGGTTGAAGCGTTCAAATTAATTCTTGAAGACAAATCAGTCCAAGGCGTACTCATCAATATTTTCGGTGGTATCGTACGTTGTGACATGATTGCTGAAGCGATTATCGAAGCGGTGAAAGAAGTCAACGTCACCGTACCTGTGGTTGTGCGTCTTGAAGGTAACAACGCTGAAAAAGGTGCGCAAATCTTACGTGATTCAGGTCTTAAATTAATTCCTGCTGAAGGTCTTTCTGAAGCCGGTCAAAAAATTGTTGATGCGGTTAATAATGCCTAATGAAGAAAGTACAGGTATGAGCGAGTAGGGCTATGTGCCCTACTGGTTAATCGTTTAAATCAAACAGAAAAAGTAAAAGGAAAAACAATGAGCGTATTAGTTGGAAAAGACACTAAAGTATTAGTGCAAGGTTTCACAGGTAAAAACGGTACTCTACACTCAGAGCAATCAATTGCTTATGGTACCAACATCGTTGGTGGTGTTACCCCAGGTAAAGGCGGTACAACCCACCTTGATCGTCCAGTATTCGATACCATGGATGAAGCAGTAACAGCAACAGGTGCTAATGCTTCTGTTATCTTTGTACCCGCACCATTTGTATTAGACTCAATCGTTGAAGCGATTAACTCTGGCGTAAAATTGATTGTGGTCATCACCGAAGGCGTACCTACCTTAGATATGCTAAAAGCCAAACGTTACTTAGAAAACGTCAACGCTGACCTACAAGCCAAGGGCGAAGAAATCATCCGTATGGTGGGTCCAAACTGTCCAGGCGTGATCAGCCCAGGTAAATGCAAAATCGGTATCATGCCAGGTCACATTCACCAAGAAGGTAAAGTCGGTATCATCTCACGTTCTGGTACATTGACTTATGAAGCGGTTGCCCAAACCACTAAACTTGGCTTTGGTCAATCAACCTGTATCGGTATCGGTGGTGACCCAATCCCAGGTATGAACCAAATCGACGCATTAAAATTGCTTCAAGATGACCCACAAACCGAAGCGATTGTATTAATCGGTGAAATCGGTGGTACGGCTGAAGAAGAAGCGGCTGCATATGTCAAAGACCACGTGACTAAACCCGTCATTGGTTATATCGCAGGTGTCACAGCACCAAAAGGTAAACGTATGGGACATGCCGGTGCGATTATCTCAGGTGGTAAAGGTACAGCGGAAGAAAAATTCAAAGCCTTTGAAGAGGCTGGTATTGCTTATACCCGTGACCCTTCAAAAATCGGTGAAAAAGTAAAAGAAGTCACTGGTTGGTAATCATCCGCTATTTTGACTAATCAAAAGCAGATAATCATTGGGTTATCTGCTTTTTTATTATCCGCTGGTGTTAGCAAACGCTGGTGTTAGCAAAATACCCTCAATCAGTTTTAATAATGCGTTTAAAATATTCGGGCAGATAAAATATTTGCCATAAAAATATGTTAAGCTTGATATAAACTATTTGAACAACTTGTTTTATTAAGAGTCACTATGTCGAAAAAAATCACTCACGCTGTTATCCCTGTGGCAGGGTTTGGCACGCGTATGCTACCACTATCAAAAGCAGTGCCAAAAGAGTTACTACCGCTTGGCAATAAGCCAGCCATTCAATATGTCGTTGAAGAAGCCATTGCTGCAGGTTTAACCAATATTGTTTTGGTCAATCATGCGCAAAAAACTGCCATTGAAAACTATTTTGACATCAATAGCGAGCTTGATACCCAATTACGCGGTAAAGGCAAAGTGGCGCTAGCCGATAGTTTAAACTGGCTACCTGCAGGCGTCACGGTTACCAGTGTGCGCCAAGGCAAACCGTTAGGATTAGGGCATGCGGTCTTGCAAGCCCGTGCCATTGTAGGTGATGAACCGTTTGCTGTGCTGTTACCGGATGTAATTTTAAACCCCTATAACATTGACTATACTCAGCAGAATTTAGCCTACATGCTACAGCAGTTTTCTAAGCAGCAGCATTCACAGATATTGGTTGATCCAGTGAAAGAAAGTGATATTTCTAAATATGGCATTGCCAAGTTAGCCAGCACACAAATGGTAGCAAAGTCTGAACAAAACCAGTCGTTTGCTGTGACGGGGTTTGTGGAAAAACCCAAAGCTGAAGATGCGCCTTCTAACTTGGCCGTCGTTGGGCGCTATGTATTTAATAATGCTATTTTTGATTATCTAGCGAATACGCAGCCAAGTGTGGGTGGGGAAATTCAGCTGACCGATGCCATTGATGCGCTTATTAGCACGCAAGGGGTAGATGTGGTTAGCATGGTGGGTAACAGCTTTGATGCAGGTGACATGAATAGCTACTTACAAGCTGTGGGTTATTTTGCCACTCAATTGGGCATTGAAGCGTTTCAACATACAGCAAATTAATATAAGGTCATAGACGAATGTCAATCGATACAAGTGCGAATCGTACATGGCAAACACTGTCTACCCAGGCAGATAGTATGGCCACGCTTAATCAATTGTTTAGCCAACAGTCCAATCGCGGCTTACAGTACCGCGTTGCTGCTTGCAACATGATCATGGATTTTAGTAAACAAAAAATTGATGAGGCTGTGCTCAGTAATTTAATCACACTGGCAAATGAGCGTGAGTTAGCGCAAGAAATCCATCGGCTGATGACAGGCGAAATCGTGAATGATACTGAGCATCGCCCTGCATTGCATACCGCACTAAGACAGCCGCAAGGTGAGCAAGTTTGGGTCGAAGGTGTCAATGTCATTGAGCAGGTGCATACCAGCTTACAAAAAGCGGAAAAGTTGGTTGAGCGGATTCGTAATGGGGTCTGGCGTGGTTATTCTGGTCAGGCAATCACCGATGTCGTAAATATCGGGGTCGGCGGCTCAGATCTAGGGCCTGTGATGGCAACAACGGCACTAAAAGAATGGACAGATACCCCTATCAGTGTGCATTTTGTCTCCAATATGGATGGCACCCAGCTTGATAGTTTGCTTAAGGTATTAAATCCGCAAACCACGCTGTTTATTATCTCGTCGAAATCATTCTCCACCATTGATACGCTGTCCAATGCCAAGACGGCGATGTCATGGTTGTTAGCCAGTCATGATAACAAAGCCACTATTTTGCGTCGTCATTTTATTGGGATTTCTACCAAAGCCGATAAGATGTCAGAATGGGGTATTCATGTCGATAACCAACTAATGCTCTGGGATTGGGTTGGGGGTCGATTCTCCATGTGGTCAGTGATTGGACTGGCGATTGCCATAAAAATTGGCATGCACAATTTCTATGAGCTGCTAGCAGGAGCCTATGAGATGGATCGGCATTTTGCCACCGCCGATTTTTCTCAAAATATGCCTGTGTTGTTAGGGCTACTCGGTGTTTGGAACAGTACGTTTTTGCACATTAATGCCCATACGGTTTTACCTTATGATGGTCGGTTATCTTTTTTCCCCAACTACTTAACCCAGCTTGAGATGGAGAGTAACGGTAAATCTGTCAATCGCCAAGGTGAGGCAGTGACTTACAGTACTTGTCCGATTTTGTGGGGTGATATTGGCTCCAATGCTCAGCATGCGTTTTATCAGTTGTTGCATCAAGGCACACAGGTAGTCAGTTGTGATTTTATTGCGCCCATCAAACGCTACGCCGATGCCCAAACAATCAATAAAAACTTGCTTGAGCAGCACGGACTTTCGCTTGCCAACTGCTTAGCGCAAAGCCAAGTGCTGGCGTTTGGCAATGCCGCCATCAAAGACAGCAATAATGGTATGGATAAATTCAAACATTATCGCGGCAATCAGCCGTCAACGACCATTTTACTCAAACAGCTGACCCCAAGAACGTTAGGGTCATTGATTGCGCTGTATGAACACAAAGTATTTGTTATGTCAGTCATTTGGCAGATTAACCCATTTGACCAATGGGGAGTCGAAGTGGGTAAAGTGATGGCTAATGCCGTCTTTGATGCCTTGGTATCAACGCAAGAATTATCGCCGCAACAAGCGCAGCCATTTGATAGCTCAACCAATCAGTTGCTAAATACCATTAAAACAACCTTTGCAAGCTGATGAAGGATAAGGATAAAAGAAGAAAACAATGACAAAAACTGTATATGTAATTGGCAGTACCAATGAATCAATCAATGCCTGTATTTTGCTTGCCACCCTTCAATACCAAGTCAGGCTATTGACCGATGATGATAGCCTTCAGCAGGTCATGAATGATTACCAGTTTGATCGGCAGATGGTGCTACTGTGGCAGTTGTACCAATCTCAAGGCAACATCGTTACCCAGCCTTTGCCAACCCATGATTTTTCAGCCTATGTCAGCGCAGATGATATTTGGTTGTTTGTCGATGGTGTATCAGCGCAGGCGCTTGCGCAATTTGGCTCATTTCACTTTAACCCCACCACCCAGATTATCATCAGCGGTGTCAAAGCCATTGGTGAGATTGAACAATTCGCGCGCAAATTGACGACTACTTGGGTGTATTATCTTCCCTTTATTTTTATGAAAGACGGGGCGAATTTTAGTTCTTTTTTCCAAGCCGATTTGGCACTGATTGGTGAAAAATCGCAAGGCAGTAGCGCGTACAACAACATTTTGCTGTTTTTTATTGAAAAAAGTGACAAGCACTTTATTACTGATATCAAAACGGCAGAATTTGCGCGCAGTAGTATCATGGGAATGCTGGCAACACGCTTGTCTTTCATGAATGAAATGGCGCGTCTTGCCGCCAGTGAACAGGTCAATATCAAACAAGTTGAGCAAATCCTTGGGCTTGATAAACGCATTGGTAAAGATTATCTCAAAGCAGGTTGGGGCTTTGGTGGCAAGTCATTGCCCCTAGAATTGGATTTTTTGATTGATGGGTTTAAGCACAATCAAGTAGAGACATCATTGCTAGAGGCGGTAAAATCCATTAATGAAGACCAAAAAGAGCTGATTTTCCGTGAATTTTGGCAATATTTTGATGGCTTTATCGAAAATAAAACGGTGATGATTTGGGGCTCAGGCTATCGTAATGGTACAGGACGCACCACCCATTCAGCGTTTCACCCACTGATCAAATTGTTATGGTCATATAATATCAAGACGATTGTGTATGCCAACAATACCAAAGAAGAATTGTTAGAGTTATACGGTAATCATCCGCTGTTTTCATTAACCGACGATGCCTATGCGCCGCTTACGCAAGTGCAAGCGTTGTTTATTGTCAATTGGTCGCTACCAATCAAGCCGGATATCAATCGTTTAAATAACATTGCATTACCCATTTTTGATGCAAAAAATACGTTAACCGAACCACAAATTCAGCAGCTCGTTGGTTTTTATACCGGTATAGGCTGTAAAAAATAGGCAAAACAATGACCAATCAAAGCAAAAAAATCTTAGTGACTGGCGGTGCAGGCTATATCGGCTCACATACATTAATTGAGCTAATTGCCGCAGGATTCACCCCTGTGGTATATGATAATTTATCCAATAGTAGTCCCACATCGCTGGCGCGCGTCCAGCAAATTGTGGGGCAGTCTATTGAATTTATCGAAGGCGATATTTTGGACACACAGCTGCTTGCCAAAACCTTTGCCGCGCATGACTTCACTGCGGTGATTCATTTTGCAGGGTTAAAGGCGGTCGGTGAATCGGTTGCCAAGCCACTTTGGTATTATCAAAACAATGTCGCAGGCACGCTCAATCTACTCGATGCGATGACCAACGCCCAAGTAAAAAACTTGATTTTCTCGTCATCAGCAACCGTGTATGGCGACCCAGAAGCCTTGCCGATTGTCGAATCCTCACCGCGTTCTGCGACCAATCCGTATGGGCAAAGCAAGCTGATGATTGAACATATGCTTGAAGATTTGGCAAAATCAGATAACCACTGGCAATTAATTTCACTGCGCTATTTTAATCCCATTGGTGCCTACCATACCGGAACCATAGGTGAAAATCCAAATGGCATTCCAAACAATTTGATGCCCTATGTTAGCCAAGTGGCAGTGGGTAAGCTGCCGCAGTTAAGCGTGTTTGGCAATGATTATGATACTGTGGATGGGACAGGCGTGCGAGATTACATCCATGTGGTTGATTTGGCAAAAGGGCATGTCGCCGCTTTACAGTATTTGCAACAGCAAACCCAGCTTGGATTTGAGCCGATTAACTTAGGTACAGGTAAAGGGACATCTGTCTTAGAATTGGTCAATGCCTTTATCAAAACTACCGGTCAACCCGTGCCTTATAGCGTAGCACCAAGACGACCTGGCGACATTGCCAGTTGTTATGCCAGTAGTGATAAAGCCAAGAAGCTGTTGGGCTGGCAAGCTGAGTTTGATATCGAGCGTATGTGTACCGACACTTGGCGTTGGCAAAGCCAAAACCCTAATGGCTATGACGATTAAGCGCCCCTTTAATATTATTGAATATTAACGAATATTAACGAATATTAACGACGGTTTTATAACCGTCTTTTTTATCGGTAGGTTTTATCAAAGATGAGCATTTTTATCATAAAAACCTAGTCAAGGTTATGATTTTACTTGACCCTAGGCTTGCTTCAGCGATAATAGAGGATTAGATAAATTATGATTTTTATTTATTTTACCCTAGCGATTGTTTAGCGAATTTCTTTTTTCTTATTGCCCCATTGAGCCTGTTATGACTGTTAGCGCACCTGAATTTATCCATGAAACCGTTTTGTTAAAGGAAACGGTGGCAAGTGTGCTCAATGTAACTTTAGCGGAGCTAGAAACAGGAGCCATTAAAAAAACGGGCACCTTTGTCGATGCGACATTTGGGCGCGGTGGGCACAGCCGATTGCTGTTAACTTATTTGGATGAAGACAGTCGTCTGCTCGTATTTGATAAAGACCCCCAAGCCATACAAACGGCGCAAGCATTGGCAGCCAGCGATGCGCGCGTGATAGTGATTCATGATAGTTTTGCCAAGCTACAGGACAATCTGCAGCGATTAGGCATTGAACAGGTCGATGGGATTATGGCAGATTTGGGCGTGTCCTCACCGCAGCTTGATGACGGTAGCCGCGGCTTTAGCTTTATGCGCGATGGCGCGGTTGATATGCGCATGGATACCACCCGTGGCGAATCGGTCGCCCAATGGTTAAAACGCGTGGATGAAACCGTGCTTGCCGATGTGCTGTATAACTATGGCGAAGAACGACACAGCCGCCGTATTGCAAGGGCAATCAAACAAATGGAACATTACGATTCTACCCTAGCGCTGGCAGAAACCATCAAACAGGCGCATCCCAATTGGCAAAAAGGCAAGCACCCTGCCACCCAAAGTTTTCAAGCCATGCGTATTTTTATCAATAATGAACTCGGTGATATCGATAACTTCTTGGATCAATCGCTCATGGCGCTTAAGGTAGGGGGACGCTTGGCGGTGATTAGTTTTCATTCGCTAGAAGACCGCATCATCAAGCAGTTTTTGCAAAAACACAGTAAAGGTCAATACCCTGAAGATGCCAATTTGCCGATGCCACCCAAACGCCCCAAACTGCTATCTAAACCTGAGCGTGTCGCCCCGTTGGATACGGAAATAAAAACCAACCCGCGCGCCAGAAGTGCTTGGCTTCGGTCAGCAACCCGACTGTAGAAATAGCCGTTTTTGTAACATGATATTTATAACAAACAATAAAAAGCGATTGCATTAACCAAACTTAGATGGGTTGCGTTATAATGACTTGTTTTATCTTGATACCCTGCTCTTTGATATAAAAAGCTCTTTGATATAAAAATGCCAAAATCTCAGCCCCTGCCTCCCATGACGAGTAACCCCATGTCAAATGGCCGCGATAACCAAAATTCGCCGAAAAAAACGCGTCTTTTCTCCGCCAAAAATAACGACGCAATGGTAAAAAATAACACGACGATGAAAAAAAGCAGTGAAGGCTTGGGTGCCAGTATTAGCGAGATGCTCGATACTGAATATCGTGGCGTTAGTATCTATACGGTTGCGATGATGCTATTAGTGATTGCGATTTTGTGGACAGGGGTGAGCGTCGTCGAGCAAATCCAAACTTATCACCAACAATATGGCGAGCTGCAAAAACTCAAAAAACAATTTCGCCATCTGCAAATGGAACACCAACGTATGCTGATTGAGCAGCAAACTTTTAGCGCTACCCCGCAAGTGACCAATCGCGCGGTGACCGAGCTCAATATGTTTTACCCTAACTTGTCCGATCGTATGATTATTCACGACAACAAAGTCACGGTATTTACTAGTGACGCCAGCAGCAACGAGTCAAACACTCCAGCTATCAATCTAGAAACGCAGCATTGATGAGGCAACCGCGTGAATACTCGCAATAAAAAATCGATAACCACCAAAGTTGCCAATGCCATGTCAGGGCGACCCACCAAAGTGCCTGTGCTCAAAGTCACTGCCCCTAAAATCAATGCGTCGAAGCGTCGTAGTGGTGCCTCACGCCAAGGCAGTATTGAAGAAGATGCCATTCGCTTTAAGTCCATTTGGATAGCGATGGGGCTGGTGTTTGTGGCGATTTTTGGACGCTTGGCATACATCCAAGTCATTAATAAATCTTACTATCAAGACAAAGGTAATTCGCTCATTACCACCATCAAAAAAGAGCCTTCTTACCGGGGTATGATCACCGATCGCAATAACATGCCGCTTGCGATTTCAGCCCCGTTAACCTCGGCGTATTTTAGTCCGCATGATTATGCGGTGGAATACTATGAGCTCAAAGCGCGCCAACAAGAATTGCAAAAGTCTAAACCGAGTAAATCAGTCAGTCGCGAGCTTGAGCGCGTTGCAAAACGCTTGCAGAACATGGATTTAGCCAAACTTTCGGCATTGACAGGCATTAGCGTCAGCGAATTTAAAAATGCGGTGCGTATCAATGACAACATCAATCTTGCAGATAAAGAGGCAATCAAAGCCGTATTGCCCACGGGCGCAGGGTCGCATTATTTTCCATTGATGAAAAATGTGCAACCTGAAGCGGCACAGCCGCTCATTGATGCCAATTTTGCTGGGGTCAGTACCGACACGTTTTATCAGCGCTACTATCCACAGCCACAGCCCAATGCCCAATTATTAGGCTTTATGGCGCGTACCAACATGACAGATGGCACGCATTACCAAGGGCAAGCTGGGGTAGAGCGCGTATTTAATGACATGCTATCGGGCAAAGATGGCGAAGTCATGGTCATGCGTGATGCCAAAAACAACAGCATTAAAGAAATCGAACAAGTCAAACCTGAAGTCGCTGGCAAGGACTTACAACTAACCGTTGACTCACGGCTACAATATATCTTGTACCAAGAGCTTGAAAAAGTCGGAAGAGTACAGCAGGCGCGCTGGGCAGCGGGCATGATTGTCGATGTCAACTCGGGCGAAGTGATGGCGATGTCCAACTGGCCGTCGTTTAACGCCAATGACTTAAATAGTTTATCCAATGAAAACCAGCGTAACCATGCCTTGATGGATGTATTTGAACCAGGTTCGGTGATGAAACCCATCACCGTTGCCACGGGCTTAAAGTCAGGACAATACAATGCCAACTCACTGGTTAATACCAGTCCAGGGAGCATGGTGGTGCAAGGGCATACTATTCGTGACCATGGCAATTTAGGTACCATTAGTCTGCGTACCCTACTGCAAAAATCGAGTAATATTGGCTCAGCAAAAATTGCCCTTTCTTTGCCTGCCACCACGATGAGTGATACGCAAAAAGCCTTTGGCTTTGGCGCAAAAACCAACCTAAAATTACCCGGTGAATCTGCTGGACTAGTGCCAACGCCTGAGCAAAATGAAATCGCACGCCGCGCAACTGTATCGTACGGTTACGGTCTACAAGTCACGCTGGCGCAGCTTGCGCAAGCTTACAGTGTGCTAGGGGCAGGGGGCGTGATGCATCCGTTGACGCTGCTCAAAAGTACCCGTGATAACGCACTCAATAGCAGTAGTACCAATAATGTCTCTGTCCCTTTTGCCAAACCTGCCGCCAAGCAAGTCATCAAAAACAGCGATGCACTTACCATTGTCGATATGATGACGTCAGTCACTGAGCCGGGTGGTACGGCAACTTTAGCCGCCATCGATGGCTATCGGGTGGCGGGTAAAACAGGTACGGCAAGACGCACCAATCCTAAAGGCGGTTATTACAACGACCAATACCGCACCGCGTTTGTCGGTATTGCCCCTGCTTCCAACCCACGTTTTGTGGTGGCTATCATGGTTGAAGACCCGCGTATTAACAAATTTGGTGGTTTGGTTGCAGCACCCGTGTTCCGCAGTGTGATGAAAGAAGCCTTGCGTTTGTATAATGTGCCGTTTGACAAACCGCTATCGGGTAAAGAAACCACTGCCGCCAGCATCGAAAGCGTCAATGACTTATAACAACCCTATGGAAAAAGCTATGATTACGTTGCAACCGATGATGTCTGCGCTATCACTACCAGAAAGCGTGCGACAACTGTTAAACCCTGTCATGAATCAACCATTTGGGCAGTTTGTGGTCGATAGCCGTCAAGTGGGTCAGGGCGATGTATTTGTATTGCTAAAGAGTCAAAACGCGACCGACAGCCTTGATTTGGAAAAAGTTACAGGTTATCTTGCCCAAGTCACAGACAAAGCGGCGTTTGTGTTGTCAGAAATTGATGTATCTGCGCTCCAGTCGCAGTTTATGTTGCCGATTATTTATTTGCCTACCATTCGTGATTTTTTAGGTTCTCTGATTCAAACCAGTTTGCAACAGCAACATCGCACCAAGTTGCCTGCGGTCATCGCGGTGACAGGCACCAATGGCAAGACCACCGTAAGCCAACTGGTCGCCCAACTCATCAGTCAATCGGGCATCAAAACTGCGGTGATGGGCACGGCAGGTAATGGGGTTTTGCCAAATTTAACCCCAAGTACCCACACCACCTTAGAAGTCTTTAATCTGCAACATGCGATTGATGATTTTGCCAAGCAAGGCGTACAAGCCTTAGCCATTGAAGCCAGCTCTCACGGGTTACACCAACAGCGGCTGCAAGGCGTACCCATCAACGTGGCGATATTTACCAATTTAAGTCGTGATCATCTCGACTATCATACTGACATGGACGATTATGCGCAGGCGAAAGCGCGACTGTTTGATAAAGCACATTTTCCCACCCTCACTCACGCGATTATTAATTTAGAGGATGAATTTAGTGAATTGATGATTGAGGCGGCTAACGCATCCCATTTAACCGTGTGGACGTATAGCTTGACCAATGACCAAGCCGATTTTTTTGCCAAAACCATCCTGCCTAGTTTGCAAGGGGGTGATTTGACCATTGCTCTTTCAAAAGCTGTCACGCCACAAGGTGAATTAACGGTGAACAGTCCACTGTTAGGGCGATTTAATGTGGCCAATTTGCTCGCGAGTATCGCAGGCGCCTTCGCGTTATCACAAAGTGCCGCGATGGGATTGAGTGTGGCGCAAATCCAAGCGGCAGTGCCAACGCTTCGCGGCGCCACAGGTCGTATGGATCGGGTGCCATCGACCAGTAGCTGTTTTATCGTGGATTATGCGCATACGCCAGATGCGCTAGAGCAGGTGTTGACCAGTTTAAAATCGCACTGTACAGGTGAGCTATGGGCAGTATTTGGCTGTGGTGGTGACCGTGATAAGGGTAAACGTCCACTGATGGCGCAAGCAGGACTTCGCCTAGCTGACAAAGTGATTTTGACTGCCGATAACCCACGCAGTGAAGACCCCAACGCGATTTTGAACGATATGCAAGCGGGCATGACTTGTGAGCAGCACTACCAAGCCATTATCGAACCAGACCGTCAAAAGGCGATTGAATATGCGGTGCAACATGCCAAGCCTAACGATATCGTGGTAATTGCAGGCAAAGGGCATGAAACCTATCAAGAAATCAAAGGGGTACGCCACGATTTTGATGATAAAGTGGTGGTAAAAAATGCTATTGACAAATTTGGCAAATAACTTAGCCTAACATCATGAAAAAAATCTACCTAATCCGTCATGCCCAAAGCGAGTCCAATGCAGGGCAAGCAGTGCGCCCCAATCATGCCATCAATCTTACTGACGTTGGCAAGACGCAAGCGCAAGCATTGGCGGATTGGCTCACTGACCATATCAGCGAGCCAGTCACCGAGATTTTTGTATCCCAGTATCTTCGCACCCAGCAAACGGCTCAGCCTTATCTACAAAGCACTAAACGCTCAGCCATTGTCATCGAAGAATTGCACGAATTTAACTTTTTGGATTTTGACACCATCAAGGATTTGTCATTTGATGACATCCGTGTGATTGCCGATGATTTTTGGCAACAGCATTCTGCGCACCGAGCCAGTGAAGTGACGGACAGTTTTGAGTATTTCGTAGCGCGGGTACAAAAGGTGCGTGCTTATTTTGATGGCTTGCCCGATGGCACCTATCTAGTATTTACCCACGGCATGTGGATTGGCATGCTTATCTGGCAACTGCTACTTGGCGATAGCCCGCGTCTATATAATATGAAAAAATTCCGTGAGTTTGAACTGGCAATGCGCCCCAAAAATTGCGAAGTGTTGTTGCTCGCTCCTGCAGGAATCAAGAAAGTATGGGTGCGCAATGATGGGCAAGATGACGAGATTCGCTAGTAATAAACTATAAAGAGACCCGAATAAAGATACCCCAATAAAGAGACCCTAATAAAGAGACGACAATGACTGCATATATTTGGCAATCTGCCAACTTAACCGAAGCGGTGAAAGACCTAAACCCAATCTTTCACAGTGATTTTACCCAGACATCCACAAGAATTATCACCGACACCCGCAAAATCGAACAAGGCGATATCTTTTTAGCCATCCAAGGCGATAACTTTGACGGACATGATTATGTACAAACTGCCAAAGACAAAGGCGCGGTCTTAGCGATTGTCAGCCGTGCAGTCGACAGTGACTTGCCGCAACTCGTAGTGACTGACACAAAATTGGCACTCGGCAAATTAGGTGCTTACCGCCGTGGCCAACATCCCAATCTAAAAGTCGTCGCGATTACAGGCTCGAGCGGCAAAACCACCGCCAAAGAAATGCTTGGCAGTATTTTAAACCGTATTGCGCCGACACTTATCACCCGCGGCAATCTCAACAATGATTTGGGCGTGCCGATGATGCTACTAGAGCTGACCGATGACCATCGCTATGCCGTGATGGAGCTTGGCGCCAACCATGTCGGAGAGATTGCTTATACCACACAGCTTGTCAAACCCGATGTCGCTTGTGTGCTCAATATCGGCACGGCACATTTGGGGGAATTTGGCGGGCGTGATAATATCGCCAAGACCAAATCTGAGATTTATCAAGGATTAAGTGACGCAGGTACAGCGATTGTGCCATTTGGTGACGATTATTTTGATACGCTACTCAATAATGCCCAACAATTTACCCAAAATATTCTCACCTTTGGTGAGCGTGACGTGTCCTTGGCAGATGCTGGTGTGGATATGCAACAAGCCAAAGAAATTGGCTTAACAGATGAAGATACGGTGCTACTGATGGGCGATGTGTTTGCCGATGATGTGGAAGTCGGTAATACCAGCACCTTTAGCCTAAATTTCAATTTTGAAATTGATGAAATCGAAAGCCAAAACGTCACTTTAAACTTTGCAGGTGAACACAACATCAGCAATGCCTTAGCCGCCGCGGCCTGTGCGCAAGCTTTGGGGCTGTCGATTGATGATATCGCCAAAGGACTCGATGCCGCCAAACCTGCCAAAGGTCGGCTCAATTTTATTGAGTTTGGTAAACATACTTTAATTGATGATACTTATAATGCCAATCCCAGTGCCGTCCTTGCTGCCACGCAAGTGTTGGTGAGTCAAGGTGCACCAACCCTGTTGGTATTAGGCGATATTGGTGAGTTGGGTGACGCCGCGCAAGAGGAGCATCGCAAGCTCGGTGAGGCTATCGCCGCCTCTGGCGTGACTGCACTGTATACGGTGGGGGAGTTGACGCCTGTTACCGTCGCGCAAGCGCAAGCATCCGGCATGCAAGCACAGGCATACCCAGATAAAGCCACCCTACTTGCAGCGATCAAAGATAAGCTGACGAGTAGTGATGACGCTTGGCATATCTTGTTTAAAGGCTCGCGCTATATGATGATGGAGCAAGTAATGGACGAGTTAATTCGTCAGCCATCCTAGCTAAAAACAGAACTTTCATCAGCCATTTAATAAAAATTGGCTGATTTTTTGTGAATTTTTACTTAAAATAGTCAACTTTTCATGATGGGTTTTTGCTGATAAGACCAAGTGATACGGTTTTCACAGATAGTTTTCATAGCGAGTTTTCATTTATTTCATCATGATCATAATAGGGGCATTGCATCCCTGTTTTACCCAGAACCCTCTAAGGAGTCCACTCGTGCTATTGTGGTTATTTGAATGGCTAAGCCAATTTTATTCCCCATTTTCGGCTGTGTCATCGCTGACCTTACGTGTTTTATTAGCGGTGCTGACTGCGCTGGGTATCAGTATGGTGTTTGGTGGACGCGTTATTGAACGGCTGCGTGCGCTCAAATATGGACAAGCCATTCGTAACGATGGCCCACAGAGCCACCTTGCCAAAACAGGCACACCCACCATGGGCGGGATTTTGATTTTGGGCAGTATTTTGGTGACCACGCTATTGTGGGCGAATCTAACCAACCCCTACGTATGGATTTTGATGGTGGTCTTGGTGATTTTTGGCGCGGTGGGCTGGGCAGATGACTGGCTGAAAATCAAATATAAAGACCCAAAAGGCTTGATTGCGCGCAAAAAATATTTTTGGTTGTCGGTTGGCGCTTTATTTGTTGGTGTATCCTTATACTGGATTGCCAGTCAGCAGCCGCATGTGGCGACAGCTCACGCCATGCAAGATTTACTGATTCCGTTATTTAAAAACGTGTCGATTCCTTTCTCCGCTGTACCATTGGGTTTGGCGTTTATTATCTTTACTTATTTTGTGATTAATGGCACCTCAAATGCGGTCAACTTAACCGATGGTTTGGATGGTCTTGCCATTTTTCCTGTGGTGTTGGTCGCCGCAGGCTTAGGGGTGTTTGCTTATGTGTCAGGGGATTTTCGCTTTGCTGAATATCTCCACGTGCCTTATATTGCTTATAATAGCGATGTGACAGTTGTGTGTGGTGCCATGGTTGGGGCAGGCTTAGGGTTTTTATGGTTTAATGCCCATCCCGCCCAAGTGTTTATGGGCGATGTTGGTGCATTAGCCTTGGGCGCGATGCTTGGCACCATTGCTGTGATGACGCGCCAAGAGATTGTGCTGTTCATCATGGGTGGTTTATTTGTGGCAGAAGCCGTATCGGTCATGCTACAAGTAGGCTCTTACAAACTTCGTAAAAAACGCATCTTTCGCATGGCGCCGCTGCATCACCATTTTGAAGAAGGTGGCTGGAAAGAAACCCAAGTGGTTACCCGTTTTTGGATTATTACCATTGTCTTGGTGATCTTAGGGCTGATGACGTTGAAACTTCGCTAATTTTGCTACGTTCGCTAACGGCGCTTTGCATCAATTGGGTTTTTAACAGCTTTTTTGAGATATTTTTATGGTGGCATTGCCTTCAACATTTTCTGCAAATTTTCGCTGCCCGATTTGCCAAAGTCCGCTAAAGGTGGGTGAAAAAGTTTGGCAATGCACGGGTGAAAATCCGCAGCAGCGGCAACATGATTTTGATGTCGCCAAACAAGGGTATGTGAATCTACTGCCGGTGCAAAATAAGCATAGCAAAAACCCTGGCGATAGTGATGAGTCGATTATGGCGCGTCGTCGTTTTCTACAAGCGGGGTTTTATCAGTCGCTGCAAGATGGGCTGTATGACTTTTGCAAAGGGCTATTATCCTCCCAACCATCGGTAAATTGGCTAGACATTGGCTGTGGCGAGGGGTATTACACTGAGCGATTTTTACAGCTTAACCCAAGTAAATTAGTCGCGCTTGATATCAGCAAACCTGCCGTACTCGCCACTGCCAAACGACTTAAACCAATTAGCACGGCCACACAAAAATATTGCTTAGTGGCATCTGCTTCGCAAGTACCATTGGCCAATCAGGCGGTGAGTATATTGACCAGTATTTTTAGCCCGATTTTGGCGGATGAATTTCATCGGTTGGTCAGCGATCAGGGCTTTTTAGTGATTGCCAAGCCTGCCGTCAATCACTTGATTGAGATGCGTGACGGGTTATTTGAACAAATCGTGGCGCACGACTCAGACAAATTTATCGATGAATTAGCACCGTATTTTGCGTTGGTTAAGCAAACGCGGGTGGAAACCACGATTTCACTTACCGCTGCGCAGTTACAAGATTTATTGACTATGACGCCCTATGCGTTTCGGGCGCAGCCAGCCAGACGTGAAGCATTAATCGACCGCTGCGAGCAGGCAGGGTCAATGCGCTTTACTACGGATTTTATGATTTATGGGTTTCAAAAAATTTGTCTGTAAAAAAGCGCCCGTCAGTGGGCTATTTTTTTACCTTACAAACAGCCCTAAGCGCGCGGATGATGCTGCTGATGCAGCTGTTGCAGTCTTGCCGTAGCTACATGGGTATAGATTTGGGTAGTTGATAAATCACTGTGACCCAATAACATCTGTACACTGCGCAAGTCAGCGCCGTGATTGAGCAAATGAGTAGCAAAGGCATGACGTAAGGTATGCGGAGAAATTTCGCTGTCGATGCCGGCTTGCTTGGCGTAGCGTTTAATGACATACCAAAAGTTTTGGCGGGTCATATAGCCGCCTTGTTGGGTCAAAAATACCGCTTGGCAGCGACTTTCTCGGCCATTTTTCATGATACATAATTGCGGTCGCGCCAGGGTCAAATAATCGGTCAATACATCAATCGCCACTTCGCCAAGGGGTACCAGCCGAGTCTTATCGCCTTTACCGGTAACCTGTAACCAGCCAGCATTGAGATTGACTTCACTGAGCGACAAATGAATAAGCTCAGAGACACGCAGCCCGCAGGCATAGAGCACTTCAAACATGGCTTGGTCACGCATGCCCAAAGGGGTCGATGTATCTGGGCTGGCAAGTAGGGCATCGACATCACTTTCGGATAAATCTTTGGGCAGCGCGCGCCCAAGTTTTGGGGTCTTGATATGCTCACACGGGTTGTCATCACGCTGATTGGCGTTGATTTGCCATAAAAAAAACTGTTTGAGCGATGATAAGGCACGCGCTTGGCTGCGCGCTGTTTTGCCTTGTTTATAGAGCGCCGCTAGGCAAGCCAACACGTCACTGGCGTCCCAACGGGTGATGGCTTTGCTACAGGTGGTTTCACACAGCATCAAGTCACGAATATAAGCATTGCGCGTATTGGTGGCAAGTCCCCGCGTAAGCAATTCTTGGCGAAACTGCTGAATATAACTGGGCTCATCATGAAGGTGTAAGGCTTTGACTTGGCGAGGTTGGCGCGCGGGGACTTGGGACATAAATGACTTGAAATCTCGGGATAAGGGGGTGTTTTTTTAACCAGCTTTTTTCTTAATCCAGTAATGATACACATTGGCATACGGATCAGGATTTTGATGTTGTTGCGGGTTGATGATGTCTTGCCGTTCGATAAGTTCATGCCCCAGATGGCGACAAAAATTGGGGATATCGCGCGTGGTCGCAGGGTCAGTGGCGATGACGTGAATCACCTCTCCCGACTGCGCTTTACGAACAGTTTTATGCAGCAGCATAATCGGCTCTGGACAAATCAGCCCTTGGGTATCGAGTTGGTAATTGGCATCAGGCATGTTGAGTCTCTGTTTGTTGACTTTCTTGGATAAAATTAAAAAAACGGGTTAAATTGGCTTTAAACATAAACGCCACCCCAATCCAGGCGGCTAGGGCGACATAGCTACTGATAACAAACAAGCCAAATCCCATACCGATACACAGCGCAAGCATGCTCGGCTGGCTTAAACGGTAACGGTATAAAATAAACGCCACATAGCAGGATAGCGGTATGGTCAGTCCAACAAGTCCGTAAGGCACCCAATGAAACAAAGTATAAATCGTTTGACTGTCCTTAAACTGTGACAAGCTCTTTAGGGTACCAAATAATAAAAATAGCGCAATTGCCAAATAAACCAGATAAATTGACCATTTGTTGAGTCGCTGTGCGTGTTCAATCAAACCAAGAATAGGGGCAGAAAAGCCTTTGGTCGTTGGCGTAGCAGGCACATTTAATTGAGTCATGATAACAGCGCTCCTTCGCCACTTCTAAGCCAACTGCCAAGCATAATTGCCGAGGCGATACTATCAATCGGCTCTTTGTCACTTTTGATTAACCCATATTCCCAAGCCAAATTTTTGGCTTCACGGCTAGTTAAGCGCTCATCCGCCAAAATAATCGGGCGTGGTCGATGCGCTTCCTCGAGCTGGTGCTTGAGCCTACGAGCAAATTTTTTGGCACGATTGCCAAGCTCAGATGCAGTGCCATCCATATTTAGCGGCAAACCGATGATGATGGTACTCACTTGCCATGACTCGATAATTTTTAGCAATTCATCCCAATTGGGTTTGCCATTATCCATTTTAAACTGCATCAACGGGCTTGCGGTTTGGGTTAAGGTATTGCCCAAGGCGATACCCATTTTTGCGATGCCAAAATCAAGCCCCATCACCGTTTCGATAGTATGGGTGTGATGGGTATCTTGCGCCATAGTCAGGTTAAGCATGGCCGATATCCGTACTCAGTTTGTTAAAATCAACGCCCAACTGCTGAGCGGCGACTTGCCAGCGAGTCTGATGGTCGATATCAAACAATAGCCCCATTGATGCCGGCAAAACAAACCAATCGCCTTGGTTGATTTCTTCTTCTAGCTGCCTTTTTCCCCAGCTGGCATGACCCAGACAAAGCTCAAAATGCTCAACGCCTTGACCATTGGCGATACTTTGTAAAATATCCTTGCTAGTGGTGATACAGACGTTTTCGGTGATGGCAAACGAAGATACCCAATCAGGCTGTCCCGTATGCAGCACAAACCCAACTTCCGGGTTCATGGGACCGCCATCTAAGGGCAATTTTCGGTGCAAGTCGGTAATTGTTACATCAATATTTAATTCTTCAAACAATTTGGCGACGTTGCTGGTGTCGATGGGTTTGTTAACTACCAGCCCTAACGTGCCTTGTTGGTCTTGACGGCAAATATACACCAAAGATTGATAGAAAATCCCGCCGTCAATATTGGGCGAGGCTATCAAAAAATGGTTGGTAAGATTTTGGTTTTTTGACATTCAGTGGCATACCTAATTAAAAGCGACATACATTAAAAACGATAAGCATTAAAAACGATAAACATTAAAAGCGACAGGCAATATTAAATTAACTGACACGGCGACTTGCTAGCAAGCTACGCGCGTGTTTGAGCGTGTCTTCGGTGATATTGACCCCGCCCGACATGCGCGCTAATTCCTGCACTTGCTCATCGCCCGACAGAATTTTTAAGTGAGACTGGGCTTTCTCTTGCTGGGTTTTGTACACCAAAATATGCTGATGGGCTTGTGCCGCGACTTGCGATTGGTGAGTGATCGCAATGATTTGTTGTTCTTCACCCAGTTCACGCAGTAATTCGCCCACCACTTGCGCCGTGCCACCACTGATACCCACATCCACTTCATCAAATACCAATAACTGACGGGTGGTCGTTGCCATATCGGTGGTCGTATTACGGCAAACCCCTTGCGCATCAATGACTTGCATGATAAGCGCTAGCCGTGATAATTCACCGCCTGAGGCGATTTTGTGAATCGGTTGCATCGGCATGCCGACATTGGCACTAAATAGCAGTTCAATTTGCGATAACCCGATACTTTGCGGTTTATCAAGGGGGGTAAATTCAAATGCTGCCTGCACATTGGGCAATGCCAATGCTTTTAACCGTGCGACTAGGGCTTCAGCTAATGTCTTGGCATTGGCTTGGCGACTGTCATCCAACGCTTGGGCTTTTTGCAAGTAGGCTTGATAAGCTTCTTCAATTTGCTCTGCCATCGCTTCAGGCGACATCACCGATTGCAAATCATCTAATTGCTGCTGCCAGGCTTGGCTGTCTTCAACAAGGCTTTCAGGGGTGGTGTGATATTTCCGCGCCAGTCGGTGGAACGTCGATAACTGCTCATCAAGTAACGCTAACCGCTTGGGGTCAAGGCTTTGCCCTTCGGCATAATTGCTCAAGGTGCTAGCGACTTCAGCGATTTGGGTATGTGCTGAGTACAACTGTTCAACGCAATCCGCATAGGTTTGGCTAAGCCCGGTCTGCGCTTCACACAGTTTAATCGCCCGATTAAGCAAGCCTATCACATCGGGCTCATCGCTGTCATTATCGAGTAGTTGCACCGACAAGGCGGCTTGCTGCATGAGGTTTTCAAGGTTAGATAATTCATCGTATTCAGCTTCAAGTTCACTATATAAGACAGTGGCAATTGGCTCAATATCGGCTAATTGATTGCTCAATAGCTGAATTTGCTGCTGGCGCAATTGCTCATCTTTAGCGTGCTGCGCGGCTTGTGATTTAAGGCGTTCGTACTGCAAAAAAGCCTGTTTCACGTCGTTTGCTTGGCTGTTTAATCCCGTAGCGCTATCCAGCCATTCCATCACAAATTGCGGACGCAGCAAACTTTGCTGGGCATGTTGGCTGTGAATATTGACCAGTAACCCACCTAAAGTTTTAAGCTCATTCATACTAATGGGCATGCCATTGAGCCAAGCTTTACTACGAAGCGTACCGTTTTGGTTAGCAAGTTGCCGGCGAATCAGCAGCGTATCATCTTCAAATGGGTAATTTTGCTCACTAAGCCATGCCATGACTTCGGGTAATTGACCGATATTAAATTCTGCAAAAGCGTCTGCCGTGGTCTGTCCATGCCGAATCAAACCTGCGTCACTACGGCCACCCACGCACAAGGTCAAGGCGTCAAGCAATAGTGATTTACCAGCACCTGTCTCGCCAGTGATAATGTTAAATCCAGCATTCATCTCAACCTCAGCATTGGTGACGAGGGCTAAATTTTGTAAGGTTAACTGTGTCAGCATATCAATCCTATCATTGACGTTAAGAGTGGCACATTGGCGGTCAAATTTGCAAAAACTTTATTGTAACCTTGTCATGAAAAGCTCACAATAATCCTAGACAAGTCTTCAAAAATCAGTAAAAATTCCATCTAGCTGTTTCACACTAAACAATAGCATAATTGGGACAATTACAAAATAAGCAACGCAAAAATCCAACTTTCAGTCAGCTGGGTATCTTTGATGGGTATCTGTGTCTAGCAATCTTCGCCTAGTCAAGTTGAGGGCGGTTTCATCGATTGTCATAAAACATAGATTGTCATAAAAGTTGACTAAATTTGATGATATTCTATTGGTCTAAACAACGTCTGCACAAGGATAACGGAACATAATTTTTTATCAACCGTTAACAATCTATCGGCAATACCATTGGCTGATTGCGACAAGTCACGGACTGCGTTTGATTATAAAACCCATTTGTCGATTAAAAAAAGCGGGTTGCCGCAAAACGACTTGCCCATCTTTATAATTCTTTATAATTTTTTATAACAAGGCAGCGTTATCAAGTCAACTGACTGTGTATTTTAAGGAGAATCTCATGACGTCACCTAATCGTTTCGACCATGTATCGGTAGAAAAAATAGCGAATGTTTACTATGAAGGTCGTACTTTTAGTCGGACCGTTTGGTTTGAAGATGGACGCAAAAAAATGCTAGGAATCGTGCTACCTTGTGATGCCGATGTGCCCGCCTATGAATTTAAAACCGACTCATCTGAACGTATCGAAATTTTGGCAGGCGAGTGTGAAGTCAAACTGGCAGGCGAGGAAGAATTTACTTATTACCGTGCCGGTCAAGCGTTCTTGGTCGAAGGGCATAGCAGTTATGAGCTACGTAATGAAGCAGTCGTGCAGTACATTTGCCACCTAGAAGGCTAGCGAATAATATACAAAGCTAGCGGCAAGGCAAATATAAAATCGAAAAAAAGGGTCATCAATCATGGCAAAACCGAGTTATTTTTATGGCATTCATGCCGTGCAATCCATCTTGCAACACCGCGGTATCGATGGGTTGACACTCTTTATTCAAGACGGTAAAAAACAAGATGATGCCACGGTAGCCAACATCACTGAGCTTGCCCAAACCTACGGGATTGCGATACAAATCAGCGCCAAAGACAAACTCACCAAGCTTGCAGAAAGTCCGCAGCATCAAGGCGTGGTATTGCAAGCCCGCCCTGCTGAACTCCAAGATGAGGCAGATCTCAAATACTTAGTTGACAAACATCAAGCCGAGCGAAAACCGCTATTACTACTGGTACTTGATCAAATCACCGACCCGAACAACCTTGGCGCGTGTTTGCGTACCGCCGTGGCAATGGGTGTCTCAGCCGTCATTATTCCCAAAAATCATAGCTCAAGCATTACCCCAGCCGTGGCAAAAGTCGCCGTCGGTGCGGTGGAATTAATTCCTTTTATCCAAGTCACTAATCTTGCGCGTACGCTCACTGACATCAAAAAACAAGGGGTGTTTGTGTTTGGTACGGCACTTGATGATACGGCAAAGCCCGTGCAAGACTGTGATTTGACAGGTGATGTGGCGATTGTGATGGGCTCAGAAGGTGACGGTATTCGCCGTTTGACCGCAGATACCTGCGACCAGCTGGTTTATATCCCGATGCCCGGCAATGAACATGGGCAAATCCAAAGTTTAAATGTCAGTGTCGCCACTGGCATGGTGCTGTACGAAGCCAGTCGCCAGCGCGCTAAAAAATAATGAGAAAATATGTTATCTGTATTGATGATTTAAAAAAAATTGCTCAGGAAGTGGGCTAAGAAAGGAAAAATCAAAATGCAATTTGCCATTATCGGACTGGGTGTTTTTGGTATTACCTGCGCTAAAGAGCTTGAAAAATTGGGCAACCAAGTCCTAGCGATTGATATTGATGAAAAACTGGTCGATGACATCAGTGAACATGTCACCCGTGCCGTGATTGCTGATGCCACCGACAAAGACACCATAGAAGAGCTTGACCTTGCAAGTTTCGACGGCGTGCTCGTGAGCATTGGTGATAACCTTGAAGCCAGCTTGCTATGTACACTCAACCTACTAAGCCTAAACGTACAAAACCTATGGGTGAAAGCCAAAACCGACTCCCATCACCAAATCCTAAAAAGCTTAGGCGTGAATAATATTATTCACCCCGAACAAGACATGGGGATTCGTATTGCCCAAAAAATGAACTATCCGATGGTCAAACAATACATGGCATTGGGTGACGAGCAGTTTTTGGTTCGTCTAGACCCGCCTGAGCAGTGGCGAGGGCACCCGTGGTCGGATGTACAGCACAACCATCCTGATATTACTTTTATCATGCTAAAACGCAACCAGCAAATCTTTAACCAATTACCCGATGGCTTTTTCTTTCAAGGTGGGGATAAATTGGTGGTGGGTGGTGATACCCAAGCGCTGCGTCGCCTTGCCAAAGTCATTCGCCAAACGGCTATTTAGCCCACCACTCACGTAAAAAAGGTAATTGTAGATATGCCGTTTCGTGAAGTCAAAAAAGGCGACAAAGCAAAGATTGTTGATAAATCAAAACCCAGTGCTCACGACCTAGAGCCGCCTACCAAACAGGGACTGCAGTTGTCCTCGCCTGCGATTTTGTCCTTGGGGTTTTTAGCGTTAATTGTGATGGGGACGGTTTTGCTGTCATTGCCAATCGCAACAATTCAACCGATTAGTCTGTTAGCAGCAGCCTTTACCGCGACGTCTGCGGTGACGGTCACGGGACTAAATGTCGTAGATACCGCTAACTATACCACGTTTGGACAACTGGTGATTGCCGCGCTGATTCAATTTGGCGGGCTAGGTTTTATGACCTTTGCGATTTTGGTATTGACCAGTTTGCAAGGTAAAATGGGATTATCCGGCTCAATCACGGCGCAGGAAGCGTTGGGTACCCATAGCAACCAAATTGGTAGTACAGCCAAAGCGGTAATCAAAATTGCCTTTATCACCGAGAGCTTGGGTTTTTTAGGATTAACGCTATTTTTAGCACCGCTAAAAGGGCTAAAAGATGCGATGTATGAAGCATTTTTTCTGTGTATCTCAGCGTTTAACAATGCAGGTTTTGCGCTAAATGGCAACAATATGACTGCCTATGTGCACCAGCCGATGATTAGTTTTATCATAAGCTTGCTTATTATCACGGGCGGCATCGGGTTTTTGGTGATTTTAGATATCATCAAACACAAGCGCTGGCAAAAATTTACCCTGCACACCAAAGTCATGGTTTTGGGCACACTAGCGCTCAATATCATTGGTTGTATGGGGTATTGGTTACTTGAGCGTCATAACGCCAAAACGATTGGCGGATTGAGCGAAGCTGGGCAGTGGTTTGCATCTTGGTTTATGGCGGTGACGTCACGTACCGCAGGTTTTAATAATATTGATTATAGCCAAGTGACAGATGCCAGTACGTTATTGACCTTTATATTGATGTTTATTGGCGCAGGCTCAATGTCCACAGGTGGCGGTATCAAAATCGGCACGTTTGTGGTTATCCTAGCATCGACTAGGGCATATTTGCGTCAGCACCCGCAAGTGACGATTTTTCATCGTGCTATCTCTGATCACTTGGTAAAAAAATCGTTTGCGGTGATGAGCACCTCGATTTTGATGATTGCTTTAGCGGCGTTTATTTTAACCATATGTGAGCCAGAAGGGCACTTGGTTGATATTTTATTTGAAGTGATATCAGCATCGTCAACGGTCGGGTTATCGCGAAATTTCACCCCGACCTTGAGTGAGCCTGGGCAATGTGTGATTATGTTTATGATGTATATGGGGCGTCTTGGACCGTTAACCTTGGCGTATTTTATCGCAACCCCTAAGCCGACCCGTATTCGTTACCCTGAGACCCATACCCTTGTTGGTTGAGTTGGCGCCCTTATTGGCTAAGTTGGCTAATTTAACAGGGTTAGTGAAGCAGCAAAGACCAAGCAGAACCTTTAGACAGCGATTGATGTAGATAGCGATTGGTGCACCCAAGATACTAAAAATAAGATACCGAAAACCCAAGATACTGAAAACCTAACGAAGCTATCGCCAAATCGTGTATGATGATTGTCTACAACGGGTGAATTGAGCGATTTAGTAAGTTTTAAGGTTATGAGTAGTTATATTTTAGATACAGAAGCGCATGGATTGGTTGAGCCACATGCAACCGAAATTGCCTACATTGGCGTGGTGTTTAGTCCAGCAGGCGAGCTGATATTACAGACCCACAACGCCTTTGAGCAGCGCTTTAACCCACACAAAAAAATTACTTTGGGCAGCCAAGCCATCACAGGGATTTTTGACGACGATGTGGCAGACAAGCCGCCGCATACTGATTTTCAGTTACCAGAAGACTGCGAGTATCTTATTGGGCACAATATCGACTTTGATGCTGACGTGCTGACCAATGCTGACTGTGATTTATCAAACATTAAGCGTATTTGCACTTTGGCACTGGCGCGGCATTTTTTCCCGCAGCTAGATAGCCATAGTTTGGGTGCGCTACTGTGTTTTTTTGAGCCGCAGGTTGCCAAAAAAAATATCAAATTCGCGCATGGTGCCAAATACGATATTTGGTTTACTTTTTTGGTATTAAAAGCTATCTGCTCTCAGCATCGCATCACCGATATGGCACAGCTGTATCAAGCCAGTGAACATGCCCGAAAACCCACGGTAATACGCTTTGGCAAACATAAAGGGGTTGCTATTAAAGACTTGCCGCCTGATTATGTCGATTGGCTGCTCAAACAAGCTGACCTTGACCCGTATTTACACCTTGCGCTCACCGAAAATAGCGCAGGCAATCATGGCAACCTTCTATGATTGAACCCTTGCGCTATGATTTAACCCTAACCCATGAAGTGCCAAAATGATTACGCGCCAAATTGCGGTTTAACAATCACCAAAATCACCACGGCGACTAAAATAAACACAGGCACCTCATTAAACCACCGCCAAAAAACATGGGTTTTATAGTTAGGGTTGTCAATCAGTTTTAAGCGAAATCGACCACAAGCTACATGATATACCGTCAACGCAATGACGCAGGCTAGCTTAATATGTAGCCAAACTTGGGTTTTATAACTGTCCCAATTGGGTAGCAGCATACACAAACCAAAAATCCAAGTGGCAATCATCGCAGGTGTCATGATGCCGCGATACAGTTTACGCTCCATCAATGCAAATCGCTCTTGACTGATTTTATCGGCACTCATGGCATGATACACAAACAAGCGTGGTAGATAAAAAATCGCGGCAAACCAACACACCAATGAAATCACATGCCAGGCTTTAAACCATAAAAAATATTCTGTCATTGCTTACCCCGATGATGATGCAACTAAATAAGCTTAACCTAAATCAGCTTACTCTAAATAACCTTGTCCTAAAAAAGTCTGCAAATAGCCGTTATTTTAAAGTCTGCATGACAGCAAGTAAATCCGAGATTTGTTGTTCACTATGACGAGCACTCACGCAAAAGCGTAGCCGTGCTGTGCCTACCGGCACCGTAGGTGGACGGATTGCCGAGACCCAAAAACCGCGAGATTTTAACGCGTTGGCAAGCTGCAGGGTTCTATCATTATTGCCAATGACCACAGGAATAATGGCGGTGGTCGGTATTTGATTATCAATACCTACTTGCCAATTTTGCTGCAATAGCCCTTGACTGAGCTGCTTGATGTTAGCAAGTAATTGGTCACTGCGCAACGTATCAGTTTGTGAGATGGCAATGCTAGTTTTTGTCACGCTGGCAAGCACAGGGGGCATCGCCGTGGTATAAATAAATGAACGGGCAAAATTGACCACATAGTCAATCAACTCACTCGAACCTGCGACAAATGCGCCACTAGTACCTATCGCTTTACCAAAGGTACCGATATAGATATCCGCTTGCGGTTGGGCTTTTTTATAAGCCTGATAGGGCAGACCAAAACCGTGGGCATCATCTACCATCAAGGCGCATTCATAGCGAACCGCTAACGCATGCAGCGCATCCAAATCGGCAATGGTACCATCCATACTAAAAATATGATCGGTGACAATCAGTTTTTGCTTAGCGCTACTTTGCGACAGCAGCTGTTCTAATTGGCTATAATTGCGATGCCCAAAACGCATGACTTTGGCACGGCTAAGGATTGCCCCATCGACAATGGAGGCATGGTTGAGCTTATCGCTAAAAATCACGCTGTCTTTACCACACAACGCTTGAATCACACCGACATTTGCCATATACCCTGTGCTAAAAGCTAATGCCCGTTCATAACCTGTCACTTGGGCAAGGATGGTATCCAATTGTTCATGCCAAAGCGTATGCCCCGTAATCAGGTGCGATGCGCCACTACCCACTTGCTGGATGGTTTTTGCAGCTTGGCTAAACGCTTGTATGAGCTGCGGGTCGGTGGCAAGTCCCAAATAATCGTTGCTGGCAAAGTTGACGTAGGTTTTGCCATCTACGTCAATGGTGGGCGTCACGCCTTGACTAATGGGCGTCAGTTGACGATACAGGTCTTTTTGGCGCTGTTCATCAAGGGCTGATTGAAGGGCAAAATTGGCTAACATACTGTTGGACTCTGTTAAAGCATCGTTAAAGCATCTAAGAAAAAACCGCCACTTCGGCGGTTTGTTGGGCTATTAAACGACAGCCAAACTCCCGATGCGACCATTCATCGCATTGGTCACCGGGATTTGTCTAGGCTCGGCTTGTTCAACCGTCAACCCTAAATCGGCAATCAACTGATCATCATGGTTGGTGGTAGCATTATCGGTGGTCAATAAACGATTCCCATAAAAGAAAGAATTGGCACCTGCCATAAACAACATGGCTTGCTCGGCATCGGTTAAGCCTTCACGACCTGCGGCAATACGCACATAGCTAGTTGGGCAAGCAAGGCGCGTGACAGCAATGGTGCGAATCCACTCAAGCACAGGCAAGCGCGTGCCTTGCAGCTGATCGGCAATCGGTGTGCCTTCGATGGGTACCAGCATATTGATTGGTACCGATTCAGGGGGTTTTGGCAGATTAGCCAGTTCTGTGAGTAGATTGATGCGGTCATCACGACTTTCACCCATACCGATGATACCACCTGAGCAAATATTAATGCCTGCTTGACGCACATGGTCAAGGGTAGTTAGGCGGTCATCATAACTACGGGTGGAGACGATATGGTCATAGTATTCGCGTGAGGTATCAAGGTTATGGTTGTAGTAATCCAGTCCCGCCTCAGCAAGTACTTGCGCTTGGTTACCCGATAACATCCCAAGCGTCATACAAGTTTCTAACCCTAATGCTTTGACTTCTTTAATCAGCTCAACCACATAGGGCATATCTTTATCGTTTGGGTGCTTCCACGCCGCACCCATACAAAAACGGCTAGAGCCTGCTGCTTTGGCTTTTTTGGCCTCGATAATCGCTTTTTCTATTTCGATTTTCTTTTCAGGTTGTAAGTCGGTGCTATGGTGTCCTGACTGTGAGCAATAGCCGCAATCTTCAGGACAGTTGCCTGTTTTTATTGATAGCAGGGTACTGATTTGTACCGCATTGGGTGGAAAGTGTTCGCGAAGTTTATTTTGCGCGAGCAACAGTAAATCCATCAAAGGTAATTCAAACCAAGCTTGGATTTGCTCGCGAGTTGGGCGGCTTTGGGTGGTCAGTGTGGTGCCAATCGGTTGCTCTGATTGTTGAATTGCTAATAAGTCTGCCATGACAGCTATAATCCTAATTAAAACAAAGCTAAAAATGATAAAAGGTGTCTCATCATACCAAAAAAAAACAACCACCTAAAGCGAAATTTGTACGATAACAACCGAATACAAACCCTAACAAACGACAACACCACCCATTGCTATTACTAGCATTGCCCATTATTATTAGAAATAATCGAAAACAATCGAAAACATTATTAAGCAGTATAAACGGCTACCAAAGTGGCTACCAAAATTTAGCAGGTTTTTTAATGGCTAATCCATCAATCAGTAATGTAACCCAAATTGATAAATTCATTAAAGCGGGCGTATCTAAAGATACCAGTTACCCTATTGCAGGCTTTAAGGGTTTAGAGTTACGCATACGCCCAAATGGTAAAGCCGAATTTAGACACCGCTACACCCACCCATACACAGGTAAACGCCCTTACATGACATTGGGCAGTTACCCCGCCTTTAGCCTAGCCCAAGCAAAACAGGCTTACAATGATAACATGGCATTACTTGCCCAAACTATTGACCCATTGACCCATAAAGAGCAGGAAAACGCAAAACAAGCCTATGCCCTAGATAATACGTTTGAGGCAGTGGCTAAAGATTGGCTAAATGAACAAACCAACAACCCCGATTATGTACGAGCCAAGCAAACGATTGTGAATTGGGAATATCAGCTAAAGCCATTAATTGCCACTTTTGGCAAGATGCCTATTGGTAGCATAACCACGCCCCAAGTTTTACGATTGCTTAGAGAAATCCAAAAGACCCATATCCAAAAGGGTAACCGAGTAAAAGCCATTGCAGGGCGTATCTTTGCCCATGCGGTTATCAATGGCTTGATTGAGCATAACCCAGTATTGCAACTCGCAGGGGCAAGGGCATTAAAGCCCACACGAAGCGATCACCGCCCAGCACTTATCACGCCCGCAGAATTTGCAGAACTGTTAAAAGAGATTGACAACATAACCAACGCTAAACTATTTCAAAAAGAGATATTGCAATTACTGGCTTTAACTTTTGTCCGTATTGGTGACGTTTGCGCTATGAAGTGGGCGGATATTCATTTAGAGGCAAAAATGTGGGTTTTTGAGCCACAAAAAGGGAAAAATCGTCATGATATGGTGGACTGCCTAGTAGTACCACTAGCACCCCAAACCATAGCTATTTTAGAGCGTATGCACGAAATAACAGGCGGTATGGAATACGTTTTTTACACAGGCAAGCGCAAAAAAGGGCAACACGCAGACCCCCAGCAAATTAACCGAATATTAAATGACCCAAGCATGAACAAGGCGGGCATGGGTAAAAATTATTGTGGCAAGGGTTATTTAAACGTACATAGCCCGCATGGGTTTAGAGCCAGTGCGAAAACTTTGCTTATGGAAAGGCTAGGTTATAACCACTTAATAACCGAAATTCAAAGCGGTAGAAGTATGCCAGACGTTTACGGCAATACCTATAACCGCATGGAGGCTATAAATGAGCGCATTAAGATGATGAACGATTGGGCGAACTACTTAGACCAGCTTAAGTCGGGCAAGATGGATAATATTCTATTTGTGGACTTCAAAAACGCCAAAGCCATAAACGAGTAATTAGCCATGAATAACAGCCAAGCCAATAGCAAAACCTTGCCAGCATTGGACACCAAGCCCACCCCAAACGCGCATATTTTGGTGATGACCCATGAGCAGATAGACCAGCTAGGCGATATTTTAGACAATCCTTTTTTACCACTGAATGACCTACAAAAGGCGTTATTTATGTGAGGTTATCGCTTGAGTGGAGTTTAAGACCAGTTTTGCAAGGCTAGAAATACATGAAATAAGGTTTAGAAAAAGGTAAGCTATCAAAGCTTGCCTTTTTTACATAAAATTACAAAATAATTCGTATCGTTGAATATCGTTGAATATTGATGAGTATCGTTGAATATTGATGAGTATCGTTGAATATCGTTGAATATTGATAAGAATCAAACACTTATATTTTTTACTAAGTGTTATTTATCTGGTTAAAAACTTAATATTGCCTTAACAACTTTCGATAACAAACCGATTAGGAGTTAATGCAATGACCAACAAAACCCTGCAACAAGTGAACACCACGCCAACCGAAAAGGTGGCAAGTGAACCACTACCCACCTTTACCGACCTTGCCAACAACCCTAAAGGCATAACCAGCCGCAGCACCGTAGCAAAGCTATTGGAAATCCACGTTTTGACGCTCACACGTTGGATTAAGGCGGGCAAGTTTGTAAAGCCTATCACTATAGGTAACGCCCATTATTTTAGAAATAGTGAGTTAATCGACTATTTAGACAATAAGACAGCATAAGGGGCAAACCATGACAAACAACACCCCAAGCCCAAACGATACTAAAACGCACAAACGCTTATTACTTGCTGATTTAATGGCGGGCAACCGTAGGACACCTTTAGAAGTATTAGACTTATTCGGTTGCATGAGTGCCTCGCAACGCTATGGCGATTTAAGGCGAGATGATGGCATACCCATTCAAAGCCAATTTATCAAACTACCAAATGGCAAGCGAGTAAAAGAGTATTGGTTAGAGCCTGGTTATATTCAATCAGTAATAGGGGCATGACATGAAATACCAGTTGAATCCATTATCCGAAAGTTTAGATGACTTACTGCACCAAGCCGAATTTATGGCGAATTGGGCAATGAATAGCCGCCTTAGCCCTGAACAGATAGAAAATGAGTTTGATATCTTGACTGCTGAAATATGGGATATACAAGAACAGGTCAAGGCATTGAATGAGTCATCACAGGATAACCAAAAGGCGGGCGAGATATGAGCCTATATCCTGATATCGAGCCCATAAACCCGAATGATGATTATTTTGTAGTAATGAATGATGAGCCGATACAACCAGCGAATACCGATATATTCATGGATTACTGGACCGCCGAAACCGTTGTAGAGTTTTTACAAGCCGTGAACCCTAATCAAGTATTCAGTATTAAAAGGGCAGTATTTATAGAGCCACCACAACAGGCAATTTTAAGGGTTTCAACATGAGACGATATAAACATACCACCCAACACCCAAACAAGCTACCACGTTCTATCAATGGGCAGAATATTGGCAAAATTATGGCAAAGTTGGGCGAGATTATCCAAACAATCAATATCGCTATTTTGTTATTGACGATTTTGGTAGTGATTACCCAGTGTCAGCCAGTGGAAGCAAGCAACAAAATAGAAAATAAACCACGATTTCACGCAACAAAACAGGCAATTTTGGGTAATTATCAAAAAGCTTGTATCCCTTACCAGTCAAGGGATAGAGCGTGCAACAAACATCAACTCATGCAACAGAATTTGTGCAAAATGCACCAAAAAATGCACCAAAGAAGAAATAAACCACGATTTCACGCACCAAAACGGGCAGTTTTGGGTAATTATCAAAAAGCTTGTATCCCTTGCCAGTCAAGGGATAGAGCGTGCAACAAACATCAATTCACGCACCAAAATTTGTGCAAAATGCACCAAAAAACTTTAGAAAGCAATCATCAAAAATGAAAGCAAAAAATACTATTTTTAAAAATGGTTTAAACATGAAAAAGGGCATTATCCTTTTACAGATAACGCCCCAAGTCACACCACATGACCTTATGGAAATAATAGCATGAGTAAAATTTTAATACTATTAAATAAGGTGCGTTATGCGCTTTGTTTACCTACGTTTTGTAGAGGTTCAAGCCACGACACAGAACGCAACCAGCGCAAAATTAAAGCCATTGGCAAGGGGTTAAGATGAGTAATCTTACTACAAATGAAAAAGCCCACACCGCAGGCAACGGCATGGACTTCTTAAAACTACTAGCAAGTTATCCGACAGCAACAACGGATAATCTAGAAAACAGCAAACACAAACAAACGCTGAATAATTTATCTGTTTTGCTTAGTGATGACAAGCTAAAATTTATAAATAGCAATATTGATGTAGATGGACAGCCAAAGCAAACCGTCAACAGCATAGCACTGGCTCTATGCAACCAGTATTACCAACCCTCAAACCTTGCCATATTTCCATTGGACAATACAGAGCCGTTTTTATTGCATGACTTTAAAAATGATGGGTTTATTTTTGGTAATGGTGAGCAAGTTTTAATCATCAATGATTTAGATATTGCCATGATTATAGCAATCTACACCAAAACACGGGGCGAGGACTACACCGTTATAGCCCCGCTTGATAAAGGGCAGTTTTATAACCTAGTCAAAGCCCACGCCAAACAAAGCCAAGTAATGATTATTACTGATTATGAGCAAGGCTTAGAATATGAACGCACTTTCAAGGGCGATAACGTCAAACTTGCTAAGGTAGTGGACATATTAGAGGACTTAATCGTTACCTATTCAATCAATGATATTTTGGCTTTAAGTGATACCAAAGTTATAGAATTAAACGGCATTGAATGGAGCGAACCCGAACCACTGGAGGACACCAACACGCCCGCCACCCGTTACCCTATTGAAGCATGGCAAGGGGTTTTAAGGCAGGCAATGGAGGCAGTCGCCTATCATGCACAAGTACCCTTAGCAATGGCGGGGCAATGTATTTTAGGGGCATTATCCACCATTGGGCAACGCTACATTAATGCACCCATTGGACACACCCATAAGCCAGTCAGCCTATTTCTAATCACGGAGGGCGGAAGTGGTAGCGGTAAAACTTTTGCCAGTGAGTTATCACACTACAGCATAAACAAATGGGACGAGCGCATTTATAAAACCTATATCGAGCTTTTAAACGAATGGAAAAGCGAAGTAGACAGCCTTAAGGGTAAAGAGCGCAAAGAATACTTGCAAAGCAATGCCAAGCCCAGCAATGATAGTATGCTTATTCAAGAGGGAACGATTGAGGCAATCTTAGACCAATTTATTTTAGATGATAAGGCTAACCTATCATGGACAACAGATGACGCAGGGCAATTTTTTAATGGGCATACCATGAAAGGCGATACCGCAGGCAATGCCATAGCCAGCCTTGCTAAATTGTGGGACGGTTCACCCGTTAGCCGTGTACGCTCACAACGAGGCGCAAACCCGCAGTTTAAAACAAATGCCTATAACGTAAGGTTAACGCTAGACCTACAAGGACAGCGCATTATCTTAGAGCCAGCCTTAACCGACCCTATGCTAGTACAACAAGGATTTCTTGCCCGTGCGTTATTGGCTTGCCCCGATAGCCTACAAGGGCAACGGGTATGGAATACGCCTGAAAGATTGGACAATAACCCGCATGATGACCCACGATTGCAAGCGTATTGGACAAGGTGCGATATTTTATTAGACCCTTTACCCACTGAAATAACCAAAGACCCTACAGGAAAAGAAATAAGGCTAAATATGCCTTTTGAGAACCGCCAAGCAAGGCAAGCCCTAGCGGACTTTCAGCAACGAGTAGAGAACCGCCAAGCCAAAGGCAACGCATACGAATTTTTAAAGGCGTTTGCCTCACGCATGGCGCAAAATGCCAGCCGTATAGCCTCATTAATGGCTTTCTTTGACTGCCAAAAATCGGTATCAGTGGACTACCTAGAACGGGCGTTTATGTTGGTGGAATACTCAACAGCCGAAAGATTGCGTTACCTTGATATTAAAACCAGCGAGAAAAGCGACACCCAAAAGCTAATTGATTGGTTAGTGGACAGAGCCAGCAAAGATAGGCTATTTAAACTTAACCGCACCTATGTAGCCAATTCCTGCCCTATGCCTATGCAACGCAGTAACAAACTACTGCAACAAGAATTGGATAAATTAGAGCAGGCGGGATATATACGCCAAGAGCAAGAGGGCAAAAAAAGGGTGATTTTAATTAACCCTTGTTTATTCAAATAACTATAAAAATGCCACAACGCTACTTAATTACTTAAAAACCTAGCAAGACCAGTCATAGCAAGGGTTTATCTTAAGTAAAGTAGTTAAGTAGCCATTACTTAAGTTACTTAAACTAGCTTATAAAATCACCAACTTAAGTAATTTAAGTAGGCGTTACTTAAGGTAATTACTTAAGTTAAAGCCAGTCATAGCAAGGGTTACAGCCAGTTTAAGTAATTAAGTAGCATTTTCTTATTTTTATATGAATTTAGCTAAGATAGGATTGTCAAATATGACCCATGACACAAAGATATATTTAACTATTGCTGATAAGAAAATATTTATCAGTCAAAGAAAACTTGAGATAGCCCAGCGAAATAAAAACCCAGTGCGAATAAATATTCATAACGGGAAAATTGTAAAAAGAAGTGGTAAAAATAAATGGCAGGTTCTGCTACTAGCAGGAGGCAACCGCTACAAGTGGTTTAAATCAGATTGGGGCGATATTGAGTATCTAGACACTAGCCAGTATTTACCATTGCCACCAGCCACCAATTAGGCGGGCATGATAAAGGGTTACATTTAAAATGCGACCCTTTAAGCTGGCATGATGGGGTATCGTAGATTTTACGACACCCCTTTTTTATTGGGTGCAAACTATTTCACGCCCACCTATTGCCCCATATCGCCACGTTACGCCATTGGATAAAACATACTACCAACACCACAGATGAGCGCATAGCGCAAATGGTGAGCATATAGCGGACTTTTGCGAGTCCATAAAAAGCATTCAAGTATTTTTTCTTACTTTTTTAAACATTTAATACCTATAACATATATAAATAAATGCTTTCGATTGATTAGGAAATGTTAGCAAAAACCTACTAAAACATATCACAATGATATATTTTTAACTATTAGGTATGATAATATAAATGCCCTATATTAGTAAAAACCGAACTAATAGATGAGATAGAGGCTAAAAAATGAGCAAATTTACTGTATTTAGAGAAGGTATGATGTCTATTCTTTGCCTATTACCATCAACTGGACATACTTCACCAAACTTTGTAAAACCTGCTCGAATTGATATTAAAGAAGTACAGCAAGTAAATAGTCACGAGGCTTGGGTAGAAGTTGGCTTAATTACTAAAAAAGTGGCAAGAAAACAAGTTGATAAATTACCTTCTCATAAGCAAACAAAATTGAAGGCTTTATTAGCGTGACCCAAGATAATCAACATGAAGCTGATAATCCTGTAGTAATCGCACAAGAGGATTCAATAAAGGCTGATTATATACCTACTAATAATCAGCCTTCTACTGGTATTATGGTAACAAGTACTAGTATGGAAACGCCATTTTTACCTCCACAGTTTCTTAATGAATATGAAAAAACAGTCCCTGGTTCAGCTAAAGAAATATTTGATATGATTGTTAAACAGCAAGAATTTAACATGAATATTAAAAATCAAGAAATGGATTTAAATCGACAAAATTTAGAAAGAATAAAAGTTATTGATAATGCAAATATCAAAGAACAGGAGGCATCTGCACTTGTTCGAGAAAAGGAAATACAGATAAAATCTCGTGGTCAAATTTTTGCTTTAATAATGGGATTAGTATTACTTGCAGTAGCTTGTTACTTTGCATGGCTTGGACATTTGAAGCTAGCAGGTTTAACCATTGGTATTATCGTGGCTGTAATGACAATATTATTTCTACAACAAAGACATAATCAAAATTCAGTTGATAGTAAGGCAGAATAAAAAATTACATTTATTTAAAAGCCTCATTTTTTAGATGGGGCTTTTATTTAGAATTTAATTATTGTTAGCCTGTAAAGAAATGAACACCAAGCCAGCAATAACAAGCCATTGGCAAAAAGTGAACAGCGAATTGAACACCTAACCGCCTATGGTCCACTTCAAAAATCGAACACCCAGCAACAGACCAAACCGCATTACATGGGGCATTGGTGAGAACCGAACACCCAAGCCGAACGATAGGCGGGCATGATTGATTTTATTTATCGTCGTATGTGCATAGTTAGCAAGCTGGTTAGCAAAGTTTCCAAGTAAGTTTCCAAAGAAAACACCTATTTTTATGGATACTAAATTTTGGTTACCAAGATTAGTTACCAAAGATAATGCCCTTTTATGCGTAACCTTGAGTGTAACCACGTGATTAACTGATATTGGTTAACAAGAAAGTTAACAAAGAAACAGCCTTTTTAAATTGTTTCGCATGTGGCAGGTTCGCAACCAAATATATACTTTATAAAATATCATTATCATTGATCTAGCCTATCCGACTAAATCTAGATACAATCAAAAGCATTTGATTACAAAAATTTAGGAAAGACCATGATAGCCCGATATGTGGAAGCCATTAACAAACTTTTCGCCACAGGCGTGACCACCGAACACAGTTTTCGTGGTGATTTACAGAATTTGCTCAATGGGCTATTGCCTGAATTTGCTGTTATTAATGAACCCAAACGCCGTTCTTGCGGCGCACCCGATTATATTATTGAGAAAAAAGAAATTCCCGTATTTTTTATTGAAGCTAAAGATATTGGCGATAATGACCTTAAAGGTACTAAAAAAACAGGCAACAAAGAACAGTTTGACCGCTACAAGGCATCGCTCAACAATATCATTTTTACTGATTATCTCAATTTTCTATTTTATAAAGATGGTGAACTCAAAGCCGAACTTGCCATTGCCCGCCAAAACGGTAATAAAATCGAACCTATCCCTGAGAATTTCGCCCAGTTTACCAACCTTATCAAAGATTTTAGCCAAAGTATTACCACGACGATTAAAATTCCGAAACGCCTTGCCGAAATGATGGCAAGTAAAGCCCGTATGCTTGCTGATGTGATTGATAAGGCTTTGACCAGTGATGAAGAAAATAATCAAAACACCAGCCTATTAGACCAAATGGAAGCGTTTAAAGAAGTATTGATTCACGATATTACCCCACGCCAGTTTGCCGATATTTACGCCCAAACCATCGCCTATGGTATGTTTGCCGCTCGTCTAAATGATAAAACACTAGAAGATTTTACCAGACAAGAAGCCGCCACACTTATCCCAAAATCTAACCCATTTTTACGCACCCTGTTCCAGTACATTTCAGGTTATGACTTAGACGAGCGTATCGAGTGGATTGTTAATGATTTAGCCGATATATTTCGAGCCACCGATGTCGCAGAACTACTTAAAAACTTTGGTAAAGCCACCCAAACGCTAGACCCCTTTATCCATTTTTATGAAGATTTTCTAGCCGAATATGACCCAGCGTTACGCAAGCAGCGAGGTGTTTGGTACACACCCGAGCCTGTGGTCAAATTTATTGTGCGAGCCGTGGATGACATTCTCAAAACCGATTTTAATTTGCCGATGGGGATTGCCAGCACTGATAAAACCACTATTAAAGTGGAGATGACAGGGACAGCCATTACAAAGGGCAAAAATAAAGGCAAGGCGATTATTGAAGAAAAAGAAGTCCACAAAGTCCAAATCCTTGACCCAGCGACAGGCACAGGCACGTTCCTTGCCGAAGTGGTGCGGTATATCTATGAAAATCGCTTTGCCAAAATGCCGGGTATGTGGTCAGGCTATGTGGATAATGACCTTATTCCACGGCTTAATGGCTTTGAGCTGCTCATGGCAAGTTATGCGATGGCTCACTTAAAACTTGAGTTGTTGCTAAAAGATACAGGCTACGTGGCGGGTAAAAACCAACGGTTTAAGGTATATTTGACCAATAGCTTAGAAGAACATCACCCTGATACGGGCAGTTTGTTTGCAGGGTTTTTGGCTCAAGAGGCGAATGAAGCAAATCATATTAAGCGTGATAGCCCTGTCATGGTGGTGATTGGTAATCCGCCTTATAGTGGTATTTCTTCGAATAATAACGATTGGATAGCTAATTTGATTGAGGATTACAAGTATGTAGAAGGCGAACATTTTAATGAGCGTAAGCATTGGCTGAATGATGATTACGTCAAATTTATACGTTATGGTCAGCATTTTATCGAGAAAAACGGCGAAGGAATTTTAGCCTTTATTAATCCTCATGGATTCCTTGATAATACAACATTTAGAGGTATGCGTTGGCATTTATTAAATACTTTCGACAAAATTTATACGATTGATTTGCATGGTAACTCAAATAAAAAAGAAATTTCTCCAGACGGGAGTAGAGATGAAAATGTGTTCGATATCATGCAGGGTGTATCTATCAACCTGTTTGTTAAAACAGGCTCAAAGAAAAAGGGTAAACTGGCGAAAGTTTTTCATTATGATTTGTTTGGCTTGCGTGATGATAAATATAAGTTTTTGAATGAAAAAATTATAAGTAATATAGAATTTGATGAAGTTAAATTTTCACAACCCAATTATTTTTTCATACCTAAGAGTGAAGATGGACGTGACCTTTATGAAAATGGAATATCAGTATGTGAGTTAATGGCTAATAATTCTAGCGGGATTGTCACTATGGGCGATAGTTTTATAATCTCATTCGATAGTAAAACTTTAAAAAATAGGATTAAGAATTTTTTACAAGAGGATATATCACAAATAAATTTAACAAAACAGTATAAGTTAGGCAAAAATTACGCAGAGTGGGTTATTAGTAATAAAACATCATTAGCCACAGATAAATTCAAACCTATTCAAATAGCATATCGCCCATTTGATAAAAGATATACTATCTTTAATAATAAGTTATTATGGCGTTGGCGATTTGAAACAATGCACCATCTGCTAAATGAAAAAAATCTTAGTTTAGTTTTAGCTAGACAATGTGTTTCTGACTGGAGATACATTTTTATCAGTAATTGTATTGGAGAATTCAATTTAACAGGAACAGCTGGAAGATTAGGAAGTGGCTATTATTTTCCCTTATATCTATACCCCGAAATTACGAGTCAAGAAAATTTTGAATTTGAGAAAATCAAAAAACTAAGAAAACCCAATCTAGATAGCGACATCGTCCAAAAAATCGCCAACGGCTTAGGCTTAACCTTCATCAAAGACCACGAGGATGAACAAGCAGGCAAGGAAGACACATTCCACCCACTCGACATACTCGACTACATCTACGCCGTACTCCACTCACCCACCTACCGAGAAACCTACAAGGAATTTCTCAAAATTGACTTCCCACGGGTGCCATACCCAACCGACAAAGATACTTTCTTTAAACTGGTTAAACTCGGTGGCGAACTGCGACAAATCCATTTACTCGAACACCCAAGCGTACTTGCCCAAAACGTCAGCTATCACGGTAATGGCAATAATATTGTTACCCGCAAAATGACAAAAACCAGTATCGGCTATGAGCCTGATCCAACCAAAGCAGGCAAGGGCAAAGTATGGATCAACGACACACAATACTTTGATGACGTACCATCGACCGCGTGGGAGTTCTACATCGGTGGTTACCAACCCGCCCAAAAATGGCTCAAAGACCGCCAAGATATGACTTTAAACTATGAAGATATCGCCTATTATCAGCAAATTATCGAAGCCTTGAGCAATACAGATAGATTGATGAAAGAGATTGATAAATTTTTTTAATTTAATTTAATTTGGAGAATATATGGCCATTTTTATTGGCATTGTAATTTTATTTATTATGTACAGCCTTTTTAAAGCCAAATCTCAAATCAGAAGTGCCGAGTTTGGAAAGGAAGCTAGATACATTGCAGTAAACGAGTTAGACGTACCAGAACAGTATTTCATGCATATTGTCACGTACAATATTGATACCGTTAAAAATATAGCTCTAGCATTGAAAGAAAAGCCTAATTTTAGTTCAATGAGTTGGCCAAGGTTAATGGCCTATGGAGTTGGTTCCCTTTACTATAAAGATTGTAAAGATGCTTTCTATGAACATAATCACTTTACCAAAACAATGCTTAACAATTTAGGTATTGATGATGATGAAATAAGGAGTATTGCTCAAAATATAGACATCTAAATCTATAAGTATTTTTGATGGACTGTAATTTTTTTATTTAATACTGGATGAATAAAATGTTGATTCTTATAATTCTTGCAATAATTTCTTTTTTCTTTCCACCTATGTGGTTCGTTTTTGCAATATATTTATTATGGTTTTTCCTTACTGCAAAAAAACGTAGAGATAATTTATTAGATTACGAAATTCAAAAAATGCTAGCTAGCGGAAGAGGTGAAGTAGTATTAAAGCACATCTACTGGGAAGCTGCTGCTTCTTATGCTGTGGCTCATGGAGCTAAAATGGATATGTACACAAAGCATCCTTCCGATGAAACTAGTTACACGATTAATTTTCCGTACAAGGGTCAATTATATTCTATTATGCTCTCAAGGGAGATGGATGGTAGTACTTATATAATGGATTTTTCGGAAAACATGCGACAAGTTAATGATCATGTTGCAAACCTGTTTAATAACATACACGATCAAAACTAATCTAATTATTTTTAAGGTGGAAATTAAAGGCTTGAAATATTATTAAAAACTTTTAAGCCTATTTTTTCCAAAAATTTAAAATCATTAATATTGATCTTAGTTACAAAAAATAATTTTAATGAAAAATAGCGAAGATTTTGAATAAATGGCTACCAAAACGGCTACCAAAACTAAATAAAAAAAATAAAAATTAATTAATATCAGTGATTTAAGTTAATAAAAAACAACCACCTAAAGTGATTGTTTTTTATCATTTAATGACAATGGCTTACTTGTCTTGAGAGCTATCACCACGGGTAATGGAAATATTGGTGATAGGTGATTTATCATCAGTGACTGCGCTAGTTTTGACATTGTCGGCAATGACCTCATCAGACGCATGCTTTGCCTCAATTTCAGCAGATTTACGCAGCGCAGGCGTTAAGTTGTCATTATCGGCTGATTTGGCAAACACGTTGTCAGGACGGATACTATCATCATCTGCCGTACTATCTTGAGCGTTAGTAGTATCTTTAGCCGCTTCATACTTCTCTTCGATGGCTTTATTATCGGATGCATCAGAATCACTCGTCGTTTCATCGGTCAGCTTTTGCTTAGCTTGTTCGACTTTATCTTTTGCCTCGCTGACTTTTTCTTTGGCTTCATCGTTTAGCGCATCTAGTTTGTCATCGGCTTGGGTTTTTAATTCCTCAACCTTTGATTTAGCATCATCTAGTTTTTCACCGGCCAAGCTCTTAACATCGGCTAATTTTTCAGCTGCTTGGTCTTTGACGTCTTCAAGCTTGGTTTTAGCATCCGCAAGTTTATCATCTTTGGCTGCTTTTGCTTCATCAAGCTTTTCAGTGGCAGTTTCTTTAGCGTCATCAATTTTATCAGCCGCTTGCGCTTTAACCTCATCCAACTTTTCTTTGGTTTCGCCAAGTTTTTCGTTAGCGGTGTCTTTAATATCCGCTAATTTTCCGCTCGCATCTTCTTTGAGTGCATCGATTTTTTCTTTGGCTTCGGTTTTTAGCTCATCAAATTTTTCCACCGCATCATCTTTAATTTCAGCCGCTTTCGCCTTAAGGGTGTCTAATTTGCTCGTAGCTTCAGAATCACTGTCAGCATTGACATCTTTGGTGTTGGCTTCATTAAAGTATTTGCTGCTACCAGATGCTTTACCCGCGCTCGCGCCCCCAATCATTGCTAGGGCTTTGCTGCAAAGTTCTTTAGCAAAAGGTGTGGCTTTTTCAATCAAGGGTTTTGCTTGTTCAACCACAGGTTTAAGTGGCTCAGGTACTTTTGGCACAATAAATTTTGCGATTTGGTTAAACCACATCAGCAGTGAATAATCACCGGACATTTTTAAGTCACCATTTTGGATGCCCGTCATAAATGCCGTCGCCTCACCTTTAGTGAGCAATTTCACACCCGTCATTGAGTCTTTAAAGGTAATCGTCAATGTTGGCTCTTTGGCTGGACCTGCATGTTGGCTAAAAGTACCGTTATTAATCTCATAATAGCGTGACGTTTGTTCCGCGTCGCTGCCGAGTTGAATGGTAAAATTACGGTTTTCTAATAAGCCTTTAAATTTGTCATCGCCCATTTTGGCAAGTTGGGTTAGACGCAAGCCAACGGCAAACAATAATACGTCAAGGGGATCTGATTTGATTTGGGTTAATTGAGATAACATACGTGTCCTCCAAAATTATAGATTTTATAGATATTGCAATACGCAAGGTCTTTTAATAAATGATAATAATTAAGTCATTCACTTCAAAGAGATTATAATTCGCTACTACAAAGGATTTAATAGCTTTGTTATAAAATATATTATAAGGGCATCGATGCCAAGTTACAGTAATGTTTAACATACCAGTATCATTTTTTGTAATCAAAGCGTTTGATTTGTGTATTTGAGCGACGTTAGACAGCGAGCCTTTTACCTTTTATCAAGCTAAAGCGCATAAAAAACCCATCAACATGATGGGTTAAATAACTTGCTATAGCGATAAGGTGGCGAGGTTGTTATTAGTTTTTTGAGTCAAACACAGAGGCATGACGAACAAAGTTTTGATGAAAATCGGTATCTTTTTCTAACACCACAGGACGATGACCGGCGCTCATTTGGACACTGCTTTTTAACCTGGTTTGGTAAGTAGTAGCTTGACTCGCCGCTTTATTAAACTTGGGTTTTCCATTTAACGCTATCACAATCGGAATCATTGATAGACCAATTGCCGCCACATACGCATCCGTGCCAGTCAACGATGACAGCGTGACCACTGCCCAGTGCAAGCCTTCCACCGAAATCCAGTACACCATGCCCAACATAAAATAGCCCAATACAAAACGGTAAGGGGTAAACGCAATCGCTAGCATACCGACAGTCACTAGAACGATTAAAAACAACCAGTTAGAAGTTAACGACGTAGCAGCTAATAATAGACTTGCCGAAATAAGCATGGTTGACCTCATGAAAAGTTATTGAAAACAACTACTTAACATAAATTAAGTAAAAGCTTGTGTAGGTTATTATGGCGATAAAAGATGAAAATTAAAAGTCAAAACCCAACTAAAACGACATTGGATGACGTATCAAATTTGGCTGATTTATCTTAAAAAAAAGCGATTAAAAAGGCTAAAACCGGCTAAAAAAAGCTAACAATCAATCGTCGAAATCACTTGTTCAAGGGTAACAGGAATTTTCGTAAATCTAGTAAAAAAGTGCTAAAATGCGGTAACTGATTTGTCGCGAAATGTATATTGTTTTAATGCTTTGTAGTTTTGCCAACCCCTTAATTTTCTCAATAACCATGACTATATATCTAGCTAAAAAACTGGATAAGTTTGCTATTTTGGGCGTTTTAAGTAAAAATATCGTTCGGCAATTGTACCGCCTATTTTAAGGGCTATTTGCGACGCAAAAAAATTTAAATTTTTAATGTGACTAATTAAAAAAACTGACGCTTTATCAAAATCACGTGGACAACTATTTTGATAAACACAGTTTGCCTAATCACCGACTATATAGTGGTAATTCTCGTATGATGACGTTTCAACAATTGATTTTAACTTTGCAAAATTATTGGGCAGAAAAAGGCTGTGTGGTGTTACAGCCTTACGATATGGAAATGGGTGCAGGCACGTTTCATACCGCCACTTTCTTACGAGCATTAGGTCCAGAGCGTTGGCATGCCGCCTATGTGCAGCCATCACGCCGTCCCACGGATGGTCGCTATGGCGACAACCCAAACCGGTTACAACATTATTATCAGTTCCAAGTGGTACTCAAACCCAATCCACCTGATATTCAAGAATTGTACTTGGGGTCACTCAAAGCAATTGGCATTGATACCTTAACGCATGATGTACGCTTTGTAGAAGACAACTGGGAGTCACCAACGCTTGGCGCATGGGGACTTGGTTGGGAAGTTTGGCTAAATGGTATGGAAGTTACCCAGTTTACTTACTTCCAGCAAGTCGGTGGTATTGAGTGTTTCCCAGTGACAGGAGAAATCACGTACGGTCTTGAGCGCCTTGCCATGTATATCCAAGGCGTGGACAGTGTGTATGACTTGGTATGGACGGATGGCGAATTTGGTCGTGTCACTTATGGTGATGTATTCCACCAAAATGAAGTGGAACAATCGACCTACAACTTTGAACATGCCGATGTGGCAAAAATGTTTGAGTTGTTTGATTTTTATGAAAGCCAAGCTGACAAATTGGTCGGTCTTAATCTGCCGCTGCCTGCGTATGAAATGGTGCTTAAAGCGTCACATACCTTTAACTTGTTGGATGCACGTGGGGCAATTTCAGTCACTGAGCGTCAGCGCTTTATTCTGCGTGTGCGTACCTTGGCGCGTAAGGTCGCACAAAGCTATGTAGAAACGCGCGCCAAATTGGGCTTCCCATTGGCGGATGATGCACATAAAGCGGATGCGTTAGAAAAATATCTACCAAAAGAAAATATTTCAAAACAACAGATGAAAGAAGCGGATAAATCACAATAGTTTCACCACATCGACGAAAAAATTTTTTTGAACAGCAAAATTGAAAAAGGCAATAGATAGGTTCTATTGCCTTTTTTCTTGCCTTATTTTATTGATTATTTTGTTATCAACGCTAATAAAAAATATCAAATTATCAGAATATTCTAATCTCGCATATTTATATCAACAATCGCCACAGGGCAACGACGCGCTATTCTACTACAATAGCCGCAGCAAGTAAGCCATGTAATAAGGGGCGGTGAGTGGAACTTTATTTTAGCGGGTATTTTTGTCGGATTTTGCGTGGGTGTGACCGGTGTGGGCGGTGGGTCACTGATGACGCCGATTTTGATTTTACTGCTAAAAGTAGAGCCGCATATTGCTGTCGGCACCGATTTGCTATACGCCGCTATTTCCAAGTTTTTTGGTGGGGTGGTACATTTTAAAAAATCGAATGTCGTTTGGCCAATCGTGCTATGGCTAGCCATTGGTAGTATTCCAGCCTCCATTGTCACCAATTATCTCGTCGCTACTTATTTGGGTAATATCAACGCCATCAAACTAATCATGACCTTGATATTGGGCGTGATGTTGACCATTACCGGGATTTCGCTGATTTTTCGCAACCGTATTGAGGCGTTTTTTGACAAATACCGCACAACTGACCAAACTGACAGTCTCACCTCCCAAATCCCCAAATATAAATTGGTGCTGATGGGCATATTGCTCGGGGTAGTAGTGACCTTATCGTCGGTTGGGGCAGGGGCATTTGGCGTCATGGCGCTGGTGCTGATTTTCCCCAATTGCCGCTCATTCGTATCATCGGCTCGGATGTGGTACATGCGGTGCTGTTAACCCTGGTCGCAGGTCTCGGACATTTGCTGTCAGGCAGTGTGGATTTTCACATGCTGACCTTTTTGCTCATTGGCGCGATTCCTGCCATTATTGTAGGCACATTATTGAGCAGTAAACTACCTGAGAAAAAATTGCGCCCGATTTTAGGGGTGACGCTGTTGTTGTTAGGGATTAACTTTGTGGTCAATCCTGCCAAGGCCAAACCAAAAGCGGCGGTCAATAATACGCCAGTCGCTACAACCGCTGTAACGACTTCGGCAAGCACCAGCCGATAAGTTTAATTTTGGTTTTGCGCTGACAGTTTTCTTGATTTGCCCCGCTGATGGGGCATTTTTATGGCTTAAATTTCTGCTATAATCGCCTATATTTACCCTATTTGAATCAACAAGGCTTTAGCATGTCTACTATTTTATTTGAACTTGGCACCGAAGAATTGCCCCCAAAAAATCTAAAAAAATTGCGCGATGCTCTCACTGACCATGTCACCCAATCGCTAAAAGATGCCAATATTCGCTTTGATACCATTAAAAGCTTTGCCGCCCCGCGTCGCCTTGCCTTGCAGATTCAAGGAATTAGTGAAAAACAGCCCGATAAAATCGAACAAAAACGCGGTCCTGCAGTCAAAGCTGCCTATGACAAGGACGGTAATCCAACCAAGGCGGCTCAAGGGTTTGCCCAAGGCTTGGGTATTGACGTCAAGGATTTAATTACCATCAAGGGTGATAAAGGCGATTATATCGGCTATGAAATGAATGTCATCGGTCAGCCTGTGGCTGAGTTACTGCCGAGTATTTTTCAAAAAGCCTTAGATGAGTTGCCGATTGCCAAACGCATGCGCAGTGGCGCAGAGCGTTCTGAGTTTGTTCGCCCTGTCAAATGGTTGGTGCTACTCAAAGACGACCAAGTGCTGCCAGCAACGATTCAAGGATTAACGTCGGGTGAGACAGGATCGCAGGGCGTTGAACTGGGTCGTTATAGTCTTGGACATCGTTTCCATCATCCTGATAAGGTTAGAATTGACACGGCGGACAGCTATGAGCAAAACCTTGCCGAGGCGCATGTCATCGCTGATTTTGACAAACGCCAGCAGCTTATCAAAGAACAAGTGCAACAGCTTGCTGATGAAGTAGGGGCGACTGCTATCGTACCGCAAGATTTGCTTGATGAAGTCACTGCGCTGGTCGATTATCCAGTAGCGCTACGCGCAAGCTTTGAGCCACGATTTTTACAAGTGCCGCAAGAGGCCTTGATTAGTACCATGCAGGCGGATCAAAAATATTTTTGTTTGACTGACAGCCAAGGTAAATTACAGCCTTATTTTATCTTTATCAGTAACATCGACAGTAAAGATAAAGCGCAAGTGATTGCCGGTAACGAAAAAGTGGTACGTCCACGCCTTGCTGATGCCGAGTTTTTCTTTTTACAAGACCAAAAACAGCCATTGTTTGCCTTGACTGAAAATCTCAAAACCCGCGTATTCCAAGATAAGTTAGGGACAATTTGGGAAAAATCTGAGCGTATTGCCAAGCTAGCTGCCTTTATTGCTACCCAAATTGGCGAAGACGTTGAGCAAACGGCACGGGCAGGCTTGCTGTCAAAAGCAGACCTTGCCAGTACCTTGGTGGGTGAGTTTCCAGAACTGCAAGGCGTAGCAGGGACTTACTATGCGCGTTTAAACCAAGAGCCAGAAGCAGTGGCGGCGGCAATCGAAGAGCAATATCTGCCAAAATTTAGCGGTGATAAATTACCAGCGACCAACATTGGAACGGCGCTGGCATTAGCAGACCGTTTGGATACGCTGGTCGGTATTTTTGGCATTGACCAAGCGCCAACCGGTTCAAAAGACCCGTTTAGCCTACGCCGCGCGGCGATTGGGGTACTGCGTATTTTGATTGAGAAACAACTGCCACTAAATCTAGTAGTATTGCTTGAGCAAGCTTTATTGGGTTATGTAGGCAAAATTGATGACTTACCAAAAACTTTTAAACAAGTGATGGAGTTTATTAATTCACGCTACCGTGCCATGTATGAAGACCAAGGCGTGAGCGTGGATACAATTATGGCGGTACAGGCGCTACAACCGCAAGTGCCAATGGATTTTGACCATCGTATCAAAGCCGTCCAAGCTTTCCGTGATTTGCCACCCGCCAAACAACTTGCCGAGGCCAATAAACGTGTTGCCAATATTTTAGCCAAGGCTGAGGGTGAGATTGCAAGCCAAATACAAACGGCTTATTTACAAGAACCTGCCGAAAAAGCATTGTACCAAGCGGTGCAAACTGCAGCGCAAAGTATTGAGCCGCATCAACACACTGACAACGCCAACTACACCCAGATTTTACAATCTCTAGCGACACTGCAGCAGCCATTGGATGACTTCTTTGAGCAGGTGATGGTGAATAGTGAAGATGCTAATCTTAAAGCCAATCGGTTGGCGTTGCTAAAAAAAGTGCGTGGGTTATTTTTAACGGTTGCAGATATCAGTGAGTTACAGCTATAAGCTAATTTAGATACGAGTCAACGCTTTAATCATAGGGCTTCGATACTATCGCTTTAATACCCCTGCTTTAATATCATTGGTTAAACCCATACTGACAACGGTCATTATGGGTTTTTTTACAAGCTAAAGATATTTTTACGCTTGTTTTTGCTAAATTGGCAGGCTAGTTTACGCGTATTTGATACTATTTTAAGGGTATTTTCGTCTGAATTGCTCTCTAGGGTCTATTCTGGTGTGACCAGCTTCAACACTTTTGTTAGATTAGGTATTTAACGGTGAGGTTTTATCTATTATTTATTTTTTCTCATTTATCTTCGTCTAGAGTAATTACGTGAAAGCCCGTAATAATGATGGCTTGTTTCATTCCATGGTGGTTACCAAAAGGTAGCGGCTTCTTTTACAAAGCTTAGTGTTGCTGTGTTTGTCTGTGCTAGCGTTTGTGGCTATCAATGGATATATGGCGCACTTTTAGACGCCAATTCACCACGAATCGATATTCCAAAAAACAGCATTAATGTTCCAATAATGCTCTATTGTGAATTTGCAAAACTGATTAATAACTCGTTACAATGCAAAAGAGATTTTTTTGCTAATTAAACTAAATTAAAGGAATATGTATGAGCCCACCGCATCGCCCAGAAACGCTCGCCATTCATGCAGGGTACGAACCAGAACCGACCACCAAAGCTGTCGCTGTCCCTATCTACCACACCAGTTCGTATGCCTTTGACAACACCCAACACGGTGCTGACCTTTTTGATCTTAAAGTTGCCGGCAATATCTACACCCGTATCATGAACCCAACCAATGCGGTGCTTGAAGCGCGTATGGCAGCGTTAGAAGGCGGCATCGGTGCATTGACGGTGGCATCCGGGATGGCGGCGATTACTTATACCATCCAAACCCTATGTGAGGCAGGCGATAACATCGTCTCAGTATCAACTTTGTATGGCGGTACTTACAACTTATTTGCCCATGCGTTGCCACGTCAAGGTATCGAAGTGCGTTTCTTTGATTATACCAAACCTGAGACTTTGGTTGATTTGATTGATGAGCGTACCAAACTGATATTTGGTGAAAGTATTGGCAATCCATTGGGTAATGTGCTAGATATCGCAAAAATTAGCGAATTTGCTCATAGCAAAGGTGTACCTGTGGTGATTGATAACACCGTCGCCACGCCAACATTGTGCCGTCCATTTGAGCATGGTGCTGATATTGTGATTCATTCATTGACCAAATATGTGAGTGGTTCGGGCACGTCGGTGGGTGGTGTGATTATCGATAGTGGCAAATTTGATTGGGGCGCTCACAAAGAACGTTTCGCGATTTTAAATACCCCAGATGCCAGCTATCATGGTGTCAATTTTGTCGAAGCCATGGGTGCTGCGGCGTTTATTGCCCGCGCACGCGTTGCGCCCTTACGTAATACCGGTGCGGCACTAAGCCCAATGAATGCTTGGCAAATTATGCTTGGGCTAGAGACGTTAGCCTTGCGTATGGAGCGACATTGCCAAAATGCCCAAGCCGTGGCAGAATTTTTAAACCATCATCCACAAGTGGCTTGGGTCAAGTACGCAGGATTAACCGACCATCCAGAGCATAAGCTTGCGCAAACATACTTTGGTGGTAAGCCATCAGCGATTCTAACCTTTGGGTTAAAAGGCGGCCGTGAAGCAGGGGCGAAATTCATTGATGCGCTACAATTAATTACCCGTCTAGTCAATATCGGTGATGCCAAGTCACTTGCTTGCCATCCCGCCACTACCACGCACCGCCAGTTAAATGCTGAAGAGTTGCAAAAAGCAGGTGTCAGCGAAGACATGATTCGTTTATCCATTGGTATTGAGCATATTGAGGACATCAAAGCTGACCTTGAGCAAGCGTTAGCCGCAGCCAATTAATCGCTTCATCTACAAATAATCGCTTCACATAAAAAATAAAAAAATTAGACAAAAAAATACCCCAAATTTATGGGGTATTTTTAATAAGTCTACAACCTAGCGGTTGTCGCTTATTATTTAGCTGCTGCTGCTTGAGCTGCTGCCACTTCTTCAGCGAAGTTTTCTTGTTTTTTCTCGATGCCTTCACCCACTTCTAAGCGTTTGAATGCTTTAACCGTCATACCTTCAGATTTTAATATATCGCCAACTTTTTTCTCGTTGTCGATAACGTAAGGTTGGTTCAGCAAAGTTACTTCGTTCAAGTACTTTTGTAGACCACCCGTAATCATTTTTTCAATCACGGCCTCTGGTTTGCCAGATTCTTTTGCTTTCGCTTCGATGATGTCTTTTTCACGCGCTAGAATATCAGCAGGTACATTGGCTTCATCAACGGCGATTGGGTTGAATGCTGCAACTTGCATCGCTACGTGTTTTGCGGTGTCAGCGTTACCGCCTTCAACAGAAACCACTACACCAATACGGATACCGTGACGGTAAGAGGCTAGGTTGTCACCTTCAATCACTTCTGCACGGCGTACTTGGATGTTTTCACCGATTTTTTGTACGAGCTCAACACGGGCTTCTTCAACCGTTTGACCATCGCCATACGGCAATGCAGAGATAGCCGCTACATCAGTGGTATCGTTAGCAAGCGCCAGTTCAGCTACTTTGTTTGCAAATGCGGTGAAGTTAGCATCTTTTGCCACGAAGTCAGTTTGACAGTTTACTTCAAGTAGTAAGGCTTTGTTACCTTCTTGAGCGATAATGATAGCACCATCAGCAGCAATGTTACCTGCTTTTTTAGCAGCTTTTGCTTGACCTGATTTACGCAGGTTATCGATTGCGGTTTCGATGTCGCCGTCTGCTTCTTGCAGGGCTTTTTTACATTCCATCATACCAAGACCTGTACGGTCACGTAATTCTTTTACCAGTTTTGCACTAATTTCTGCCATGAGATACCTCAATTGATTATCATTATAGATGAGAATTGGGTTGTTTATTGTCTAAACATTTGAAGATTAAAGGACAAAAATGGGTGATTTTTGCCCTTTAATATTACGCTACAAATTCGAATTTTTAGAAGCTAATTTTGTGTTTACTCATCAAAGTTAGTTTATAAAATTTTGATGACAGTATCATAACAACCCAAGCAATGCGCTGCTATGATACTACGGTAACCCTTATTCTGCCGCAGCTTCTGCGGGTGCTTCAGTTACTGCTTCTTCTTGATTTGCTGCTTTGCCGCCTTGAGTTTTAGCGTATTCTTTACCAGCGATAATTGCATCTGCAACCGCTGATACGTATAGCGTTACCGCACGAATCGCATCGTCATTGGCAGGAATGACATAATCTACGTCATCTGGGTTTGAGTTTGTATCAACGATACCAATAACAGGGATACCTAAGTTTTTTGCTTCTTTGATTGCAATCGCTTCATGGTCAACGTCAACCACAAAAATTGCATCAGGTAAACCGTTCATGTTTTTGATACCGCCTAACGCACGCTCAAGTTTTTCCATTTCACGAGTACGCTCTAACGCTTCACGTTTGGTTAACTTAGCAAACGTACCGTCTTCAGCTTGTTTTTCGTATTCTTTCAAACGCGTAATTGACTGACGGATGGTTTTCCAGTTGGTTAACATACCACCTAACCAGCGATGGTCAACATACGGCATACCAGCGCGAGCGGCTTGTTCGCTAATAACATTGCTTGCTGCACGTTTAGTACCAACAAATAGTACTTTGTTGCCACGCGCTGCTTCACGGTTAACGAAGTTTAGCGCTTCGTTCATCGCTTTAACTGTATGCTCAAGGTTGATGATGTGGATTTTGTTACGTGCACCAAAAATAAATTTGCCCATTTTTGGATTCCAAAAACGAGTTTGGTGACCAAAGTGTGCACCGGCTTCTAAAAGATCACGCATTGAAACTTGGGTAGGATTAGCTGACGCCATGAGATTTCCTTAAGTAAAGTTGGGTTATGCCTCCACATTACCGATTAAGCCGATTTGCAAACACGCATCAAAATCTACAGGATTTTAATTAATCAAATTTGCAAACACCCAGCTTAACTCTTATCAAGCTTGTTAGCTTGAAAATAGCAATGTGTGTGTCATGTTAGTAAATAAAAAAAGCAATTTGCCATTTTAAGATAAAATGACAAACTGCTATTTTAACACATTTTTATATGGTTAAGCTATATGTTTTAGCAAATGCAGATGGTAATTATTCAACCAATCCGATTAAGTCACCATACCCTTCTTGTTCCATCTCGTTCACAGGGATGAAACGTAGCGACGCGCCATTGATGCAATAGCGCATGCCGCCAAGCTCAGGAAGACCATCATTAAACACATGGCCTAAATGCGAATCAGCAACACGGCTACGCACTTCAGTACGTCGCATACCGTGACTGTCATCAAACAATTCATTGATTACTGCTGTATCAATCGGTTTGCTAAAGGCGGGCCAACCACAACCTGAGTCATACTTATCTGATGAGCTAAAAAGCGGCTCACCGCTGACAATATCCACATAGATACCACGTTCAAATTGGTGATCATATTCATGACTAAAAGGGCGTTCAGTGCCGTTTTGCTGTGTCACATAATATTGCTCATCATTCAAATTTGCCTTGATTTCAGCTTCAGAAGGTCTTACATACTTCTGTGTATCGATATTAATTGAATTAGCCATAGACGTTCCTAACCCTTGTTGTCATTGTAGAACATCACAATAGTTACAACCCATCCAAAATTCAAGTAACAACTGTTTAAACAAATAGTAGTTTTGTGAACAAGGCGAAAAGGGCTATAATACGTCTTCTTAAATTTTTGCAAAATCAGATAATTATTGTATGAAAACATTATTAAATAACCCTGAAGCCGTTGAAAAAATGCGCGTCGCTGGTAAATTAGCCGCCGACGTTTTAGTGATGTTAGATGAATATGTCAAAGAAGGTGTAACGACCGGGGCATTAGACAAGCTTGCCCATGACTATATTGTCGATGTCCAAAAAGCCATTCCTGCCAATGTCGGCTATCATGGCTACCAGCATACGCTTTGTACTTCAATCAACCATGTAGTTTGTCATGGTATTCCCGATGATAGCCGTATCCTAAAAGATGGCGATATCGTCAATATTGATGTCACAGTGATAAAAGATGGCTATCATGGCGATACTTCAAAAATGTGGATTATTGGTGAAGGCTCTATCATGGCGCAGCGTATCTGCAAAATTGCCCAAGACGCACTATATGCAGGGATGAAAGCCGTTCGCAATGGCGCCTATGTAGGCGATATTGGCGCAGCGATTCAAGCGGTGGCTGAACCCGAGCGTTTTAGCGTAGTAAGAGAATATTGCGGACATGGAATTAGTGACGTATACCATGATGAACCACAAATTCTGCACTATGGTAAAAAAAATACCGGTTTACAACTGACGACAGGCATGACATTTACCATTGAACCAATGATTAACCAAGGTGTATGGCAAACCAAAACCTTACCCGATAAATGGACGGTAATTACTAAAGACCGTAAATTGTCCGCCCAATGGGAACACACACTGATGGTCACTGAAAACGGCTGTGAAGTGTTTACCAAGCGTCCAGAAGAAGATTTGAGTTTTTTAAACAGTTAAAATATGAATAAAATCATTAATATAAAAGAAAGTTAGTAATTAATTTAAAATTATTTATATTTTCCTGTTGACACCCATTTAGATTCACGTATAATACGCCACCACTGAGCGACGAAGAGTTTACAAACAAGTAAAACAAATTACGAAGCTTAGCAAGAATTAAATAAAGCTTGACAGAGTAAAACAAAACGTATTACAATATCAAGCTCACCATATGATAGACGATATCTTTGGTACACTAAATAACAACAAACACAAGAACAACTTGTGTGGATTTTCACTTAGGTCGATAAAATTAAGACTTTATTAATTGTATTGTCAGAGTGAAGATACTCGTAAGTTTATTTGAGCAAAGACAGT